>CAZYTO010000063.1:0-21637 GCA_964650405.1 uncultured Thermoanaerobaculia bacterium | reverse complement strand
CCGCGGTCTTCAAAACCGTTGTTTCGGCGCGGAAGCGTCGAAGGGTTGGTTCGATTCCGACACGCCTCCGCCTTCGATGTTTACTCTGAGCGCGGGTGGCGGGCGGGCGGGAGCGAAGAGTCAGACCGTGGCACTGCCGGGCTGCTACGACGACGAATCAAATCCTCGCGCTCTGACGACCGAAGGAGGACGGATCACGCGGAGACGCGGAGGACACGGAGAAGGAACGATATCCTCCGCGATCTCCGCGATCTCCGCGATCTCCGCGTCTCCTCGTCCTCCGCTTCTCCGCGTGACCGTCCTTCCTCGGTCGCTTCTGCTCTCAGGCGCCGCGCCACCCAGGCTCGGAGTAAGGAAGGCACTGCCGTAGCAAACGGATCGGCGTGCCACGCTTTGACTCTTCGCTCCCGCCCACCCGCCACCCTCGCTCAGAGTGAACTGAGGCACCCACGCCCAGAGTAAACTGACGCCCCGCATGCAGTACCTCCTGGCCTTCTACGCGTTCGGGATCGGCGCGATCGTGGGGTCGTTCCTCAACGTCGTCATCCATCGCTACCCGCGCGAGGAGTCGATCGTCTTTCCGGGGAGTCACTGCCCGCACTGCAATGCCGCCATCCGCTGGTACGACAACATCCCCATCGCCAGTTGGATCGTGCTGGGCGGAAGGTGCCGGGCCTGCCGCGAGCCGATCGCTCTCCGCTATCCGCTGGTGGAGCTGGCCAACGCCCTCTTCTACCTGGCCCTCTTCCTCCACACCGGGCCAACGGTGGGATTCCTCCCCGTGGCGGCCATCATCTCCATGACCATCGCCCTCATCTATATCGACGCGGAGATCCACATGCTGCCGGACGTGATCGACGTGCCGGGCATCGCCATCGGGATCGGGGCCGGCGCGCTGCAGCTCGGGGTGCTCTATCCGCAACTGATGCTGAGCGACTCGCTGCTCGACTCAGTGATCGGCGCAGCGGCGGGCGCGGGCATCATCACCACGCTCATCGGCGTGTGGTGGCTGGTGCGTCACGTGGAGGGGATGGGGTGGGGTGACGTGAAGATGATGGCCATGATCGGGGCCATCGTGGGCTGGCGGCCGCTCCTGGGCGTGCTGATGCTGGCGTCGCTGAGCGGGGTGGTGATCGCCGTCCCGGCGGCGATCCGCAGTGCGAAGGGGATGCAGACGCCGCTCCCCTTCGGGGTTTTCCTCGGCTTCGGAACGTTGGCGGTGATTTTCTTTGGCCCTACACTGGCCGGATGGTACGTCTCGCTTCTGCTCCGCTGACGAAGATCGGCTTCCGGCGGGACGTGAAGCTCTTCCTGAGCTTTCTGGTCGGCTTTCTCATCCTGCTGATCTTCTCGCTGGTCTTCGTGCTGCGGGCCAGCGTGGCCCAGAGCGAGGCCATGATCGACCGCAGCGAGCGGATCGTGGCGGAGGTGGCCGTGGCAGCCGTCAACGGCGCCTCGCCGGCCGCGCTGGATACGGAGCTGGTCTCCCTCCGCGGGCGGTTCCACGTGGCCGCCATGGAGCTGCAGACGCGCGACGGCCGGCGCCTCGTCTCCGGTGAGACGCACGGCTCCTTCGACGATGTCCAGCGCCTGACCGGACCGGGGACGCTGACGCTCCACTTCGACGCGGCGGGCAGGCAGGCCCTGCACAGCCGCTTCACGCTCACCGCGGGCATCTGCGTCACGGCGGCGTCGCTGGGTATCGCCCTGCTGCTGCTCTACGTGCCGCGCATCCTGCGGCCCATCGAGGCCATGCTCGACCAGGCGAAGGAGCTGGGCGAGCGCGGCGACCAGGAGGAGACGGCTTACCTGATCGAGACCTTCCGCAACTCCATCGCCACCCTGCGCTCGCAGGAGGCGGAGCTGAAGCGGCTGCACGCGATCGAGAAGAGCGCCCTGGAGACCCGCGTGCAGGAGATGCAGACCCTGGCCCAGCTCGGCGAGATCTCGGCCGGCATCGCCCACGAGCTGCGCAACTCGGTCAACACCATCCTCGGCTACATGAAGCTGGCCCGCCGCAGCGGCGTGGACGACGCCGCCGGGGCCCGGCTGCAGAGTGCGGAGAAGGAAGCGGGCCTGCTGCTGCAGGCCATCGAACGGCTCCTGGCCTTCGCCCGCCCCCTCCACCTCAACACCGAGCCGGTCGACCTGCGCGAGCTCGCCGACGCGCAGGTACGGCAGCTCGGGGACCTCGGCGAGGGCGAGGTGAGCCTCGACGTGCAGGGCCCTCCCGTGGTCATCGACGCCGACCGCGTCCTCCTCAGCCGGGCCATCGAGAACCTCCTCCTCAATGCCGTCGACGCCGTCCGGGAGAAAGGCCGCGGCGCCGTCCGCGTGGCCGTTACACCCGACCCACCTTCCCTCACCATCACGGACGACGGCGCCGGCTTCGATCCCGCCGAGACCCAGCGTCTCTTCCTCCCCTTCCACTCGAACAAGCCGAGCGGCTTCGGCATGGGCCTCCCCCTGGCCCGGAAGATCGTGCTCCTACACGGCGGCACGCTGCGGCTGACCGGGGAGCCGGGCAAGGGGGCGGAGGCGACGATGGTGTTCGCGGGTGAGCCGGCCGGAGAAGGCTGAAAGGCTGAAAGGCTGGAAGGCTGAAAGGGCTGGATGCATCTCGGATCCCGTGGCTGGGGGGTCACATCTCTCCTTTCAGCCTTTCAGCCTTCCAGTGCGACGCATCGGCTGTTACCTTATGTAACAATCTACGACGCATGGCGTTGTGAACGAAATCTGGTTCTTTGACCTAACCAACGTCCTGCCAGTCAATTGAGGCGGCTTGTGCCTTATGGCACCCGCTTCGCAGAAAGGAGCCGTCCATGATGAACGCTCGGCATCGCGTGCCACGGAGGAGAGAGGCCGGTTACTCCCTCCCGGAAATGCTTACGGTTCTCGCCATCGTCGGGGCGCTCGCGCTCGTCTCGATCCCGGCGTTCATCAATTTCTACCGGAGCAACAAGGTGAAGACGGCCATGCGCACGTTCACCTCGGACCTGCGCGGGGCGCGGGCCCTGGCCATCCAGAAGGGTCACGAAGTGAAGCTCTCGTTCGACATTGGTACGGGAAAGCGGACGTACAACATCTACGAGGCGCCGTTCGCGATCGGCGTCATCCAGAACGCCCAGTGGACGCCCCTCACCGGAACGGGCTCCAACCCGATCCGCCCGGCGAAGGTGCTCGACAACATCGTCTACTTCCCGGCCGACGCGACGGCCAACCCCCAGACGTTCACGGACATCGATCCCACACCGGACGGGCTGCTGGACATCGTCTTCTTCCCCGACGGCCACGCGCAGATGCCCGCGGGACTGACCTCGGCGATCGTCAGCATCAAGACCGACTACACCGTCCCCAAGCCGATCTACCAGATCCAGATCAGTCCCAGCGGCCGCGTGCTCGCGCAGTGAGCATTCCGAAAGGTCACCGATGAACAAGCGCGCAAACGGATACAGCCTCATCGAAGTGCTCGTGGCCATCGCCATCACGAGCGTCGTCCTGCTCACCGTCCTCTCCCTGTTCTATATGGGCCGCCGGAACGTCTACGGCGGCAAGCAGATGACCGAGGCCACGGCCATCGCCACGAGGATCATGGAAGACCTCGAGCAGATGACCAGCGCCCAGCTCCGCTCGAACTTCAACATCGGCGACACGCCGGCGCTGGCCACGGTCACCCTCACGAACGTCGTGGGCCGCGGCGACGTCAGCTACGCCGGCAGCGTGGCCCGCGACTCGAGCGCCTGTTCGGTCTCGGGCAGCACGGTGACCTGTACGAACGACTCGGGCGGCTACATGGCCAAGTGGTACTCGCAGGTGCTGGTCAACGGCAACCCGAACGGCCTGCTGCTCAACCCGACCGTGGGCATCGTGGTCACCCCCCGTACCCCGCGGGTGGTGGCCAATCCCGTGACCACCGCGCAGTTCACCACCGTCCGCGCCTACGTGGCGTGGGACGAAGGGCCCGGGCAGAGGCGCTACGCCTTCTTCACCACCACCAAGTACTGATCCCCTATGCACACCGACGACAGGAGCAGACCCATGCGACGTTCGCACGCAACGACCGAGCGCGGATTCACCCTCGCTGAGATCATGGTGACGACGGCCATCTTCGCCATCATCATGATCGCGGCGCTGACCGTCTATGACCGCAGCAACAAGGTGTTCAAGTCGGGCACCGAGGCGGCCGACCTCCAGCAGAGCACGCGCATCGCCTTCGACAAGCTGACGTCCGACGTGCGCATGGCGGGCTTCGACTACAACCGCGGCGGCACGCCCAACGGCGCGGTGGGAGCGACGCTCTGGTCTCCCAGCACGGCCTACGCGGTCGGCGTGCAGGTCGATCCCGGCAACGGCATGATCTACACCTGTTCCACGGCGGGGACGAGCGGCGCCTCGGCGCCGACGTGGAACCTCACCGTCAACGCCATCACCAGCGACGGGACGGGGAAGTGGACGACCGTGCTGGTGAACCAGTTCGCCCAGATGGACGAGCAGATCGAATATGCCGGCAAGAGCGCCATCGTCTTCCGGGCCAACTTCGACTACAACACCGACCCCACGCATGGAAACGGCCTGGAGGACGCCGAGGGCTACACCCCGATCGACGCCAGCACGGGAACGAAGATCTTCCCGTACGTGACGACGGGCAACGACGAGATCATCGCCTACGCCCTGCGCTCGGCCGACGCCTCGAAGAACACCGGCTCGATCGCCTTCTATCTCGACGCGGCCAAGCCGCGTGCCACCTATCCCGGCGGCAGCGCCGAGGCCAGGGTGACCATCGGAGCCTCGCAGGGAGTGACCGGCCAGAGCCTCTCCTCCACGACCTGCAGCGGCTGCGGCATCGACCTCACCAACAACAATCCGCCCTACACGCTCTACCGCATCAGCGTCGACGATGTCATGAAGGGCTCGATGGGGACGCCGGTCGCTGAAAACATCCGCAGCATGAACTTCTACTACTTCACCGACGCCAATGCGTCGACCCTGTTGAAGAACACGGACGGCACCGACATCGCCACCACGCGTGACGCCGGTTTCGCCTCGACGGACGCCCACGACGCGGCCAACAACCTGACCGGCGCGGTAGGGGGCGACGGGCAGTACGACCCGGCCAACAGCGCGACCACGAACGTCGGGGACCGCTCCCTCCGCTCGGAGATCCAGTCGCTTCGCGTGCAGCTCGTGGGCATGAACGCCAGTCCGGACCTGTCGTACGCCAATCCGACCGAGACGCTGGCGGCGTTCAAGAACTACCGCGAGTACTCGCTGCAGGCGGTGATCGTGCCGCGCAACCTCGGCCTGACGGGATTCCCCGAGCCGACGAACTCGGCGCCGGGCAAGCCCATCATCACGGGCATGTGCACCGGCTACTGCGCGGCGCCGGCCATCGCCTGGCAGCCGCCCACGACCGGCGGCGTGGTGCAGAAGTACGTGATCGCCTGGGACACGAGCTCGAGCGGCTGCTTCTGCCCGCCGAACAACCTGACCATCGTGGATCCGACCACGGTCACGACGGTCATTCCCGATCTCGGCGGCATCGATCCCAGCAAGACCTGGTATTACAAGATCCAGGCGATCAACGACAGCGGCTCGACCTGGAGCGACGCCTACTCAGTCGTGCCGAAAAACTCCACCAAGCCGTCGCCCCCGACCAACGTCACGGCCACGACAGCCACCCAGACGCACGCCGCGAATCCGGCCAACACCGACTATACGGTGACGCTCACCTGGAAGTCGCCGACCACCAACGACGCCTCCAAGGCCACGACCACGTGCACCGGCACGGGTTGCACCGCCGACGGGTCGGTCATTCCTTCAGCGGAGAACATCAAGTACATCGTCTACCGCGGCACCTCGGCGTCCTTCGATCCGTTGTCCGGACAAGGGGTGCCGATCCTCTCGTACACGTCGGCCAGCCAGCCGGTCGTGGCCTCGCCGGGCGCGAGCGCGACCTGGGCCGACTCCCCCACCACGTCCGCGTATCCGCCGGGGACGTGCACGCAGTACTACTACCGGGTGGAAGCGGCCGACCGCTGCTCGACTGTCGGCAGTTACAACGTCAGCGGCAATACGGCCGACGCCATCAGCAATCCGGCCCCGGCGGCGCCTGCCAGCGCCGTCGCCGGACAGGCGTATGACGCCGGCGTCCAGGCCGTCGCACCGACCAGTTTCCAGGTCAATCTGGCCGCGTCGTCCTGCGTTCCCGGCTCGAACTGCACGGTGGCCCTCGGTTGGAACAAGGTCACCCAGGACGTCTCGGGGAACGCGATCGGCGTCGACCGGTACGTGATCGCGCGCTACCGCAAGAAGGTGGCCGATCCCGCCTACGTGCTCGATCCGACGTATGGATCGAGCGGCCTGTACCTGCTCAGCGGACAGTCCCAGGTCAGCGGAACGACGGTGTCCTACACGGACAACACGGGCCCGGCCAGCGACTCGGACGGAACGCTCTGGTATTACGAATACAAAGTAGCCGCCGCCGACTGCCGGGTCGGGGTGCGGAGCGCGGGGGTCGACTACCCGGTGGCTTGCCTGATCGCCGGGGTCACGTTCAGCGCCAGCGGCACCACTGGCAACGGCACCGCGGCCAACCCGTGGATCATCGGCGCGGGTGACGTGATCGCGGAGAGCGGCGGTGTCGGAATCACGGGCATCCAGTACACCATCCTCCTCAACGGCGTACAGCAATTCCAGTCGTCGGTGCTCGTCACGCCGACGTACAACTACACTTGGCCGAGCGGCCTGTCGTCCGGCTCCACGTACGAGATCACCGCCCTGGTCAAGACCGCCTCCTGCAACGAGAGCTTCACCATGTGGGCCACCGAAGAGACGCCGGCTTCCTGCGCGTTCCAGAACGTCGGAGAAGCGAGCCTGGCCCAGAGCACGAGCGGCAGCCAGACCACGGCCCAGGAAACGTACACCATCACCAATGGCGGCCAGGACACCATGACGCTGGCCGGACACACGATCAAGATCAACTGGGTCGCGCCTGCGGCTGAAGCGGGTGACGAGACGATGACGCAGATCGACTACGGCGGGAGCTGCACGGACTCGTTCAGCCTCTCTTCGACGCCGGTAAGCCGCACCATGCCTGCCTGCGCGGGGACCCTGGCCAAGAACGCGTCCCTGGCCATCAAGTTCTCCTGGCAGTACAAGAAGACCGACAGTCCTCCGCTGACCACGACCACCGGGCTGCAGAAGATCTGCATCGCCTACACGATCCCGAGCGAGGCCACGACGAAGTTCTGCAACCTGGTCGGGCAGTCTGTATCGACCAACAACCCGAACAGTTGCGACTGAGGTGAACCCATGAAGAAAGCCAGCATGATGAAGCGGAAAAAGCGCAGCGCCCGCGGTTCGGCCCTGCTCGTCAGTCTCATGGTCATCGTCGGCCTCTCTCTGCTGGGCCTCGGGTTCGTGACCATCTCCGAGACGGAAAAGACCATCGCCAAGAATCAGCTCACGGTGCTGCAGACGCGCTCCATCGCCGAGGCCGGAGCGATTCTGGTGGTGCAGTGGTTCCAGTCGCCGTCATGGGCGACGGTCACCTCGACGAGCAGCGCGGCCGGCCTGCCGAACAACGACTCCACCATCAACCCCAACATCCTGAAGATCAAGACCAAGCGCGTAGTCGGCACGTACAACGACTACTACAAGCCCGACGCCTCGACGATGCTGCTCGACAAGCCGTACCGTCCGGCCAGCAACGACCGCCTCTACGGCGACGAGAACTCGGCCGACATCATCATCAACAACAACACCGACTCGGCGTCCATCGACACCATCAACAACATCCTCCTCGGCACCAACGCCGCCGACAAGCTCAATGGCGAGATCAGCGAGATCAAGGTCTACGCCCCTCCCATCGTCGGCGGCACGCTCACCAAGAACGGCGCGGCCACGAACGCCGACGGCACTCCGCAGCAGTTCTGGGTCAACGGCCAGCGCTTCGGCGTGGCCACCATCAAGGTGACGGCCACGCAGTACCGGGACCCGTCGCTGACCATGTCCACGACGGTCAAGAAGAACGATCCCACGAACATCCTGGCCTCGCACTCCGTGCGCATCGTCGTCGGCGAGCTGCCCCTCCCCATCCCCGGCGGTCCGATCCAGTCGAATACCTCCATCTCCTTCGGCGGCGACTTCGTCGTCCACTGGGGCAACGAGACGTCGACGGGCGATCTCACCAACAAGCGCAATCCTGTCTCGCTCCCGTGGGCGAACGCGTACGAGCGCCCGCACTTCGAGCACGGCTACGAGCCGGGGGCATCCATCGCTTCGGTCACGGTCACGAACGGCGGGTCGGGATACACCCTGGCGCCCACGGTCACGATCGCGGCACCCGGCGGCGCGGGCACGACGGCCGCGGCCACGGCGACGATCTCCGGCGGCGCCGTCACGGCCATCACCATCAACGCCGCGGCCGGCTCTCACGGCTCCGGCTACGCTCCGAACCCGCCTCCTCCCACCGGCACGGGCACTGCGACCTGGGGCCCGGTGGTGACGATCAGCGGGGGCGGCGGCACGGGAGCGACGGCCGTGGCCAACATCGGCACCGAGGTGTGGCCAATCACGAGCGCGCAATTCGAAGACGGCGACTACCTCCACGAGCTGCTCAACAAGAGCTTCGAAGACCCGTGGTTCGGCTCGCGTGCCGTCGGCGACAACAGCCTGGACGGCACGACGGCCTATCCCAACTTCCCGCAGTGCAACTCGTACAGCTACTCGAATGCCGAAGACTCGACGAGCGCCGTCACCTACGGCTTCCAGTGGCAGGGCGTCAACAACTATCCCTTCTTCAAGCGCGTCGTCTTCCCGACCATCCGCTACGACTTCTGGAAGAAGATCGTCACCAACAGCCGCGGCCTCAAGGGGATTTACTACTTCGCCTACGACAACGGATCGGGGAACTTCAAGCTCAACGGCTCAGGCACGGCCGATACCGCGCCCCACTGGGTCAACGTCAACAACAACGGGATGGGCCCGGGCGTCTACTTCTTCGATACGAAGAACGGTGTCAATCCGCAGACGCTGGTCGGCGCGGCGCGCACCGCCCAGCTTACCGGCCCCGAGGTCTGGAAATCGTCGGACTTCAGCGGCAGCTTCCTCATGCAGGGTTTCGTCTACCTGAACTCCTCCTCGTTCGGCTCGAAGGGCATGGGCAGCTCCGCCACGACCATCCAGGCCCAGTTCCCCGGCGAGCCGTACCGCGACATCGGGTACCCCGTGTGGGACCTGGCCAACAGCAAGTGGCAGACGGTGGACAGCAACGGCAACGACTGCGGCGGCATCTGCCGCTACAACGCCGGCGACTCCTCGTTCAGCTATCAGGACCTCAACGGCAACGGCAAGTTCGACGTGGTGACCATGCCTGCCCCGGCCTGGACGTCGTGGGACCCGGGCTCCACTGCCCACGGCGCCGGGACGTCCTACGTCGTGAAAACCTGGAAGTCGGACGCCCAGGCCATCGCCGACTACGGCGCCAAGTGCACCGTGCCCGGCACGAACGCTGCCACGGACTGCTCCGAGCCGCACGAGCCATACCTGAATCTGATCTACCCGACCACGAAGTCGGGCTGGGTCACGGTGGGATGGGAAGCGTCCGGCTCGCAGACCCATCGCCCCAAGAAGCTCGACAACATGGGCAATCCCGTGAGCTGCTCCGGTTCGCCCGCCCAGTCCCTCTGTACGAGCAACGCGTATGACGCCGACGGCGCCATCGTTCCCCTCGACACGATCCTGGACGGCATCCTCTACAACGAAGGCGACTACGACTCGCAGGGCAACGCCACGTACTACGGCTCGCTGCTCATCCAGGGCGTGGTCAGCGGTACCGGTACGCCCGACATCTGGTTCGACGAGAGCCTGATCAAGGGCACGTGGGCGCCGCCCAACATGCCGCGCGTCATGATCTTCTCGGAGATGACCGACGAGGTACAGCAGTAACCGTGACCCCGACGCAATTCCCCAAAGGGCGGCCGCGAGGCCGCCCTTTGGCCATCGGCAGGCTGAACATGCTCAAAGGGGAGACTGCATGACCGGGATCGACACCGCCGTCCGCCAGCTCGAAGAGATCCAGGTCAGCCTCGTCCGCATCCACGCCCTGCTGGCCCGGCAGCGCATCTCCGAGGGCGACCGCCAGCGCATGGATGCCTACTTCGACGCCTTCGCCTCCGACCTGGTCGGGCTGGAGGAGTACCTCCGCTCCATCACCCCCGACCCTGAGCCGCGGGACGCCGGGAGTTACGCGGCCGTGTAGACGCACGACTGCGTCGTGCCGAATCCCGGTGGGCGGGCCGGTGGCACGCGCTGGTCAATGACGCGCACACGGAATTCGGCACGACGCAGTCGTGCCCTACACTCGGTGCCTGGCTCTCTTTTCACCGGATATACTTCGACCCGCATGGCGCTGTTTTCGTCGGACGTCCGGGAGACGGTCAAGCGTCTCGCCAACAAGGAATTTGCCACCAACGAAGAGCGCGACGAGCTGCTCGTCCGCCTGGCCGGGGCGGAGGGCGTCAAGGCGCGCGACGTAACGTGGATGCTCTTCCGCCCGGACCGCACCTTCCGCGAGACCGGGGCCAGGATCCTGCAGAAGCTCCGCGACGCCGAGACGCTGGACGTGTTCCTCGGCGAGATCAAGGGCAAGCCGGAGGCGGCCATGCGTGCCGCGACGGGCGTTCTCTTCAGCCTGAACCTCGGCGTAGAGGCGCGCCTGCCCCAGCTCCTGGCGCCCGTGGCCAAGGAGACGAAAGAGACGCGCGAGATGCAGGAGGCGGCCCGGCGGCTGCTCCTGGAGATTCCTCCCAACAAGTCCCTGGAGCCGCTGCTGTGGCAGCTCGAGTCGACAGCCGTCGACGACCGCATCGTGCTGCTGGAGAAACTGGCCGCGCTCGACCTCGACGCCAAGTCGTTCGCCCGCTGGCAGCAACTGGCCCGCGACGACGAGGACAACGTCCGCGACCGGGCCCTGGAGCTGCTGGCCCGGAAGGCAGCGCCGCAGTCGGTGGCCCTGCTCGTCGAACAGCTCCCCAAGGCCGGCTACAACACGCAGCAGGTCATGGTCGAGGCCATCACCCGCGCCGCGGCCAATTCCGGCCCGGAGTTCGTGGACAAGCTCCTCCCCCTCATCGCCTCCGGCGACGCGGCCACGCGCACCTCGGTGCTGAAGATCCTGGTCAGTGCCGGAGACACGCACGAGATCATCAAGCGGTACGTCCAGTTCGCGCGCTCGCTGGCCGGCTTCGTCCGCGACCGGGCCCTCGACTCGCTGCGTTCGTTCGGCGACCAGCTCATCGAGCCGATCATCGAGCTCCTCGGCGATCCCGACCCCGACACGCGCTCGGCGGCCGTGGCCATCGCCAGCCTCTTCGACGACCCGCGCGTCGTCCCGTACGCCGTCCCCCTCCTGCAGGACTCCGACTGGTGGATCCGCATCGCCGCCGCCGACACGCTGGGCCGGCTGAAGGACCCGCGCGGCGTGGAGCCGCTCATCGCCGTGCTCGGCGATCCCGAGGTGAAGTGGGCGGCCGTCGAGGCCCTGGGGCGGATCGGCGATCCCCGCGCTCTCAATGCTCTCGGCAAGATGCTCGCCGATCCCCAGCCCGACGTGCGCATCGAGGTGCTGCAGGCACTCAAGCACTTCAATCACCCGCAGGTCCCGCAGGTGCTCACGAAGATCGCCACCGGAGACGAGAACCGCGTCGTCCGCTCCCATGCCCTGGAGATCCTCGACGAGCTGACCCGCGGCGACGCGACGAAGAGCGAAGCCCTGGCCTCGGTGCGGCAACAGGCGCTGACCGCCCATGCCACGCAGGGCGAGCCGCGCCTCAATACGTTCCTCGTCCACACCCGCAACACCGGCGCCTCGGACTTTCACCTCGCCGTCGGCCAGCCTCCCATCGTCCGCATGGCCGCCGAGCTCCTGCGCGCCCAGGGCGAGCCGTTCCAGCCGGAAGAGACCGAGGCCATGCTCAAGGAGGTGATGAGCGAGGCGCAGTGGACCGCCCTGCAGGGCAGGAAGCAGCTCGACTTCTGCTACTACATCCCCCAGGCCGGGCGTTACCGCGCCAACGTCTTCCAGGACCACCACGGCTACCACGGCGTGTTCCGGGTCATCCCCGAACAGCCGCCCACGATCCAGGAGCTCGGCCTGCCGGCGCAACTGGCGGAGATCGCCGACTACCACCAGGGCATCGTGGTCATCTGCGGCCCGTCGGGCTCGGGCAAGTCGACGACCCTGGCCGCGCTGGTCAATCTCTTCAACGAGACGCGCAGCGATCACGTCCTGACCATGGAAGACCCGGTGGAGTTCGTCCACCCCTTCAAGAACTGCCTGGTGAACCAGCGCGAGGTGGGGACGCACACACAGTCGTTCGCCCGCGCCCTGCGCGCGGCCCTGCGCGAGGACCCGGACGTGATCGTCATCGGCGAGCTGCGCGACAACGAGTCGGTCTCCCTCGCCCTCACGGCGGCCGAGACGGGACACATCGTCCTGGGCACGCTGAACTCGACGTCGGCACCGAAGGCCATCGACCGCATCATCTCCAGCTTCCCCGTCGACGAGCAGCCGCAGATCCGGGCCTCGCTCTCTGAGTCGCTGAAGTACATCGTGGCCCAGCGCCTCCTGCCGGCCAAGGAGGGCCGCCGGCAGGTGGCCGCCTTCGAGGTGCTGAAGGGGACGGCCAACATCGCCAACATGATCCGCGACGAGAAGACCTACCAGATCGTCTCGGCCATGCAGATCGGCAAGGGCATCGGCATGCAGACGTTCGACGACGCCCTGAAGGACCTGGTCAAACGCGACCAGATCACCGCCGAGACCGCCTACATGGCCGCCACGAAGAAGGAAGACTTCGAGCCCATGGTCAGCGCGGAATTCCTCAGCGGTGTGAGAGCGTGAGGGGCTGTACGCTTCGCTTATTCGCTTAGTCGCTGATTCGCTTAGTCGCTTAGTCGCTGATTCGCTTAGTCGCTGAGTCGCTGTTCGCTCGTCGGCTGGCTTGTTCGAGTGAGGTCGCTGCGGAGTTCCAGCTCACTCACGGGAGTTCGGCACGACGCGGTCGTGCCCTACATTGCTCTTGCCGATGAGGGAGGGGGCGTAGGGCACGACTGCGTCGTGCCGAACTCCGGTTTGCACGGGTGGAAGCAGCAACCCAGCGAACAGCGAATAAGCGAACAGCGAATAAGCGAATCAGCGAATAAGCGACTTTGACCGCAACATCCGGAGTGCCCCGAAACCTCCGCGAGCCGATCCTGTGTCCATGATGAACATCGCCATTGCCCCGCTCCCCACCGCCTTCCTCGACCGCGTGCGGCAGGAGGGTATCGACGACCTTGGACAGCCGGTGAAGCGCCTGCGTGCGGAGGGCGGCGAGCCGTGTCGGGACGTCCTCCGGCGGGCCGAGCCGGGCGAGGAGCTGATCCTGGCCAGCTTCTCACCGTTCGAGAAGCCCGGCCCGTACCACGAGTACGGCCCCGTCTTCGTCCTGGCCAGCCCGGCGGAGGACGGCTCGTCGCGGGACGCGCTGCCCATCCCGGCCAACTACCTGCGCGAGCAGTTCGTGCTGCGCGCGTACCGCCAGGACGAGTCGATCCGCGACGCAGCCCTCGTCACGCGGGAGAGCTCGCAGGAGACGCTGGAGCGCTTCCTGGCCGACCCGGAGACGGCGTTCGTTCACGCGCGTTTTCCGGTGTACGGCTGCTTCGCGCTCCGAGTGGATCGCGCCTGATCAGGACGAGCCCCATCACCAGCCAGAGGAGCGAGTAAATCCACCACAGCCGCGTCACCCCGGCGCCGGACGTTCGACGGGGACGGGTCACGCGGAGGCGCGGAGAAGCGGAGAAGCGGAGAAGCGGAGATTACGGAGGTTAGCGGTTCTTCTCCGCTTCCTCCGCGTCTCCGCGTGACCCGTTCCTTGTCGATCGTCGCGCCGGAAACTGTGAACGTATGACCGGGTTGCTTCCCCGCTCGCCGCTCGCCCCGACCCCGCCTCGCCCGCCAGAACCGTCAGCGCGCGCAACTGTGGTCAGTGCGAATTCGCTTCCGCTCCCCACACCTGCTTGAGCCGCTCGTCGCGGCCGCAGTTGAAGCGGTAGAAGTGGTACCGGACGGGGTTCTTCTTGTAGTAATCCTGGTGGTACTCCTCGGCGGGATAGAACGTCCCCGCGGGGAGGATGTCGGTGGCGATGTTGGGCCAGCGCTTGAGGAGCACGGCCTTGGAGGCGTCGGCGGCCTGCTTCTGGGCGGCGTCGCGGTAGAAGATCGCGGCGCGGTATTGCTGGCCCTTGTCGCAGAACTGGCCGGTGTTGTCGAGGGGATCGATGTTGTGCCAGAAGGCCTGCAGCAGGTGCTCGTAGGTGACCTTGGCGGGATCGTAGGTCACTTCGACGGATTCGCGATGGCCCGTGCCGCCGGCCGAGACTTCCTCGTAGGACGGACTCTTGACCGTGCCGCCGGTGTAGCCGGAGACGACGGTGATCACGCCCGGCACTTTCTCCATGTCGGACTCGCCGCACCAGAAGCAGCCCATGGCGAACGTGGCCTTGGCCGGCGGCGCGCCGAGCATGGGAAGGGTCAGCAGTGCCGCCGCGGCGGCAGCGGCAGCACGCGCGCCCGTCTTCCGGTTCACGATCTTCCGCACGATCCAGTCGAGGGCGAAGGCACCTGGGCCGAAGAAGAGGACGATGAGTGAGACGACCCAGTAGGCGAACGGCGAGGCGGAGAGGAACGCATCCGGCTCCGTGGTGAGCTTGCGGACGGAGTCGAGGTCGGCCGTCAGGTACGCCACGGTCATGTTCACCGTCAGCGCGAAGGCCGTGACGCGCGAGAAGAGGCCGATCAGGAGCAGCAATCCGCCGATCATCTCGACGTATCCGACGAAGTTCGCCGTGAAGACGGGAAAGGGAAGCCCGAGCTTCGTGAAGAACTCCACCGGCGGCGTGGCCACTTTCCCCTTGCCGGTCTGGAAGAACGCGTACCCCACGATCAGGCGAAGCACGAGCAGCAGCGGTGAGCGCAGCCGGTCGACGACCTTCGTGAACACGAAGTCATAGAGACGCACGAGGGTTTGCATGTTCTAGTCAATCTCCAAAGAGGTGAACAGGCCGGCGGCGCTCCACTCCCGGAACCAGCCGAACAGCTCGTCCCCGGTGAGATGCGGCAAAAGCTCGATGGTTTCACCGATCGTCTTTCCGTCACGAAGGGCGGAGAGCATGACGAAGCCGCGCTCGCTGAGCGGCGTGCGGTAGACGGAGTAGTCGCGGCGATGGACGGCCAGCCATTGGGCGCGCTTGCGCGGCAGAACCAGGGCCTCTTCCTCGCGCCAGGCGGAGAAGAGCTCGTTGACGGGATAGCGCAATGCCAGCAGGCGGAGAGCGGGGATGGTGACGAGCTTCACGCCGGCGATGCGCTCCGGATCGATCCCGGCGAAGGCGTCGGCACCCAGCGGCGCAGCCTCGGCCTCGTCGAAGACTTCGGTCATGGCCAGCTCGAGCCGGGCCAGGTCGGCCAGCAGCGGCCGGCGCGTGGACGGCTTGTGTCCCTCGATGAAGGCCGGCATGTGGTCGCCGAGGCGGTTGAGGGTGTATGACGTCGAAGGATGTGCCTGCACGTAGTCCCAGGCCAGGCGGTGGAACTTCGAGTGGCCGATGAGGGCGCGGAGGGCGGGATAGTCCGCCTCCAGCGCCTCGATCATCCGCACCTCGTACATGTCGCGGTAGAGGGCGATGCGCTCCTCCGGCTGCAACGTGGCCGAGGGGAGGATGTGCGCGGCGACGTCGGAAGGAGGCGGCGGGAGTGGGGCGGAGATCGCGCCCAGCATCCAGGTCTGGAGGTCGCGCACTAGCGGGCTCCCGCCGCAACGGCGCATGTGGGAGGCAGGGCTTGTGAAATGAGTGAATGAATGCCGAGTGGAGCGGAGCACACCCTCTCCCGGCGGGAGAGGGTCGGCCACGTAGCGCGCAATCCGACACTCAGTGAGTCAGCTTTCGAGCAGTCAGCGCGGAGGGGCCGGGGTGAGGGGATCTCTCTCTCGCATCTACCGCGGCGAGTCTGTGATGGAAAGACGCCTTTCATCGCAGCAATTTGGAAGGGACGCCGCTGAAGGCCTTGACCCCTCACCCCGCCGCTACGCTGAGTGCCCTTCACTGACTCGATCTTGGCGATTGGCGCTCCGCGGCGACCCTCTCCCGGTGTGAGAGGGTGTTGGCGCGCTGCCTGACTGTTCTTGCTCGGTACGAACCGGGAACGGTCAGCGAGATTACGTTCCAGATCCCTCGCTCCCAGCCACCAACCACCCTCGCTCGGGATGGACTCGAAGACGCTCACGCGACCTCCGTCACGCCGGCGCTCACGGCAGAGTCACGCGCGGTTGCGGCGACCTGCTCGTAGGGAGCGACGGAACACTCTGATCCTTCGCTCCCGCCCATCCGCCGCCCTCGCTCAGGATGAACGGCGGCGCGGTACTCCGCGGCCTTGAGCGCCTCGGCGTAGACGACTTCGAAGCCGGGGATGTCCTGGTCCCACTCGACCATGGTGGAGACGTCGCCGAAGCGGGCGATGGCGCGGTTGTAGAGCGCCCATACCTCGTCGATGACCTGTCCGGTGTGGGTGTCGATGATGTGCGTGCCGTAGTTGGTGTGGCCGGCGAGGTGGATCTGCACGACGCGGTCGGCGGGGATGGCGTCGACGTAGTCATTCGGGTCGAAGCGGTGGTTGAACGAACTGACGAAGATGTTGTTGACGTCGAGCAGGAGCCCGCAGTCGGCGCGCTCGGCGAGCTGGGAGAGGAAGGTCCACTCGTTCATCGTGGACACCTTGAACTCGACGTACGAGGAGGGGTTCTCGATGACGAAGGGCCGCTCCAGGACGTCGCTGACGATCCGCACGCGGCCGGCGATGTGGTCGAGCATCTCCTCGTTGGTCGGCACCGGCAGGAGGTCGTGTGAGTTGCGGCCGAGGACGCCGGTCCAGCAGAGGTGATCGGAGATCCAGCGGGCGTTGACGGCGCGGCCGAGCGCCTTCAGCTTGCGGAGATACTCCATGTCGAGCGGGTCGGTGCCGCCGATGGAGAGCGACACGCCGTGCAGGACGACCGGGTAGCGCTCCGCGACCTGTTCGAGGATGAAGCGGGGCCGGCCGCCGGTGTCGAGGTAGTTCTCGGAGAGGGCCTCGAACCATCCCACTTCGGGCTGCTTTCCGAGGATGTGGGTGTAGTGAGGCGAGCGGAGGCCGAGGCCGATACCGAGGTCAGGATAGCCGAATCTGTTCATTGGTTTCGGGTTGCGGCGATGATGCTCGGTTGTCACTGGTCGATCGCCGGCGCGGTGTGCCACACGCTTCGACGACCACCGGCAACTGAGAACCATCCGAAGGGGCTGCCGGTTCCCGCGAGGTGCAGGAACCGGCAACCGGAGGTGCGGTTGGGCTCGTTACGAAGCCTTCGGCGGAACGGAGCACGAGCTCTTGCCCTTGCAGTCGTTCTTGCCACCCTGGCCCTGACCCTTGCAGGCGTTCTTGCCGGCGCAGTCATGGCGGTATTCCTTCGACGCGCAGCCACCCTTGCCCTTGCAGGAGTTCTTGCCGGCGCAGCCGTTGTCGCCGGACTTGCAGTTGCCGTGGCCTTTACACGAGTTGAGGCCTTTACAGGCGTGCTTGTCAACCGTGGCGGCTTTGTCGGCGGCGATGGTCGTGGCGTTGCTGAGGCTGTTGTTCGCGGAGAGACGGACGGTGCTGGCGCGAAGCTCTGCACCGGCGGTCAGACCGGCAACGACACCACCGAGGACGAGGTAACGGGCGAGATCTTTACTGTTCATGCGATGACTCCTCCTTTTGTGTGCAATCTACGGCGTGGACTTCACATTGGACTCATGCACTTCTCACGAAACGATCACGACGGAGGGCTCCGCCGCCGCGGACGGCCGGGACGCTACGCTGTGAATGCTTCGCCTTCGCTGTGACTAGTGCGCGGGAGTGTACCTCAGGTCGGGCATACGGGGGATGGCGAGCGGGGCGGGCGGGGCGGGCGGGAGCGGGTACCGGGTACCGGGGTTCCGGGGTTCCGGGGTTCCGGGGTATCGAGGTTCCGGGGTATCAGGTATCGGGTATCGGGTGTCTAGGTGTAGGAGTCGGGAACAGGTTTCCTGGGATCGGGCGACGCGTTGGTGCCGGTGATGGTCATCGCGGCCGCCTACGTACCTCCTTGGTACGTCAATTGTTTCCGAGTGAGTTGCTGCGGTTGAGGCCCGCACCGGGTGACGGAAGTATGGGCGTGTTGCCAGCATGGCAACACCGTTAGACGGCGTGGCAACACCGTTGTCAGCATGGCAACACCGTTGGACGGCGTGGCGACACCGTTAGACGGCGTGGCGACACCGTTAGACGGCGTGGCAACACCATTGGACGGCGTGGCAACACCGTAGGACGGCGTGGCAACACCGCCGGACCGCGTGGCAACACGGTGGGATGGCATGGCAACATCCGCAGCCTTGCGGAGACCCGATCCCCGATACCCAATACCCCGTTACCCGGCACCCGTTACCCGGCACCTGGCACCCGCCCCCCACCCTATACCGCGAACGAGAACGTCGTCCCGGCGTTGACCTGGCTCTGGGCGCGGAGGGTGGCGCCGTGGAGCTCGAGGATGCGGCGGGCGATGGCCAGGCCGAGGCCGGCACCGCTGCCGCCGGACTCCTGACCCCGATAGAAGCGGTCGAAGATGTACGGCAGGCTCTCCTCGGCGATCCCTCGGCCGGTATCGGCCACGCGGACGGTCAGCTTGCCGTTTTCGGGGACGAGCGCGACGGTGACGCTGCCGCCGGCCGGGGTGTAGCGGATGGCGTTCTCGATGAGGTTCTCGAGCACGCGCTCCATCAGGGCGATGTCGCCTTCGACGAGCGGCAGGTCCGGGCGGAAGTCGGCGGCCAGCTTCACGCCGGCCTGGTCGGCGCGGAGCTGGAACTTCTGGACGACGTCCTGCACCAGCTCGGCCATGGAGAACGGCTCGACGCGGAGGGGCGTCACCTGGGCGTCGAGCTTCGACAGCTCGAACAGCTCGTCCACCAGCCGGCCGAGCCGCTCACTGTGACGGCTGGCGATCTCCAGGAACCGGCGCTGCTCCTCCGCCGAGAGCTGTCCCTCTTTCAGAAGGAGGGTATCGACGTAGCCGCGCAGCGACGCCAGCGGCGTCCGAAGGTCGTGGGAGACGTTGGCCACGAGCTCGCGGCGATAGAGGTCGACTTCCTTGAGCTGCTTGACCTGCAGGACCATGCGCGCGGCCATCTCTTCGAACGTGGTGGTGAGCATGCCCACTTCGTCGAGCGCGCCCTTGCCGACGGTGCGGTCGAGGGCCGGCTCGCCGCTGAAGTCGCTCCGCTTGAACGACTCCATGGCCGAGGCCAGGCGGCGCAGGCGGCGGGTCATGGCGGCGAAGAGGAGCAGTCCGGCAGAGAAGGCGAAGAGGATGCCGGCCATGGCCACGACGCCGCTCTGCTGGAGGATGTAGCTCCCGCGGAGCTGGGCCACGGCGGAGTCGTACTGCTCGCCGCCGAGGATGACGTAGAGGTAGTGGTTGTCCTTGAGGCGGGCCACGGAGAAGATCTTGCGTCGGGACATGTCGCGCGGATCGTCGCCGCGGATGGGAAGACGGTCCCCGGCCAGGAAGCGCCGGATGGGCCCGAGCGACACCGTGCGCCGCTTCACTTTCGCCGCCGGCGCGGAGAAGGCAATGATCCTGCCGTCCTGGTCGAGGAGGTAGATCTCGATGGTCGGATTCACGGCCATCAGGGCGTCGAAGACGTTATCGAGCATCTTCCAGTCGATCCAGCCGTCCCCCATCACCGGCCGCTCGCGCGCAATGGTGGCAGCCAGGCCGCGGTTGAGCTTCTGATCGACCTCCTCCGTCGACACCCGCGTGGCGTACATGGTCAGGGCGAAGAACAGCCCCGTCACGACGAGGAAGAGGGCCAGAAGGGCGATGGCCAGGCGGGTGTAGAGGGAGAGACGCATAGTAGAGGCGGAGTGGTCAGTGGTTAGTGGTTAAGAGAGAACCTAACCACTAACCACTAACCACTTCCGTCTTCATCCTCCCTCCTTGAACTTGTACCCCACTCCCCACACGGTCAGGATCCACTCGGGGTTGGCGTGGTCGGCTTCGATCTTGGAGCGGAGGCGGTTGATGTGGGAGTTGACGGTGTGCTCGTAGCCGTCGTGGCCGTAGCCCCAGACGAGGTCGAGAAGCTGGGCGCGGGTGTAGACGCGGCCGGGGTAGCGCGCGAACTGGAGGAGGAGGTCGAACTCCTTCGCCGTCAGCTCGATCACCTCGCCGCGAAGGGTGACCTTTCGCTTCTCCGTGTCGATGACGAGGGCGCCGAAGTCGAGGCGCGTGGCGGCGGCCGCGGTGTCGGGCGGCCTGGTGAGCGCGTCCACGCGGCGCAGCAGGGCCTTCACCCGGGCGATGAGCTCGCGGATGTTGAAGGGCTTGGTGAGGTAGTCGTCGGCGCCGAGCTCGAGGCCGATGATGCGGTCGACGTCCGACGACCGCGCGGTGAGCATCAGAATCGGCGTGTAGTTGGTCCGGGCCCGCAGGCGCTTGGTGATCTCCAGGCCGTCGAGCTTCGGCAGGGTGAGGTCGAGGAGGATGAGGTCGAACTCGCGCCGCGTGGCCAGGTCGAGCGCGGTCATGCCGTCATGGGCGAGCGTGACCTCGCACTCGAGATCGCGCAGGTGCATCTCGATCAGTCCGGCGATGTCACGGTCGTCCTCGACGACGAGAATGCGGCGGGCCATGGTTCTTCCGCGAGGTTAGGCAGGGGCGTTCACGAAAGTATCACGGGGGAGTCGCGGATTCGCTGTTCGCTCAGCGTCATTACAAGCAGACTGCGGGCGCGCGTCCAACTAACGCACGTCGATTTCGTGCGTGCTATCATGAACTGACTAGTTAGATGACTAGCTGACGAGGTTGATAGACAGTGGCGAGAAAAAAAGAACCGAAGATGTGGCCGGTGCAGGACGCTAAAGCGCGTTTCAGCGAGTTACTCGACGCGAGCCTGACCAAAGGGCCGCAGATCGTCACCCGGCGGGGAGTGGAGATGGCGGTGCTCGTACGTGTTGACCAGTGGCGCAATCTGGAAGAAGCAACACGACCTCGTCTGAAGGACTTGCTACTCGCCGAGTTTCCACGCGCTGACATTCCCGTGCCCGCGCGCGGAGGCCGGCGCCGGCGGGAACCGCTTCCTTTGCAGTGAGTGCCGTGTACCTTCTCGACACGAACATCGTTTCCGAGCTGCGCAAACCGCGCCCGCACGGGGCGGTCGTGGCTTGGGTAGATCGAACGGCGGATGAGGATCTTCATCTCTCAGCCGTCACTCTCGGCGAGTTGCAGGCAGGCGTGGAGATGACGCGTGAACAGGACGCCGGCAAGGCCGCCGAGATCGAGGCATGGATCGATCTTGTCGCTCGAACCCGGAACGTTCTTCCTGTTGATGCCCGCATCTTTCGGTCTTGGGCAAAGCTCCTCCACCGGCGTCATGATCACTTGATCGAGGATGGGCTGATCGCCGCCACGGCGATCGTCCACCATCTGATCGTCGTCACGCGGAACACCCGTGACTTCGCCGTCTTTCCGGTCGAGACGCT
>CAZYTO010000062.1:0-21872 GCA_964650405.1 uncultured Thermoanaerobaculia bacterium | reverse complement strand
GGGCGGCGCGTATATCACCTGCCCCGACGACCTGCGGCTGTTGCCCGGCGCGGCCGGTCCTGCGAAACTCAACTTCTCTTCCCGTGCCGAAACAATACGATCAGGCCTACTTTGACAAGTGGTACCGCAGCCGCGGGCGGGTCCATGCCGCCGGAGACGTCGAGCGCAAGGTGGCGCTCGTCCTGGCCACTGTGGAGTACTTCCTGCGGCGCCAGTTGCGCAGCGTGCTCGACGTCGGTTGCGGCGAAGGCGCCTGGCAGCCCCGCCTCCGGGCTCTCCGCCCGCGCCTCCGCTATCTCGGCATCGACCCCAGTGAATACGCCGTCCGCCGCTTCGGAAGGGAGCGCAACCTCCGTTGCGCCACGTTTGCCGAGCTGCCGTCCCTCCGCTTGCCGCACGCGTTCGACCTCGTCATCTGCTCCGACGTCATGCACTACCTCCGCGAGGAGGACGTCCGCCGCGGCCTTCCCGAGCTCGTTCGCCTGACGGCCGGCGTGGCCTTCCTGGAGGTGCTCACCGCCGGCGACGAAATCGTCGGCGACCTCGAAGGCCTCATCCGCCGCCCCGCCTCCTGGTACCGCAAGCAGTTCGAAACCGCCGGCCTTCGCAGCGCCGGCCCGTACCTCTGGCTCGCCCCGCCCCTGCAACCCGGCGCCGCGGAGCTGGAGACGAAGTGATTCGCTGATCGCTGGTCGCTGATCGCTCGCGTCACACAGACGACGCCAGCGACCAGCCATCAGCCAGCGAACATCCGCCAGCGACCAGCGACCAGCGAACCTGCAACACGTTCGTTGCACTGTTCTGGCCGAGGCCGGTTACAATAACCTCAATCGGTCCGGAGCCTCGCGAACATGAACAGAGCGTGCGGTGTGGTGTTGGGCAGTTTGCTCATTGCTGCAGCAGCGGCCGGCGAAGAACCCGTCCCTGGTCCGCCTCCGCCCGCCGCGACGCACACAAAGGCCGGCCGCATCGCGCTGGCCGAGGAGCTGGGGCGCCACTACACCCACTTCCCGTCCGAGCTCGTGAACCTCATGGAGGCCACCGCAGGCAAGACGCCGGGCTCTCCTCCCGTGACGCTGCTGCTCTCCATCGCCTACGCCGAGACGACCGGCGACGTGCTCGACGTCTCCGAGGCCGGCGCCGTCGGTCTGGCCCAGGCCACGCCGGTGGCGTACCGGCAGGAACGGCTCGACGGAAAACTGTTCGTCACCAAGGATTACCTCACCGGCGCGCGCGCCTACATCATGAAGAAGCCGCTGCACGACGCCGACGTCATCGCCACGATGGTGCTCGACGACCACCGGCCCGTCGACGAGGCGAAGGAGCTTCTCGCCTCGGCCATGCAACTGCGGCGCGAAAGCGTCGACGATCTGCAGCTCCTCGGGCCGTTCGCCAACGACGCCTACTTCGACTCGATCCAGGCCCGAGACGCGCACAACCTGGAAGTGCTGGAGACTCTCGGCCGCCTCCTCGACAGCGGAAATCTCGTGGCTCTGAAGAACCTGCGCGACGGCGCCCGCAACGAGTACCGCGGGATGCTCCGCACCCAGAACGTGGCCTGGGGGCGCTACCAGCACGACCTCGCCCATGCGCGCGACCGGGTCCTGGCAAAGCACTTCCGGGCCAATCCGCGTGCCGTCCGCCGCCAGATGCCGTATGCCGCCGGCGAGTATCTCGCCCAGAAGCTCGACGCCCGCTTCTCGCCGTACATCATGGCCGACTTCCTCGTCCATCACGTGGCCCGCAAGGCCAGCGAGGCGGCCGTGCTCGACTCCAGCTCTCCCGCCCGCACGGAGGAGCTCACCGCGGCGCTCTATAACGGCGGCTCGCACAACGTGAAGCGCATGCTGGCCCGGCTGATCACCTACCTGCCGGAGACGGAGAACTACATGCGCAAGGTGCCGATGATGCGCCGCCGTCTCGACGGGGCCGTCGTTTCGCTGACCCAGCGCGACCGGCGGGTGACCGTCGCGCCGGCGATGTAGTGTTGCCCGCGTGTCAGCACCGGCATACGATGCCGCAGACAGCCGTTGGTTCGAATATGACTGAATCGATTGCGCTCGACATTCACCTTCAGGCGTTCGTTCGTCGCGATACCTCGCGACGTTGGATCGCTACCTGTCCGATGGTAGGCGTGGTATCGCAAGGCAGAGATGCTGATGATGCCCAACGATGCCTCCGTGAGGCGGTCGAGCTGTGGTTTGAAAGCTGCGTCGAGCGCGGCGTCCTCGACCAAGCGCTGCGCGAGGCGAATTTTCGACCATCGCAGAGCGCCTCTCGAAGATCCAGGAATGGCTCGCGCACGAACGACGGCCAAAACAGCGTCCTCGGTGACCGCTTCGAGATACATCTCAAGATCCCAGCTTACGAAGGTGCGGCTCTTCTCGGTGCGACTGCGTGAGACGAGTGTCGTGGCAGGAACTGCGGGACGTATTCAAGCTCGCAGGTTGTATCGAAGTGCGAACGAAGGGTGATCACTTGATCATGACGCGCGCGGGCATGGCTCGGCCGATCGTGATCAAAATGGACAAGGATCTGGGCGAGGACACCGTTCGCTCGAATATGCGCACCCTCGGGCTGAGCCGCAAGGAGTTCGAGCATATGCTCGAGATTGTTCGTGGCCACCGACATAGCTGAGCGCGCAGCCTGTCACACGACCAATTCAGCGACTTCAGCGCCACGCGGTACGTCCTCATCCGCAGGCTCCAGGTAAAGGTTGATCGCCTCGCGAATGTTTTTCAACGCTTCCGCGCGAGTATCGCCTTCACTGATGCAGCCCGGCAACCCGGGACACTGACCGCGTACCCTCCGTCATCGCTTGGTTCGAGTAGGACCCGCAGTTTCATCCTTGTGATTTTCTGCTGCGGTGTCGCCGATCAACAGAAGCTGATCCGAAACTCCGCCCCTCCCCCTTCCCGGTTCTGCAGCGTGAAGCGGGCCCGGTGGTTGGTGAGGATCTCCGAGACGATGGTCAGGCCGAGGCCGCGGCCGTCGCGTTTCGTGGTGAAGAACGGCGTGAAGAGCTCGTTCTCGTTGCGCCGGTCGATTCCCCCGCCGCTGTCGCGCACCGACAGCACGCCGTCACGCCAGACCACGTCGATCCGGCCGTTGCTGCCGATCGACTCCATGGCGTTCCGCAGGATGTTCAGGAGGACCTGCTCGATCTGGTGGCGGTCCACGCGCACCGGTCCGTTGCGGGCGAGATCGAGGCCGAGAGCGATCCCGCGCTGCTCCATCTCCGGCCGGAGCAGCGCGGCGATCGACTCGATGACCGCGTCGAGGTCCGTGTCCGCCGGGTGCGGCGGCGGCAGCCGCACCACGTCCGCGAATCCGCCCATGAAGCGATTGAGGCTGTCGATGCGTGCCGAGGCGATGGCCAGCGCGGAGACGAAATCGCCGCGGTCTGCTTCACCGATCTGTTCGCCGTACCGCAACAGCGAGTCCAGCAGCGATCGCACCGCGCCCACGGAGTTGTTCACTTCGTGCGACATCATCCGGATCAGCTTTTCGTAGGCCGCCTTCTCCGTCAGCCGCAGCTCCTCGGTCAGCTCTTCCAGAAGGTAGAAGCTCTTGACGAAGCCGCGGTCGCGGAACTCCGTGCGAAGGATCCGCAGCCGGCGCGCGCCCACAACGACCAGGGTCGACGCCGGCCCGTCGCCCGCCGGCGCCGCCAGGGCGCCCGCCTCTACCCGTTCCCGGATGCCCGGCTCGCGCAGCAGCCTCTCCGCGGAAGGGTTGGTCTGCTGAATGTGTCCGTCGAAGTCGCAGATGACGATGCCGCTGGGCGAGGCCTTCACGATCTGTTGCAGGAGCTGATGCTGCTCCTCCGCGGCCAGCCGCTCCTCCCGCAGGCGGTCGACCATGTCGTTGTAAATCCCGATGAGCCGGTCCATCTCCGGCTGCCCCACCGGAACGAAGCGCGAGGTGAAGTCGCGCTCCGCCATCAGGTCGGCGCCCGTCCGGATCAGTTCGAGCGGCACGAACAACGCACGCACCAGCCGCACGCTGACGATGATCGAGACTGCAAAGCACGCCTCCACCGCGAAGAGCAGCAAGGGGTTTTCCAGCAACACGAACACCGCCGCCACCGCGAAGACGACGTGCAGCGCGATGAACCAGACGATGATCTTCGTGCGAAGCGACATGGCCCTAAGGATGAAACGGCCTTGTACCTAAAGTCGAGAACGCGGCTGTGACAGAAGGCTGAAAGGCTGGAAGGCTGAAAGGGTCACAGGCAGTCCATGGGTTCTCCTTTCGGCCGTTCAAGCCTTTCAGCCTTCCGGTCCCCTCAGCCTTCCTCGGTCCTCATGCCGTGCCGTTCCAGCCGGCGGTAGAGGGCGGCCCGGCTCAGGCCGAGGGCTTCAGCGACGCGGGAGATGTTGCCTTCGAAGTGGCGCATGCACTTGAGAATCATCTGCCGCTCGATCTCGTCGAGGGTCATGCTGCCGGCCTCGGGGAGCGAGGACTCGGCCGGAGGCGCTTCGAAGTCGCGGACGGCCATGACGTCGTCGACGTCGAGCTCGCGGGCGCCGCGGATGAGTACGGCCCGCTCCAGCAATTGCCGCAGTTGCCGGATGTTGCCCGGCCACGGCTGGGCCTTCAGCCATTCCATGGCCCGCGGAGTGATCGCCTCCACCTCCACGCCGTACTGCTGCGCACTGCGGCGCAGGAAGTGCGAGGCCAGCCGGGGGATGTCGCTCCGGCGCTCGCGCAGGGGCGGCAGAGTGACGGTGATGAGGTTGAGGCGATAGAGCAGATCTTCGCGGAAGCCGCCGCGGGCCACGAGCTCCGGCAGGGGGCGGTTGGTCGCGGAGATGACCCGCACGTCGACGCTGCGCGTGCGGCTGGAGCCGAGGACTTCGTAGGTCCGGTCCTGCAGGACGCGGAGCAGCTTCACCTGGGAGGCTGGATCGAGCTCGCCGATCTCGTCGAGGAAGATCGTGCCGCCGTCTGACGTCTCGAATCGCCCCTTGCGATCCTGACGCGCGTCGGTGAAGGCGCCCCGCACGTGGCCGAACAGCTCGCTCTCGAACAGCGTCGGCGAGATGCCGCCCAGGTTCACTTTCACGAACGTGCGGTCCCGGCGGCGGCTGTTGCGGTGCACCGCCTCGGCGATCAGCTCCTTCCCGGTGCCGCTCTCGCCTGTGATCAGCACCGAGGCGTCGGTCGGCGCCACGCGGCCGGCCAGGTCGAGCACCCGCAGCATCTTCGGGTCGCTGCCGATGATGCTCGAGAAGTCGTAGCGCTCGTCGAGCTCGACGCGGCTGGGGGCTTCCCCGGCGCCGGCGCGTGCCTGCTGCAGGCCGAGGGCCGTCTCCACCGACTGCACGACCTGTGCGTTCGACCACGGCTTGGTGATGAAGTCGGCGGCGCCGCGCTTCATCCCTTCCACGGCCAGCTCGATCGAGCCCCACGCCGTCAGGAGAATCACCGGCACCCGCGGCTCGAGCGTCCGCAACCGCGACAACAGCTCCAGCCCCTCGGCGCCGGTCGTCTGCCGGGAGAAGTTCATGTCCTGGATGACGAGCGACGGGCGCTCCTGACGGAAGATCGCCAGCGCCTCGTCCGGCGTATGCACCGGCTGCGAGGCATAGCCATGCTGCTTCAGGAGCAGGGCCAGCGATGCCGTGATGGACGCATCGTCGTCGACGATCAGGATCATGGGTGTACCGGCGAGCGGGTTGGGGCGAGCGGCGAGCGGAACGTCATCATCCCGCTCGCCGCTCGCCGTCACCCGCTCGCTCCACTCATTCGTATCGCAGCGCTTCCGCCGGCTCGATCCGCGAGGCCAGCCAGCTCGGGTATGCGCCGCAAAGTAGCGTGATGGCGTAGATCACCGCAAGCGCGCCCGAGAAGCCGGTGGTGAATTCCGCCGCCGTGACGATGCGCATGATGCCGAGGAGGGGGAGTTGCAGCACGATCACCACGCCGAGGATGACTGCCAGGGTGGCCAGGAGCGCCACCTCGGCGAGAACCTGGCCGCGCACTCCGTGTCCTGTCGCGCCGAGCGCACGGCGAAGGCCGATCTCCCGCATGCGGCGCGTCACCGTCTGCCATAGCACACCGGTCAGGCCGAGACCGACCATGCCGATCAGGAAGAAGGCCAGCACGGCCAGCACGACCAGCGGCGCCACGCGGACGCGCAGATTGAAGTGCCGCATCTGCTCCATGCGCTGAAGGCGGAAGGTCACCTCGGGCGCGACGGAGTGGAGGTAATTGCTCAACTGCGGCTCGAACGCCGGCGACGTCCCCGGACGCATGGCCAGGACGATCGACTTCGTCTCCGGCGTCTGCGGCTTCAGGAACGAGTTGCGGAAGAAGACCATGCGCGTCTCCGGACCGCTCGGCTCTCCCGACTTGCGGTAGGGAGCGATGATGCCGATGACGCGCATCTCTTTGGGGCTCGTGCTGTCGGCGCGGAAACCCTGCGCAGGAAGCTTCTGCCCGAGGGCCTCGGCGCTGCCGAACATCGCCCTGGCCGCGTCGCTGTCGATGACGATGGGTAGGTAGTTCGCCGCTTCATCGTCGCGCTGGAACCAGCGTCCGTGCAGCACGCGCAGGTGCATCACCCGGGCGAAATCATCCGAGGCGTAATCCGCCGTCACGTCCGCCTGGTGGTGTTCCGGCCCGAGGGTCGACGTCCACATGCTGGTGGAGTACGCCGGCATCGAGTCGGCCGCAACCGTCTCCACCTGCGGCAGCGTCCGCAGCTCGCGCATGAGCCGATCCATCTCCGTCGCCGTCTTCACCAGCATCGGGTCGATGTTCGACGGATCATCCGACGTGGTGTGCGAGCCGGACACGTTGTCGCTGGCCACGTTGACCACCCGCACCACCCAGACGTTCTGCCACTGGTAGCCCAGCGGCGCGCGCCAGCGCGAGATCATCGAGACGGCCATGGTCACCACCGCGAAGACGATCAGAAAGGAGAAGAAGATCTCCGTCATGACCAGGGCATTGGCGCGTTTGCGATGCCAGACGAGCTTGAGCAGATGCCGGATCATGCCGCACCTCCGCGAAGAGCGAGGACCGGATCGAGGCGCGACATGCGCCAGGCCGGGTAGACACCGGAAAGGACCCCGAAGAAGACCGCGATCAGCATGCCGAAGAAGAACACGCGGAAATTGATCTCCAGGATGGCCGCCGGAAAGATGCTTGCCTCATTGACCACGCGCAGCACGATCACGGCCAGAACGAAGCCGGCCAGGCCGCCGATGACCGTGAGCACGACGTTCTCGACGACGAACTGCCAGACCAGCGCCGGCCGCGACGCGCCGAACGCCTTCCGTACTCCGATCTCCGAACCGCGCTCCATGATCCGGCTGAGGTTCAGGGTGACCAGGTTCAGCACGGGCAGGGTCATGAAGAGGAGCGCCGCCCCGGCCATCACGCTGAGGAATACGAGAGCGGCGCGCTCGCCGAGCTTGTTCTGCGTGAAGTCGCGCGCCGTCGCCTCGAAGGGCGTGTCCAGACCGGCGATCACTTCCTTGTACACCTTCCGGTCGAGCGGAAAGGCGCTCAGGTTCCCCGCAAAGGCCTTCTTGAGACGGGGAAAATCGCCGGAGCCGTGCGCCAGCACGATTCCGTTGAAGCCTCCCATCATCTCGTGGCGGTATCCCGACGACTTCAAACTGCCGATCGGCGCCCACATGTCGGCGTAAGCGGCCTGCCGGGTGATGGACACGCGCGGGACGACGCCGATGATGCGGTAGGTCTCGCCGTCGAGCGTCAGCGTCTTGCCGCTGGCGGGTGCGCCGTCGAACAGCTTCTGTCGGATGCCGTCCGAAATGACCACCACGTGCGTGCCGTTCGCATCCTCCTCGGCTGTGATGGGACGCCCCTCCAGGAAGCGGAAGTCGAGGATCTTCCAGTAGTTTCCGTCGGTCCGCTTCACGTCGGTATCGATGCGGGTATCGCCACGGTAGATGGCCGTCGACTGAGGGTTGGAATAGACGGCCGTCCGCTCCACGCCGGGAAGGGGACGCATGAACTGATCGAGCATGGCGTAGCCGGGCTCCGTCGATTCCGTGTCGTGCGGCCCATGCTCGGTGACGCGAGTGATCATCAGCACGCGGCCGAACCGCGACTCCGGCGTGCGGGGGGCGTAGAAGTTGTCGAGCACGGCCGTGGCGATCATCAGCACGACCAGCGTCATGGAGATGCCGAACAGCGAGATGAAGGTGAAGAACTTGCGCCGGGCCAGCACCTTCAGGGCGAGCTTGAAGTAGCTTCGCATCACGCCACCTGCCTTCCGTCGAAGAGCCGGACTATGCGATCCGTGCGCTTGGCGAAGCGCTCGTCGTGCGTGACCATCACCACGGTCGTCTTCTCGTCGCGGTTGAGGCCGTGCAGGATCTCCATGATCTCCTCCCCCATCTGCGAGTCGAGGTTGCCGGTGGGCTCATCGGCCAGCAGGATGCGCGGCTTGCCGACGATGGAGCGGGCGATGGCCACGCGCTGCTGCTGCCCGCCGGAGAGCTGGGTGGGCAGGTGGTGCACGCGCGAGGCGAGCCCGACCCGGTCCAGCGCATTGAGGGCCAGGCGGCGCCGCTCCTTCGCCGCGAGGTTGCGGTAAAGCAGCGGAATCTCGACGTTGTCCACGACGGTGAGGTCGGGTACGAGGTGGAAGCTCTGGAAGACGAAGCCCAGCTTCTCGTTGCGCATGCGGGCCAGGACCTCGTCGCCGCCGCCGTTGATGGCTCTGCCGTCCAGCGTCAGCTTGCCCGAGGTCGGTCGGTCCAGCAGCCCGACCAGGTTGAGCAGCGTGCACTTCCCGCATCCGCTCGGCCCCATGATCGAGACGAAATCGCCCTGAGCCACGTCCAGGTTGATGTTGTGAAGCGCCACCGTCTCGATGCGCTCTGTGCGGTAGACCTTGTCCACGTTCTCCAGTCGAATCATTGTTCCTCCAGCCGGATCGTCTTCACGCCGGCGTAATCACTCATGTCCGAGATCACCACTTCGTCGCCTGCCTTCAGGCCGGAGCCAACTTCCAGCTCGTTTTGGGCCGCCAGTCCCCACCGGACCGGCACGGCCACCAGGCGGTCTCCGCGAACGACGAAGACGTCCTCGCGGTCGCTCTGCCCGAGCGACCCGCGCTGTACGCACAGCGTGTGATCGCGGCGGCCATTGACGACGAAAACGTCCACCCGCAGGTTGTTCCGCAGTTTCGGGTTGGAGCGCCCGTCGAGCTCGACGTAGAACTTCACCACGCCGTTGTCGATGCGCGGGTCGACGCTGCTGATCGTTCCCTCCAGTGCCGTCGTCTCGTCGACGCTCACCCGGGTGTGCATTCCGGCGGCGATTTTCGAGGCGTGGACGTCGGAGATGGTGGCCAGCACGCGGTAGGCGGAGAGGTCGGCGACCCGGGCCACGATGTCGCCCTTGCGGATGGTCGAGCCGACGTCGGGAACGACCCAGGTCAGCACGCCGTCGCGGTCGGCCCGGGTCATGGCCAGGTCGAGCTGATGGCGGGCATCGGCCAGCTCGCGCCGGGCCGTGGCCACCTGCGACTCTTCCGCCGCCAGTTGCGCCTCCGCGCTCCGCCTGGCCCGCTCCGCTCCCGTCTCGAGCTGCGCGATCTCGATGTCGGCCTTCCTGGCCGCCGTTCGCGCGCTCAGCTTGTCCTGCTCGGCCACGATGCCGCCGGCGTACATCCGGTCGTTCTGCTCGGCCTTGAAGCGGAGGATGTCGCGGTCGAGCTTCTTCTGTTCGATCTGCGCGGCGGCGGAAGCCGCGGCGTCCTCGAGCTTCAGGCGCAGCTCGGCCAGCTCGCTCTCCTTCTGGCGCACCTGGTCGCCGAGGCGCTCCACGTCGAGGCGCGAGCCGGCCGTATCGAGCGTCAGGATCTCGTCGCCGCGCGAGAGCCGGTCGCCGGCGCGGTGGTCGATGCGCATGACCCGCGCTTCGACGGGGGAGGAGATGGCCTGCTCGTACGCCGGCACGACCGTGCCGTTCGCCTGCAGGGTCGTGTCGATCCGGCCAGTTTCCACGCGGGCCGTTTGAATGTTGCGCCGCTTCACCGACGGCCGGAGCCAGTTCACCGTCGCCGCGCCAAGGAGAAGAACGGCGGCCACCGCCAGCGCCGCGACGGCATAACGCCGCACGACCCGCCGGCGCTGCACTTCAGGTTCAATGGGACGATCCATGTCCGCCTGCTAAGGCGAACGCTGTGCCACCACTTTGCGACGTGTTTTCAGCAGGTTAGCGCGCACTCACTGTTCGCGCGCGGACGGTGGTGTTCGGAATCGGACAGTGGGGCAGAACGGCTATTGCGCACGCTCCCGCGCCAATTGCCACTGCTCTTGAAGTCCCAGCGAGTCGACCCAGTGCTCTACATACGGAAGATCGAGTGCATCGCCCTGCATTTTGATCATTCCGGCTGCATCGTCGAGTTGGAGCCCCGATTCGCCGATCTTCGCCCATTCGAGCTTCGCAATCAGAACATCTTCGGCGGTTGCCATGATGAGGCTCAGCTCCGGAAGGTCGACTTCGCTGCGCCGCTCGAACTCGACGACACTGAAGTCACGTGTCTTACGGATGATCAGATCTGCCTTCAGCCCGTTCGCGAAATCAATGATGTTGAATTGCGTCCGGGCCTCGAGGGCCGCAGTGGCCTCTTCATTGGTCGCGTACACCCCGTGACGCTTGCACAACACCACGAATGCGAGAAGTTGATCCCTCGTCGGCGCAATCACGAAGTCGACATCGTGCGTGGATCGTGGCACGCCATAAAAGGAGCTTGCGACCGATCCCGTCAGCATGTAAGGAATCCCTGCACTGTCCAGTAGTGCGCGAATCCTGCGAACGAAATCTTCGATCTTCACCGCGGCTCGCTGACACCATACAGGACCCGCACCAGCATGCGTTTGATCTCCTCCGGGGTCATCTCCGGGTGCCTGCGCTGTATTCCGGCTTCCGTAAGCGAGCGCGTGAAATCGCTCAACTCCATCGCGATCTTGAAGCGGCCCGCAGGACCGATGCGGCGATAAATCTCCTCTTGAATCGCGGCCGCCGCAGGCGTCGTGTCCCGTGCGCGCATCGGTCTGAAGATACCACCGGGGCTTCCGGTCAGGCTGCCGGAACCCACGATGCCTGTCGCCTACACATCCGACTCCGGCAACTGCGACTCCGGATTGAAGCCCGGAGGCACCGGGCCGCCGCCTCCTCCCGATCGCAGACGGCTGTTGCGGTAGCCGTACACGACGTAGAAAGCCATACCGATCACCAGCCAGACGATGAAGCGCATCCAGGACTTCGGCGGCAGGTAGTAGGCCAGCCCGAGGCACGAGATAACGCCGAGCGTCGGGATGACGAAGCCGCCGATGATCTTCCCGCCCGGCACGGTGAACGGCCGTTCGCGATTCGGTTCCCGCACCCGCAGGATCATGATGCCGATGCACACCAGGATGAAGGCGAAGAGCGTCCCGATGTTGGTCAGGTCGACCATCTCGTCGAGAGACGTGAACATCGCCGTCACCCCGACCAGCACGCCGGTGATGATCGTGCCGATGTGGGGCGTCTTGAAGCGCGGGTGCACCGAGGAGAAGAACTTCGGCAGCAGGCCGTCGCGGGACATGGCGAAGAAGATGCGTGGCTGCCCGAGCTGGAAGACCAGGAGCACCGCCGTATGGGCGATGACCGATCCCAGGGCCACCACGCTCACCATCCAGTTCGGCATGGAGACGTACTTCATGGCCAGGGTGAGCGGTTCGGCCTGTTCGCTGGCCACCGTCTTCGTCAGCACGGGAAACGGAATCATCCCCGTGAACACGGCCGCGGTGACGGCGTAGATGAGCGTGCAGATGACCAGCGAGCCGATGATGCCGATGGGCATGTCCCGCTTCGGGTTGCGCGCCTCCTCGGCCGTCGTCGAGACGGCGTCGAAGCCGATGTACGCGAAGAAGACGATGGCCGCTCCCGTGGCGATGCCGTGGAAGCCGTTCGGGGCGAAGGGGTGCCAGTTGGCCGGCTTCACGAACTTCAGGCTGACCAGCACGAAGAAGCCGAGGATGACCAGCTTGATGGCCACCATCCAGAAGTTGAAGCTGGCCGACTCGCGGATGCCCCACACCAGGACGATGGTGATCAGGGCCACGATGGCCACGGCCAGGATGTTGAAGACGATGGGGATGCCGAGGAAGTGCGGCGCCTTCGCCACCAGTTGCGGCATCTTCGTCACGGCCGTGTTGTAGTCGATGACCAGCCACGGGGGCAGCTTGATGCCGAAGCCCTCCAGGAACGTGTTCATGTAGTTGGCCCAGGAGATGGCCACGGCCACGTTCCCGATGGCATATTCGATGATGAGGTCCCAGCCGATGATCCAGGCCACCAGCTCGCCCAGCGTGGCGTACGAATACGTGTACGCTGAGCCGGCCACCGGCACCATGGCCGCGAACTCGGCATAGCAGAGCGCCGAGAACGCGCAGACCAGGGCCGTGAGGACGAACGAGAGCATGAGCGCCGGTCCGGCGCCGGGGCGCTGGGCATCTCCGGCCGCGGCCGTCCCGATCGTGGCGAAGATGCCTGCGCCGATGACCGCGCCGATGCCGAGGGCGATCAGATTCCAGGGACCGAGCGCCTTCTTGAGCTGGTGTCCCTCTTCCTGCGTCTCGGCCACGAGCTCGTCGAGGCCCTTCGTGCGAAACAAATCACCGATTTGCATGAGTCTGCTGATGATAGCGGATCGCAGGGCTCGCCGCCCGCAACGCTTCGAGAAACGGCGGTTTGTCGTCCGGCGACACTTCCTGCAGATCCCTCGCTCCCCACCACCCCCACCGCCCGCGCTCGGGATAAACTTGATGCATGACCACCATCGACGCTCCTGCTTCGCCCAAGTATCCCGACGTTGCCAACTACATCGGCGGCGCCTTCGAGCCGGGCCTCGGCGCTCCGCAGCTCGACGTCCACAACCCCGCCGACGGCAGCGTGCTGGCGCGCGTGCCGCTCTCGGCGGCGGCCGACGTCGACCGCGCCGTGCAGGCGGCCAAGAAGGCCTTCCCGGCCTGGTCGGCCACGCCCATCAAGGAGCGTGTGCAGGTCTTCTTCCGCTACAAGACGCTGCTGGAGAAACACATCGACAGCCTGGCCCGCCTGGTGACGGAGGAGAACGGCAAAATCGACAGCGAGGCCCGCGCCGAGGTGCTCAAGTCGGCCGAGCTGACCGAGTTCGCCTGCTCCCTCCCGCAGATCACGGCCGGTGAGGTGCTGGAGGTCTCGCGCGGCGTCGAGTGCCGCATCGAGCGCTACCCGGTCGGCGTCGTGGCTTCCATCACGCCCTTCAATTTCCCCAACATGGTCCCCAACTGGACGATCCCCAACGCCGTGGCCCTCGGCAATTGCATGGTGCTCAAGCCGAGCGAGCTGGTGCCCATCTCCGCCGGCCGCATCGCCGAGCTGCTCGCCGAGGCCGGGCTGCCCGACGGCGTGCTCAACATCGTGCATGGCGGGCAGGCCACCGTCGAAGCCATCTGCGACCATCCCGGCATCGAAGGGATCTCGTTCGTCGGCTCGACGAAGGTGGCCAAGATCGTCTACCGGCGCGGCACGGCCAGTCTCAAGCGCGTCCTGGCCCTCGGTGGCGCGAAGAATCACCTCATCGTCATGCCCGATGCCGAGCCGGAGATGACGTCGACGAACGTCGTGGCCTCGATGGCCGGCTGCGCGGGGCAGCGCTGCATGGCCGCCTCCGTGCCCCGGGCCGTGGCCGCGACCGATCACATCATCGCCCGGATGGTGGACATCATGCGCTCCATGGTTCCGGGCGTGCACATCGGCCCGGTCATCACCCGCGAGGCCAAGGCGCGTATCGAGGGCTACATCACCGAAGCCGAGAAGATGGGGGCGAAAGTCCTGGTCGACGGCCGCGGGTACGTCGTCAACGGGAAAGAGAACGGCTTCTACGTCGGCCCGACCCTCATCGATCACGTCACGCCGGACATGCGCATCGCCCAGGAGGAAGTCTTCGGGCCGGTCATGGTCGTCATCCGCGCGAAGGACGTCAACGAAGCGCTGGCCGTGCAGCACCGTTCGCCGTACGGCAATGCCGCCAGCGTCTTCACGGAGAGCGGGGGCGTGGCCCGCCATGTCATGGAGAACGCCAGCGCCGGCATGGTCGGCGTGAACGTCGGCGTTCCCGTCCCGCGCGAGCCCTTCAGCTTCGGCGGCTGGAACGAGTCGAAGTTCGGCGTCGGCGACATCACCGGCCGCGGCTCGATCGAGTTCTGGACGCAGTCGAAGAAGATGACCACGAAGTGGAACAAGGAAGCCGGAACGAACTGGATGTCCTAGAAGCGAGTGCTGAGTGATGAGTGCGGAGTGCCGAGCGGGCATGAGGCAGCATTGCCGGCCTCATCACTCGGCACTCGGCACTCGGCACTCGGCACTCCAGCCGTGTAACGCCTGCCCTCCCGCCATCACTACCTCTCAACCGCCATTGAGCACTTCCGTCACTTCGGCGGAAGAGGTGTCTCCGGCGGTTTTCGGAGGAAGTCATGGCCATCACCATGCAAGGCCCGTGGACTGTCTCGGTCAAGTCCGTCGAAGGATTCGAGCCGGCCCAACGGTTCATCATTTCAGGAGCGGCCACCGGCAACGGAACGTACGCCGGAGCCGCGGCCACGCCGCCCGTCGCGGTGACGGGAGCGAGCTGGCTCATTACCGTTCAGATCCAGCGCGGAGGGGTATGGGTCACGGAGCACGACCGCATCACCTTTCCGACCGTGAGCGGAGGACAATACCGCTTCGACATCCAGGCGAACGTCGCTGACACCGACCCGGTCTGGGATGATCTGATCCTCACCTGCTCCCGCCCCGTGTCGTGGGATGTGTTCCTCATCTACGGCAGCGTGAGCTACTACAGCGACGCCTGCGTCTTCAATCCGTGCAACCGGCGCTGGCTGACCATCGAGACGCAGGCCGCGTTCGCGGCGGCGCTGCAGAACCCGCTGCTGCGCGCGCCGCTGGCCAAGCTCTATCCCGAGCGCCTCAAGGCCGTTCCGCGGCTGCCGCCGGGACCGACGCCCGATCCGCCGCCGTTCGTCCCGGCCGTGCTCTCGCTGGAGAACGGCGGAGCCCTGCCGGCGAAGGAAGGGGAAGTGCTCCAGCTCGCACCCGCGGTCGTGGCGGAGAAGAAGGCCAAGGCCGCCGCGGCGGACACAGCTCCCCAATTCACGGCCACGAAGCTCCGCGCGGTGACTGCACCGCAATTCAACGCCGCGGTCGAGCTCAACTCCGCCGCTCTGGCCAGTCTCGTCGGCCAGTTCTTCAATCGCTGCCAGACCGGTCCCCTGCCGGGCGTCTCACTCCGCTTTCAGGAGTACGACCGCACGCCAGCCGAGCTGCTGGGCGGACCGTACACGGGCACCGGCCTGCGCGAGCTCCTCGGCGGCTGTATGACCGACGCGAACGGCAACTACATCTTCCTCTTCACCCGTACCCTCGCCCAGGACATCGACGAGATCACCAACGACACCGCGCCGGGCGAAGACCCGTTCACCCAGTGGTATCCGGACGTGATCGCCCAGCTCGTAGCCATCGACCCGGCCCACCCGGCCGGCTACAGCTACGAGAGCGCGCCGTACTGGAACATCCCTCACCTCAAGCGCATCAACATCTGTGTGCCCTCGTCCGACGTGCCGCTGCCTCACGCCTGCCAGAGCGGCCGGGCAATCCAGTACCTCGGCAACATCTTCGTGGGCGGCGCCAATCACTTCGACGCCGACGGCCGCATCACCACCCACAACCTGGCCCTCGACACGCCTCGTGTCCAGTGCGCGGCCTGGGCCGGCCTCATCGATTTCTACGCCTGCTTCCTCGATCACCCCGACGTCACGCAGTACACGATCCGCTACCGCCGCTCGGCGTCCGAGTCGTGGAACTGGTTTCAGGAGGCATACCTTTATCCGAAGATCGGCCATGACGCGGACCCCACATATTCCGGTGAGCCGATCGGTCCGTTCGACCGGAACCTGACCGTGGACGGCGTGGCCGGCACGCTGGCCAAGGCCTACATCAACATCGAGAGCGATCCCGATTACGTCGTCGCCCACCGCACCCGCAAGGCCTGGATCTCGAGCTGGCTGTATCCGCTCACCCACGTCACGGCCCTCGGCGTCACCCGGCAGTACGGCTCGGTGACGTTCTTCATCGAGGGCTACAACGCGGCCGGCGCCCGCGTGGCGGGAGCAGACGATCAGATCACGCTCTACATCGATAACAACCAAAACGACGTGAACTTCGCGCGCTTCGACATCGAATCGGTGACGATGGGAGCGCAGCTCGGCGGCGACTGCGCGCTGTTCAACCTCGGTGGAGCGCTGAACCCGCCCATGACCGTGACCTTCCGCGCACTCCAGCTCGAAGGCTTCCTCGGCAGTTACGCGCTCACCGTCCGCAAGGGCAACATCCCCGGCAGTTTCGGCATCAGCGGTCCGTCGTACCTGAGCGGTGCCTACGTGCACGGGGCGGACGATCCCTGCAGCTCGTTCGAAGGGACGTTCGACGTCGTCTCGCACGATCCGTCCGGCTACGTCACGGCCGACATCACTGCATCCGGCGGCCACTGGCTCGATCCCGGCCAGCCGTTCTGCACGTTCGCCGTCCAGGTGGGTGGCTCGGCTCGCGTCACCAACGGCTACACCGGCGATGTGGGATACGGTCCGACCGAGTACCTCCTCGGCATCCAGGCGTCATAGCCGATGGGCTTCTACGGTCTCACGCTGGGCATCCTCTCCGTATGGCGGGTCACCCACCTGCTGTACGGGGAGGACGGCCCGGCCGATGTCTTCGTGCGGCTGCGGCGCCTGGCCGGCCGATCGTTCCTGGGGCAACTGCTCGACTGCTTCTACTGCCTCAGCGTCTGGATCGCCCTGCCGTTCGGGCTCTGGCTGGGGCAGGGGTGGCAGGAGCGTGTGTTGCTCGTGGCAGCCCTCTCCGCCGGGGCGATCGTCCTGGAGCGTCTCACGTCAACCGAAACACCCAAACCTGCTGTCTATCTCGAAGATCCGGAGGTGAGTGATGTCCTGCTGCGGGGAAAAACGGAAAGCGTCATACAGCAACCCGGCTCCGGCCACCCGTGAGCCCCAGCGAGTCTCCCGCCTGGCCACGCCGCAGGCGTCCGTGGCGTTCGAGTACGCCGGTGCGACCGGCTTGACCGCCATCGGCGCCATCACCGGCCGCCGCTACCGGTTCGACCGTCCCGGCGCCGCCGTCGACGTCGACCTGCGCGACGCGCCATCGCTAAGTGCCGTCCCAAACCTGCGAAAACGAAAAGGGGCCTGATGCGACCGCGTACCCACATCGCATCGAGCGATCAGCGAATCAGCGAATCAGCGATTAGGCGAATAGGCGACCAGCGATCAGCGACCAAGCAGCTCTGCCAGCGCCACGAGCAGCGTCTTGCTGTTGTACGGCTTGAGGAGATAGCCGACGTTCGGGCGGGCCAGGGCGGGGGAGAGGACGCGCTCGTCGCCGTGTCCGGTGGAGAAGAGCACCGGGAGTGACGGCCAGCGTCGGGCGATCTGATCGTAGACGGCGATGCCGCTCATGTCGGGAAGGCCGACGTCGAGGACGACGGCGTCGGGCTCGAAGGCCTCGATGCGGGAGACGGCGTCCGCTCCGTATTCGACCAGCTCGACGGCGACGCCGTCCATTTCCAGGAGAGCGATCAATCCGGCGGCCACGCCGGGATCGTCCTCGACGAGCAGCAGCCGTTCGATGGCCGGGCCGGCCGGCTCCTCGGGCGCCTCGGCGGGGGCCGTCACCGCCTCGCCGGCGGCGGCAGCGGGGATGAGCACGTGGAACGTCGAGCCCAGTCCGAGGACGCTCTCCGCCCAGAGCTCGCCGTTGTGCCGGCGGACGATCTGGTCTGCGATGGCCAGGCCGAGGCCGGTGCCGCCGATGTGCTTCGTCGTGAACAGCGGCTCGAAGGCCATGCGGATCGTCTCGGGCGACATGCCCGTTCCGGTGTCGGCGATCTCGAAGTGGACGAAGAGCGCCGTGTCGTTCGTCCGGCGGCCCACGCGCCGGCGGGCCCGGATGGTGATCGCGCCTCCTTGGGGCATGGCGTCCCGGGCGTTGGTGATGAAGTTCGTCAGCACCTGCACGAGCTGCTGCGCGTCGGCCGCCATGCGCAGGCCGCCCTCCACTTCCATGGTCAGAGAGATCTGCTCGCCGGCCAGTTCCACCAGCTCGGCGTACGCGGACGACAGCCAGTCGGCGACGTCCACCACCGTCCGGGCCGGCTCCGGTGTGCGCGTGTAGCGGAGGATCTCCTGGGTGACGCGTTTGCCGCGTGCCACGGCGTCGGCGATGCGCGCGCCGGCCTCGTACAGTCTTAGGTCGCGGGTCGTGTTCCGCAGGATGACCTCGGCGAAGGGCTGGATGCCCATGAGGATGTTGTTGAACTCGTGGGCCACCGAGGCCGCCAGCCGGCCCAGGCTCGACACGCGCTCCGCCTGCTGCAGGCGCTCTTCGAGCACACGCCGCTCCGTCACGTCCTGGACGATCCCGACCACGCGAGCGCCTTCACCGCTGAGGTCGCGAACGCGCTGGGCGCGGGCGTGCATCTCGTGGCGTGAGCCGTCCGGTGCGCGCACGGCGAAGCTGTAGTCCACCGGCTCGTCCTGCGTCGCCGCCATGCGCAGCTTCGCCAGCGTCTCTTCCGGGTGATCGAGATCGACGCTCCGGAAGGCCTCCTCGAACGGGCGGGGCGCGCGCGGCTCGATGCCGAAGAGATGGAAGGCTTCCTCGGAGCTGGTGATCAGGCCCGTGGTGAGGTCCCACTCCCAGCTTCCCAGCCGGGCCATCTTCTGGGCCTGGGTGAGCTGGGCCTCGCGCCGCCGCAGCCGTTCCTCGGCCATTCGGCGCGGTGTGATGTCGATGACCGAGGCCCGCACTCCGCGGAACTCGCCCTCGCTCGTGAACAGCGCCCGCAGCTCCAGCACGACGAACAGCGGTTCGCCGTCGCGGCTGAGCAGGCGGATCTCGCGCTGGTCGGCGATTCCCTCCGGCAGGCGATCGAGCATCTTCTGCACGGCGTCGCGGTCGGCCGGCTCGATGAAGTCGGTCATGGGCCGCCCCACCATGGCGTCGTTGCGGTAGCCGGCCAGTGCCGTCACGCAGCCGTTCACGAACGTGGTCCGGAACTCCGGGTCGGTGATCCAGATCCCCTCGTGGCCCGAGACGATCGGTTCCGGTACGATCCGCAACGGATCGTGCGCCGGGGAGGAGGGGGGCGCCGGCAGGGACGGATCCCCTGACGGTTGAGGCACGACTCTGGGCATCTCTCTCTGACCCTGCCGGAGCGGAACGGGGAAGTTCCGCAAGAGCTGAAATCGGTTGAAAAACTCAGATGACGCGCTTAGGGTAACAATACTGCCGGAAGTATGCAAGGCGCGGCCCAAACGAAGAGGGCCGCTGAGACCAGCGGCCCTCTCGGAGAGAGAAACGGGCGTGTGACGACTACTCGGCTTCCGTCTGGATGCGCATTCCGTAGAACGAGCGGTAGACGAAAACGGTCGAGATGAGGAAGAAGACGAGGGAGAGGATCCGCGTGATCGTTCCCTGGCCGGCCTTGTTCATTTCCACGGCCAGCTCCACGGCCAGGAGGCCGAAGAGGGTAGTGAACTTGATGACCGGGTTCATGGCCACGGAGGAGGTGTCCTTGAACGGATCGCCGACGGTGTCGCCGACGACGACGGCCGCATGGAGCGGCGTGCCCTTCGCCTTCAGCTCCGTCTCGACGATCTTCTTGGCGTTGTCCCAGGCGCCGCCGGCATTGGCCATGAAGATGGCCTGGTAGAGGCCGAAGAGGGCGATGGAGATGAGGTAGCCGATGAAGAAGAACGGCTCGAAGCAGGCGAAGGCCAGCGTGGAGAAGAAGACGGTCAGGAAGATGTTGAACATCCCCTTCTGCGCATACGTCGTGCAGATCTCCACGACCTTCTTCGAGTCTTCCACCGAGGCCTTCTCGGCGCCGGCGTCGAGGCGGATGTTCTTCTTGATGAACTCGACGGCGCGGTAGGCGCCGGTCGAGACGGCCTGCGTCGAGGCGCCGGTGAACCAGTAGATCACCGCCCCGCCGATGACCAGGCCGAGCAGGAACTGCGGGTGGAGGAGCGAAAGCTTGTCCATGTCCACGGTCAGGCCGTTGGTGAGGAGCACGATGATGGAGAAGATCATCGTCGTGGCCCCCACCACGGCGGTGCCGATGAGCACGGGCTTGGCGGTCGCCTTGAACGTGTTGCCCGCGCCGTCGTTCTCTTCGAGGTAGTCCTTCCCCTTGTCGAACGACGGGACGAAGCCGAAGTCGCGCTTGATCTCGTCGCTGATGCCGGAGATGGTCTCGATGGTGGAGAGCTCGTACACGGACTGGGCGTTGTCCGTGACCGGGCCGTAGGAGTCGACGGCGATGGTCACCGGACCCATGCCCAGAAAGCCGAAGGCCACCAGGCCGAAGGCGAAGATGGCCGGAGCGATCATCAGGCCGCCGGCGCCGGTCGGGAACATGCTGCTCATCCAGGCGGCCACGCCCATGAGGGCCACGATGGTCATGCCCATCCAGTAGGCGCTGAAGTCGCCGGCGATGAGGCCCGAGAGGATGTTCAGCGAAGCGCCGCCCTCACGCGACGCCGTGACCACCTCGCGCACGTGACGAGACTCCACCGAGGTGAAGACCTTGACCAGCTCGGGGATGATGGCCCCGGCCAGCGTGCCGCAGGTGATGATCGTGGAGAGCTTCCACCACATGGTGGAGTCGCCGCCCAGGGTCGGGATGAGCAGGTAGGAGACGACGAACGTCACCACGACGGAGAGGATCGAGGTGATCCAGACCAGCGAGGTGAGGGGCGCCTCGAAGTTCATGTGATCGGAGTTGCGGTACCGGGCTGAAGCGATGGCGCCGTTGATGAAGTACGACACGGCCGAGGTGACGATCATCAGCACGCGCATGGCGAAGATCCACACCAGGAGCTGCGTCTGCACCTGCGGCTGGGAGACGGCCAGCAGGATGAAGGTGATGAGGGCCACGCCGGTGACGCCGTAGGTCTCGAAGCCGTCGGCAGTCGGTCCCACCGAATCGCCGGCGTTGTCGCCCGTGCAGTCGGCGATGACGCCGGGGTTCCGGGCGTCGTCTTCCTTGATGTTGAAGACGATCTTCATGAGGTCGGAGCCGATGTCGGCGATCTTGGTGAAGATGCCGCCGGCGATGCGCAGGGCCGCGGCGCCCAGCGACTCACCGATGGCGAAGCCGATGAAGCACGGCCCGGCGTAGCTGCCCGGCACGAAGAGCAGGATGAAGAGCATCAGCACCAGCTCGGTGGAGATGAGCAGCATGCCGATGGACATGCCCGCCTTGAGGGGAATGTCGTAGGTGGGGAAGGGCTTGCCTTTCAGCGAGGCAAAGGCGGTGCGGGAGTTGGCGAAGGTGTTGACCCGGATGCCGAACCAGGCCACGCCGTAGCTGCCCAGGATGCCCACGATGGAGAAGATGATGATGATGGCCACGCGCAGCAGCTCGTAGTGCCGCAGGAAGGCGAAGTACACCACCATGATCACGGCGATGAAGCCCCACAGGACGGCGATGAACTTGCCCTGGGTCTGCAGGTAGGTCTTGCAGGTCTCGTAGATCAGCTCCGAGATCTCCCGCATCGAGCGATGGACGGGAAGGTTGCGGAGCTGGATGTAGATGGCGAAACCGAAGACGAGCCCCAGCACGCAGACGATGAGACCGGCCATGAGCAGGGTCTTTCCGCTGACGCCGAGAAACGACTGGCCGGCCAGATCCGGCAGGATGAGGTTGGCCTCGGTCTTCGCCTCGGCGGGCGGCGCGGCCGCCTTCGACTCCACCGGCGCTACGTTGGCATTCGCCGAGG
>CAZYTO010000061.1:0-22110 GCA_964650405.1 uncultured Thermoanaerobaculia bacterium | reverse complement strand
CGGCCCCGGGCGGCGGTGAACGGTTTTCGCTTCGAAGGGCCGCCCGTTGTGGAAGCGCACGCCCCGTCGGGGGTGGAAGCGGTAGACGTGCCCCTGGGCCAGGATCTCCCACTTCTCGGCCAGGGCCGGGATGAGCTCCGCGCCCTCACCGTAGAGCACCAGGTTCGAGTGCACGCTCTTCGAGATGTAGCCGAGGGCCGACGAGCCGATGTGCGCCGGGTCCATGGTCAGCTCCTGCCACAGCACCGTCGTTACCGTGAGAGAGCCGCCGTCGCTCGCCTCCGGCAGTTGGAACCGCTCCAGCTCCTGGTTCAGCAGGTTCGACTCGTGGCTGAGCGTGTTCGTCATCTGGTTCAGGTCGGCCACGGAGACATTGCTCTCCCGCGTGGCCTGCGAGATCACATTCATCGACTTCACGATGGCCGCGCTCTCCGTGGCCAGCACCGACGACGCCTCCAGCACGTCCTGCACGAGGCCCATGATGTTCTCCATGGCCCTGCTGATGGCGCGGCTGCCCGTCTCCTGCTCGGACATGGCCCGCTTGAGGTGCTTGGTGTAGTCGCGCACGGTCGTGGTCTGCTCGCCGATCTTGCGCGAGGTCTGCGACTGCTGCTGCGTGGCCGTGGCCGTCTGCTGCACCATCTTGGTCACTTCCTCGATGGCGGCGGTGGCGGCGGCGCTGCCCCGGGCCTGCTCCTCGGTGGCCCGGGCGATCTCGGCGATGGAGCTGGTGGAGCGGTCGGTGAGGTCGAGGATCTTGTCGAGCACCTGTTCGGCGCGGGCCGTGGCCGATACGCCGTCGACGACGCGGTCGGCGCTGAGGGTCATCTGCTCGGCGGCGCGCTCCACGGCCTTCTGCACGTTCTGGATGAGCGTGCGGATCTCGTCCGTGGACACGGAGGTGCGCTCGGAGAGGTCGCGGATCTCGTCGGCCACGACGGCGAAGCCCTTGCCGCGCTCGCCCGCCTGCGCGGCGATGATGGCGGCATTGAGGGCCAGCAGGTTCGTCTGCCCGGCGATCTCGTCGATGACCCGGACGATCTCTCCGATCTCCTGGGAGCGCTCAGCCAGCTCGCTCAGGGCCATCTTGGCCTCGTCCACCGCCTGCTGGATGCGCCGCATGCCATCCACCGAGCCGGTCACGGCCTGGCGCCCTTCGCTGGCTGCGTCCTTGACGTAGCGGGCCAGCTCGCTCGACTGCCGCGCCGACTTGCCGATCTCCTCGGTCGTGGCGTTCATCTGCACCATCGAGCTGGCCGTCTGGATGGCGAACGACGAGAAGCTCTCCGTGTTCGTGGCCACTTCGTTGATGGAGGCGATCATCTCCTCGATGGCCGAGCCGGTCAGTTCCACGAACTCCGCCAGCGTGTCGGCGATGCGGCTCACTTCCTCAATGGACGCCGACATCTGCAGCACCGAGGTCGACGTCTCCTCCGCGTTGGCCGAAAGCTGCTCCATGCTCTCCCGCACCGCGTTGATCGACACGTCGATCTGGTTCACCGACGCCGAAGTCGATTCGGTGGACGTGAGCTGCTCGCGCGCCCCGCGGGCCAGCACCCGCGAGCGTCCGCTGATCTGCTGGCTCACCGCCGCCACGTCCGTGGCCAGTTGCCCGAAGCGGCGGATGGTGCGGTCCAGGTTCGTGGCCAGGGCCCGCAGCGCCGCCGACATCCTCTCCGACTGCGTGGCGTTGCGGATCTCCCGCGCCGTGAGAGCCAGGTCGCCGCCGGTGATGCGGTTCAGCAGGTAAATGGCCGAGTCGCGCCGCGCCAGCACCCGCGAGAGCCAGACCTGGAACAGCAGGACGCAGACGACGCTGGCCAGCGCCGCCGCTCCCATGACCCAGAGCCACAGGCGCCAGTGCATGCCGGGGATGAAGATGAGCAGGAGGGAGAAGAGCCCGACGCACGTGATCAACAGCCCGTAGGTCTGCCGCGCGCCACGATTCAGGATGCTCATAGCGGAATGGGGGCGATGGTACCATCCCGCCCCTGTCGTGAATGACTACTTCACCGCCCGGCGCGTTCTGATTGATGATTACTTAAGGACCCTGGCCGCTCGTACCGGCGCGCCGAAGGCCCTGCGCGCGCCGCTGGAGCGCGCCCTCACCTCGAGCGGCAAGCGCGTGCGGGGCATCCTCCTCATCGCGGCAGGGGAGTCGGCCGGCGGAAAGGCCGAGAAGCTCCTCGACGCCGCCGCGGCCATGGAGATGATCCACGCCTCGTCCCTCATCCTCGACGACCTGCCGTCCATGGACGACGCCCTCCTGCGCCGCGGCGCTCCCACGCTGCACCGCGAGTTCGGCGAGGACCTGGCCATCCTGGCCGCGGTGGCCCTGCTCAACCACGCCTACGGCCTCGTCACGAAGAACCACGCCGCCCTCAACCCGCGGCAGTGGCCGATGCCCCAGGTCATCCGCCGCGTCGTCGATGCCGTCGGCTGGGACGGCACCATCGCCGGCGAGGCCGTCGACCTGCACAGTGAAGGCTCCACCCTCGACTTCGACACGCTCGAGTTCATCCACTCCCGCAAGACCGGCGCCCTCTTCGTCGCCGCCGCCGCCGTCGGGGCCATGCTTGCCAACATCAGCCCGGCCGCCCTCGGACGCATCGAAGTCTTCGCCAAGAACCTCGGCCTGGCCTTCCAGATCACCGACGACGTCCTCGACGTCGTCGGCACTCCCGAAGTGCTCGGCAAGGACGTCAGCAAAGACGAGCAACGCCTGACCTTCGTCAAGCTCGCCGGCGTGGACGGCGCCCGGAAGCTGAGCGAAGAGCTGGTGGACACGTCGCTGACGTCGATCGCCAACCTCGGCGCCGCCGCCCAGCCGCTGCGGGACCTGGCGATGGTGGTGCGGGGGCGGGTGAAGTGAGGGGCTAGTCCTGAGTGCCGAGTGCCGAGTGCCGAGTGTCCGAACCGGCATGAGGCATGTCGAACCCAGACGCCACTTTCCGGGCGGGTCTGACCTCAACTGAGGACCGTGTTCGAAAAGAGTACACTTGCCGCCGAGTTTCGGCATTCTTTCATGAAGTGAAAAGGGCCAAACACCCGGGTGTCACGACCAAACACCCGGGTGTCACGGCTAAACACCCGGTTGTCACGGCCAAACACCCGGTTGTCACGACCAACCACCCGGGTGTCACGGCCAAACATCCGGGTGTCACGGCCAAACACCCGGGTGTCACGGCCAAACATCCGGGTGTCACGGCCAACCATCCGGGTGTCACGGCTCGACTCCGGGTGTCACAGCAGGACGCCCGCGAGAGACGGCAAAGGATCCGGGGCCGGCCGCAAACGCGCCCGCTCGGCCCCTGTCTCTTGACGCCGATTTCACGCCCAGCACTTCCCGCGGTTGCCGACGCCCCCGAGGAATGATTCCGCCGGACCTGTGTTATCGTCCGCGCCGCAACGCGCTACCCCCCTCCCTTCCGGTAAGCCCAGGTAGCTCAGTTGGTAGAGCAGAGGACTGAAAATCCTCGTGTCGGCGGTTCAATTCCGTCCCTGGGCACCATCCTTAACGCCTTTAAAATCAACGGAATAGGTTCTAGAGTATCGCGCGTGTGTGCGATACGCGTGGTTCGCCCGACAATCCGGGAGAACGACGATGCTTACCCTGTTTCGGCGTCACCTCAAATCCTGTCCCCACATTTCGAAAGGTAGGAAGTACCGCCGTTGCGCTTGCCCGCCTCACGTTGAAGGTTCGCTCGGCGGGGAAACGATCCGCCGCGCGCTCGACCAAACTTCGTGGGAGGCAGCAGAGAACAAGATCCGTGAGTGGGTGGTATCGGCACCCTCGGGCGTCTCGCCCTTCTCGATGGCGGTGGCAGCGGTCGCAGTCTCGACCATCCTCGTAATCATTTCCATCTCGGTCAGGTGGCTCGCGAGTTCAGGCACTTCAACGTGCTGCAGAACCTTCGCGGGTTCGCCAGGTAAGGGGTAGAAGCCGAACGGTGATGGCGTGTAACCGACCGGCGACCAGCCTTCCTTCGCGGTCGCATCGTAGAAGTTCATGCCGTAGCCGCGGAGGAGGCCGTTCTCCACGAGCTGAGAGAAGTAGGCGTTCAGGATTTGGTTCGGCACGCGCACGATGTCGCCGGCACCATCGGGGTAGACATCAGTTGCATCGGGGTCATGGCACCAGCTCGTCCAGAGTAGGAAGTTCACGTTCAGAATCTCGCGGAGCGGTTTGTCCATGATGATCTGCTGGCTCTCGGCCGTGACGATGACGTGGACCACGTCCTCCGCGTTTCCCCAAATCTTCCACTGCGATTCGTTCAGCTCAACGTAGGTCTCGCCGGGAACAGGTTCGGCGACATCCGGCGCACCCATTTCCTGAAGGCGCTTCGCTTTGTCGGCCGCGGCCTGGGCGTTCTGGCCGGCTTTGATCAAACCCTTCTCGGAAGCGAAGTAGACCTCAGCTCTGCGATGGCTGCCTTGTCGAAGAGCGGGTTCCGTTCAAGGTTCGAGAGCGTCTGGTAGATGCCGAGGTGCGTTATGCGCCGGGCGGTGTCGATGTCCCACGGGACGGCGTAGCGGTCGATCAAAACGTCGAAAGGATCGTGGACGGTGATCCGCGGCATGCCGTCGAGGATGTTTAGCTTGCACCACGATCGGCCGTAGAGCCCGACGTTCTTCTTGTCCACCACGTCGAGCACCTCGTATCGGTTCTCCTCCAGGACCTTATCGAGATAGGCGTTCACGAGAAGCTCGCGCTGACCGTCGTTGTCGTAGTCCTCAAGCTCGAGGTCAGCCGGGTCCGCTGCTCGGGAGAGGAGCGTGCGGATCGTCGCCTTCATCAAGGGCACGTTCACGCTCTGCCGCTGGGTGAGCCGGTTCGTGATGACCGTGTCGCGATAGAGCTGGTAGTTGGTTGTCCACTGCGGATGCCGCCGCTCCCGCCAGCGCAGGTCGGCTTGAAGGTTCTTCTGAACTTGTTCGATGGTGATGGGCAACGCGGTGGTGGGTTGCCTTTAGTATGAATCTTCGGTGGGGAGCGCGAAAGATTCAGCGTTGGGGATAAGTGATCAGTGAGGCTTCTCGATCTTCGCGGCGATGACCTCGTAACTATCCAGCTTCTTCTTCGCCCGTGCGCGGAGTTCTCGGCGGAGACGAATTCGCGCTGGCCAGGCGGCGAGCGCTTTTTTCCATCTCGTCGGGAAGCTATGGATTTTGAGCCTGTACTCGCGACGTGCTCCGTCGTAGGCCGAGAAGTACCACACGTCGGCGAGGTTGAAGCCCTCGTCTTTTACGAAGAAAGTCGCTTCGGGAGATTTCTCGGAGAGAACGGCTGCGCCTCTGACGACGGGGTCTGTGAACATGAAGCCGTCGCCCTTGTAGAAGTTGCCGTCGATGCGAGCGATCTGGACTTCGCGGCGGCCTTCGTTGATGACTTGCAGGACGTGGTAGAGCGCGTTGGGATCGTAGCCAGGGGCGGACACTTTGACGCGGGCGCGGAAGACGAGGGCGATCTTCGCGCGGTCGCGTCGGTAGTTGAGGAGGGAAAAAATGAAGGCGGTGATCCCGAATACGCCGCCGAGGGCGCCGCCGATTAGCGCAACCCATTCGGTCGCTTTCTCAGGCCAAAACGGTGTTGGCGGCGGGATGGGCATCGGAGGGAGTGTACGATGCTTGACGGAGGAACCGGAAAGGCGTATTTATTTGTCCGCAACATCGGTGAGCGCTGTTCGCTATTGCCGAGTTGACTTCAACGCCGTGAGGTAGAAGGAGGTTCATCGACAGCCGCAGGCAACTGCATGCCTGGGCGAAGGAAATCGGGTGACCAGTCGCTGAAGTAGGCAGCGTTCATGACACACGTCCGGGACTTTGATTTCGTGGTGTGTTCGTGACGAGAAAGGCGACGAACTACTGTCGGATTTCTTCGTTGAGGGAGGCTGTGTCGATGGACGACTTTCCCCGGCTTCACAAGCTGAAGAAGCTCATCATTGAGCTAACGGCGCTAATCCTTCTGCTAATCGCAGCGGCCCGGCTGATCGGCATCGAGCTGCGCAGCGCGCTGCAGAGCTCGACACATGAACCGCCTGCGGCAACGCATACGGCGAGCCCTCCGCGCGCGCCCGGTTCGGGATGATCCGCAGGTGTCGGATGTCGAGCGTAGCCTCTTACACCCGGGAAGGCCGGCGTGAGCTCCAACGTCGGCAGCGAAATAAAAAGGCCGGCATTGCTGCCGGCCCGGGGTAACTGCATCAGAGATGGTGGATTACTTCTTCGGCTTCTCCGGCTTGTCCTTCACCCATTCGACCTTGCCGGGATGCTTCTCGGCCCAGTCCTTGGGCGTGATCTTTCCGGTGTCGACGTGGTGAGGCTTCTCTTTGTTCCAATCGTGCTTTGTCAAAATAACCTCCAGTTTGCTTGACGATTGGGCAGCCGTGGATGAGATTGACGATAGCTTAGAAAGAATCTATTCTTCCCTTGTCCACAACCTAGGTGGCGGCTGCCACTGGGATCACCTGAAGCCCGCAGTGTCGCAAGCACTCGCGGGTTTTTTCATCCGACCCGTCCACTCCTCCTCCTTTCCATTTTCAAGCGGTATCAGCGACGCGCTGAGTCCGCGGGATCTCTCCGCCCGCTAGAGACTGCCTTTCCGGGGGGAGTAGCAGACAACCTACTCCTGGGCTGTGAGGGCTGTCAAGAGGTGCCGCGAAAAATCTGGCACTTGTCGCGCGCGAGTGCCAACAGAATCCGGCATCAGTTTGTATTTCAAATACTTACGAAATGAATATCAACGCGTTTTGAAACCGATTTGATGATTCCACGCTGGGTAGAATTGCACATTTTTTGGGCAGGAAATCCTCGGGAAATCCGCAGCTTTTGGACAGGCGATATTGCGGCGTAAAGTTTCTTTTTGATTCGTTTATTTGTATATATTTTTCGTATTCTTTGTCGTCACGTGCCATTCCCAACCTAGGAAACGACTTCACGAGAGAGCTCGGCAGGTTGGATAGGTTCTCGATGGCGTCGCGGATCGCGTCGTAGGTCGGGCGAAGAAGCGGGTGCTTAACGTTGCGGTGGTTGTTGCCCTGCTTCATGTCGCAGTGAACTTCGAGGCCATCGGACGCGATGATCGCGTGCAGCCGCCTCCCCGCGTCGATAGGCTTGGTCCAGCCGTTGCGCTCGTCGTCGGTGAAGCCGAGGCGTAAGAGCGCGGTTGCAACTGTTTCGCGCATGCTCATGTCGTAGATGTCAAAGCGGATGATCATGGGTGAAGTCCAGGAAAGGGCTGCACGAGACCGAGAGTCGGCGGCGGCATGAATCCAGCCTGCGGCGGCTTCAGCTCGAACCACATCCGCATCATCAGCGTGTCGCCGAAGTCTGGTGATCGCTGGATGTTCTCCTTCACTTCCTCCTTCGGAACGATCTTCAGCGGGCCGTCCTTGTCCGCATCCTTCCGCTTCATCTGCTGCAAGTCTTCGGTGAGCTTCTCCTTCAAGTCCGCGATGGTCATGTCGGCAGGGAACAGCACTCAGGGTCACACCTTCGATTTCGCCTTTCCCCGTCGCGGTTCTACGACGGGTGGAGCGATCTTTCCATTCCGAGGAGGTTTTCGGCCTTCTTGCGGCCCGAAACCGCTACAGCGCGGAGATTCCTCGGCTCGTCAACTCCACCGAGGGATCCTCGGCGGCATGGCACGCTCTCTTCGCATCGAATATCCCGGCGCCGTGTATCACGTCACCTCCCGCGGCAATGAGCGACGCGACATCTTCCGCGACGACTAGGACCAGGAGTGCTTCCTCGACCTGCTACGGCAGGCTGTCGAGCGTTTCCGCTGGAAGGTCCTCGCGTACATGCTCATGTCCAACCACTTCCACCTGGTCATCGAAACGCCCGAGCCGAACCTCTCCCGCGGCATGCACTGGCTCAACGGATGCTACGCCGGCTCGTTCAATCGTCTCCACGACCGTTGGGGACACCTCTTCGGCGGGCGCTTCAAGGCGTTCATCGTCGAGAAGGAATCGTACCTTCCCGAGTTGCTGCGCTACGTCGTGCTCAACCCCGTGCGGGCGAACATGGTGTCGCGGCCGGAGGACCATCCCTGGTCGAGCTATCGTGCCACGGCCGGTCTGGAAGACTGTCCTGCCTGGCTCGACGCGGCATCGGTCCTCGAGATCTTCGGAGGCGAACCGGCCGATGCGGCGGTGAGCTACCAGGCGTTCGTCGCCGAGAGGATCGGCGCCGATGACGATCTCTGGGATCGCGTCATCAACGGGATCTTCCTCGGTACGGAGACGTGGGCTCGGGAGATGCGGCAGAGGCTGCAGTCAAAACGCCGGAGTCCCGAGCGCCCGCGGACACAGCGGGCGGTTGGCCGGCCGAAGATCGGCCGGATCATCCGCGTCGTGGCGGCGCTCACAGGGATAAAGTCCACCGTCCTTCGCGCGATGCGGGGCGGCCCACTGCGCCGCCTCATCGCGTGGCTGGCATGGAACGAGGGACTCTTGCGTCTCCGCGAGATTGCCGCGGCCCTCGGCGTGCGAAGTAGCGGGTATATCTCGAACGAGATCCGCCGATGCCGGCGCGAGCTCGCCACGAATCCCGAGCTCGTCGCGCTCTCTGAGTGCGCGCTGATCCGGTTCCAGAGCTGAGTTGAACCACGGATGGTCGATAGCTTCACAGAAGCTCGGCCGAGGTGTGCTCGTAGAAGGGGGCGGCGGCCCGCGTAGCGCCTGCTCTTTCGAGTCTTGCGCCAGGTCTGCGCGGCTTGGCTGGCAATGCAACGCCGGTAACTGGGCCGATCGCCACAGGTGGCTCCGATTTCGTCCCGTCCAAGCAAGGCTGGTCGCGATTTCGTCCCGTCCAAGCAAGGCTAGCTGCGAGAACCGAAGATGTGACCCCGAAGAACCTGAGAACCCGAGAACCCCCAAGAACCGAAGATGTGACCCCTTTCTCTCCCGATCTGTCGAAGAACCGAAGATATGACCCTCTCTCGTGACCTTGACCCTCTCTCGTGCCCTCTCTGCGTCCCGTCCGAGCAGGGCTGGTTGCAAGAACCGAAGACATGACCCCTTCTCTCCGACGAGAACCGCTGCGAGCGGCGCTTTCTCAGGCCACGGTTGCTTCGTCCTCGTCGAACGCCTCCTCGAGCAGGGCACCTCGCCCGCGGGCACTGCGTGCAAGATATTCTTCCTGCGAGAAGTCGTCGACTTGGATGGCCGCTGTGCGCAGTTCATCGGACCGCAGCAGTACGGCATTCTCGCTCGCAGTGATGATTCCCTTTGCCAGCGCCGAGTCGTAGAGCATGCGCCCTTTTGCCTTCGGAATTGACTTGGCCTTCACCGCGGCGCGGACTCTGCGATCGATTTCCTCCGCCTCCTTGACGACGCTGAATGCTTCTTCGAGCAATCCGAGCTGCTCGATGTCATTCGGAGGCATGTAGATGCCGTCGGTGTGTCGCCGGCGTTGCTCGCTGTCCGTAAGGATGAGTGAGGCGATCTTGTGCGTGTGCTTGTCGTTCGCCTCGCCGGCCAGCGCGTTGAGGTTCGACCACATGCGCAGAGGTCCGGCGAAGAACCACGAAAGTCCCGGTACCGGCAGGTTTGCGAAGATGCCGTCGAAGGCCCGCTGAATCTGGCAGAGGGCGTGGTTCATCGTGAAATGCACGAAGGGGATATCTTCTTTGGGCCGCTCCTCGGCTTCGTAGCGCCGCAGGATGGCCGTGCCGATGTACATCCACGACAGGACATCCGCATATCGTCCCGTCAGTTTCTCTTTCAGCTTCAGCGACCCGCCCAGCGCACCCATGGCGATGTCGCTCATGATGGCAAACGTCGCCGAGGACCAGGCCAGCTTCCGGTAGTAGCGTGCGGTGACGCCGCGGACCGGGCTGGGTGCCAGCGCACCGCGCGTCAGCGAGAGCACGACGGCGCGTGAGAGATTGCTCACGATGTGACCGATGTGACCCCAGAAGGCCCCGTCGAACGCGCGAAGGTCCCGCGCCGCGATCGCGTTCACCTCTGCGAGCGCGAAGGGATGCGCCCGCAGCGCGCCCTGTCCGAAGATGATCAGCGTGCGGGTGAGGATGTTCGCCCCTTCGACCGTGATGCCGATCGGCGTGGCGATGTAGAAATGCGCCAGCAGGTTGCGCGGTCCGCGCGAAATGCCGGAGCCGCCCGCGACGTCCATGGCGTCATTCACGATTTTCCGGCCGATCTCGGTTGCGTTGTACTTGGCCATGGCCGTGACCACGGCGGGCTTGATGCCTTTGTCGATTGCGCCGAGGGTGTAGCGTCGCATGGCCTCCAGCAGATAGTTGAATGCGGCCACGCGGGCGACCGGTTCCTCGATTCCTTCGAACTTGCCGATGGGAAGGCCGAACTGCTTCCGCACGGACGCATACGCGCTCATGACGCGTGTGGCCAGCTTTGCGCCGCCGGCACTCTGCGCGGGCAATGAGATTCCGCGGCCCGCGGCGAGCGATTCGGTGAGCATCCGCCAGCCTTTCCCGCACCCTTCCACGCCGCCGACCACGGCCTCCATCGGGACGACCACATCCTTCCCCTGCGTCGGACAGTTATGGAAAGGAACCCCGAGCGGATCGTGACGCTGTCCGAGGACGACGCCGGGTGTGGTGGTGGGAATGAGCGCGCACGTGATGCCGAGATCTGTCCCCTTTCCGAGGAGGTTCTCGGGGTCGCTCAGCTTGAACGCAACACCGAGGAGCGTGGAGATCGCCGCCAGCGTGATGTAGCGCTTGTTCCAGTTGAGGCGGAGGTACAGCTTGCCGTCGGCGCCTTGGAAGAGCGTGCCGTTCGAAGCGATGGAGCCCGCATCAGATCCGGCTCCCGGCTCCGTCAACGCAAAGGCCGGGATCTCCTGCCCCGAGGCCAGCCTGGGCAGGAGATGCTTCTTCTGCGCGTAGGTGCCGTAGTGCATGAGGAGCTCGGCTGGTCCGAGGGAATTCGGAACCATCACGGTGATGCAGGCCGGAATGGAGCGCGTGGCCAGCTTCATGATCACTTCGCTGTGGGCCAGCGCGGAGAACCCGAGGCCGCCGTACTCCTTCGGGATGATCATGCCGAGGAAACGCTCCCGCCGGATGATCTCCCACGCCGCTTGCGGGAGCTCGCGGCCCTCCCAGATCTCCCAGTCGTCGAGGACGGAACAGAGCTCGTTGACCGGCCCGTCCAGGAAGGCCCGCTCTTCATCGTTGAGCGACGGATACGGCTCGCTCATCAGTTTCCTGAAATCGGGCTTGCCCGAGAAGAGCTCTGCTTCCGCCCAAACGGAGCCCGACTCGATGGCGGTACGCTCCGTCTCGGAGATGGCCGGCATGATCGGTCCGAGGATCTTCATCACCGTCGACGAGACGACCGCGCGGCGGATGGGTCTGACCAGGAAGAGAAGCATCACCGCGCCGTAGACCGCGAGCAGCCAGGCCGGCGCACCGAAACCGAACAGAATCACCGCGCCAGCGAGCGCCCACAGGAGGAGGGGTGCCCCCGCAAATCCAAGCGCCAGCAGGAGGATCAGCGACGCCAGGATCCAGAGGGAGGCGTGCTGGAGAAACAGTCCATGGAGGGGACGGAGCGCTTCGTTCATCGAGCAGTGCCTCCTTTTTCCTCACTGAACCGGCGAATCGCTGACGACGGCGTTGATCCGGATGAGCAGGAGCAGCGAGGGCGGCGTGGTCATGGCATCGGTGGCCGCCAGCACTTTACTCGTGAAGCGCCTGGTCTACGAATGGCTATTCGAGGGCTTCGTCGGCGGGCGTTTCGAAGAGCGCGTCCGGTGAGGGGCAAGAGAAGGGGTCACATCTTCGGATCACTACCTGCTCTCGTCGATCATCTTCATGAACTCGCCGAAGAGGTAGAACGAGTCGTGGGGGCCGGGGGCGGCCTCGGGGTGGTACTGGACGGCCAGGAGGGGCTCGCGGCGGTGGCGGAAGCCTTCCAGGGTCTGGTCGTTGAGGTTGATGTGGGTGTACTCGACGTCGTTCGTGCTGAGCGAGTCGGGATCGACGGAGAAGCCGTGGTTCTGGGCGGTGATCTCCACGCGGCCGCTGCGCAGGTCCTTGACGGGGTGGTTGCCGCCGCGGTGTCCGAACTTGAGCTTGTACGTCCGTCCGCCGAGGGCCAGGCCGAGGAGCTGGTGGCCGAGGCAGATGCCGAAGACGGGGATCTTGCCGACGAGCTGGCGGATGTTCTCCTGCGCGTAGGTGACGGGCTCGGGGTCGCCGGGACCGTTGGAGAGCAGGACGCCGTCGTATTTCTGGGCCAGGATCTCGTCGGCGTGAGTCGTGGCCGGGTAGACCGTCACTTCGCACTGCTGGTGGGTGAGCTGGCGGAGGATGTCGCGCTTGACGCCGAAGTCGTAGACGGCGATGCGGCGCCGGCGCTCGGAGGGCTGCTCTTCGAACGGATAGGGCCGGAGGGCCGTGACGCGCTGGACGAGGTCGAGGCCGCTCATCGAAGGCGCGCGGCGGATCTCGCTGACGACGTCGTCGACGCTCCGCTCCTCCTGCGAGGTGATCATGCCCCGCATGGCCCCTTCCGTCCGGATCTTCCGGGTCAGGGCGCGCGTGTCGATGCCCTGGATGGCGGAGATGTGATTGCGCTCGAAGTACATGGCCAGGGGCATGAGGGAGTGGACGTTCGAGGGCTCGGCGATGGCGTCCCGGACGACGAAGCCCGCCACCTGCGGCTCCTCGCTCTGTTCCACGGCCCGCTCGATCCCGTAGTTGCCGATGTGCGGGTAGGTCATGGTCACGATCTGGAACCGGTACGACGGATCGGTGGCGATCTCCTGGTAGCCGGTCAGCGAGGTGTTGAAAACGACTTCCCCGATGGCGTTGGCCGTCGAGCCGAAGGAGGACCCTTCGTACACACTTCCATCTTCGAGAATGAGTCGGGCCGGAGGCATGGGGCGGATTATAAGGGCGAAGGAGGAAGGGCGAAGGAGGAAGCGTGTTTTCTCCTTGCTCTCCCCTTCGCTCTTCTGCTTTCGCTCCCGCCGCCCCTTCGCTACGCCGGAACCAGCATCACCGGCGTCTCGGCATTCCGGATGATGGCCAGTTTGACGGTGCCGACGCTGCTGTGGACGAGGATGGTGTCGGCGTCGATCTTGTGCGCGTAGCGGACGATTTCTTTTTCGACGTCGCTCCCCTCGAGGCTTGCATATTCGTGCTTCACGTTTTCGAAGCGCCCCGCCGCGGCACGCAGCGTCTCCTCGGCCAGGGCGTGGTCCGGGCGTTCGTGGACGACGACGAGATGCACTTCGCCGCCGGTCCCGGAGGCCACGGCCAGGGCCAGATCGGCGGCGGCGGTGGAGGTCTGCTTCGGATGCACGGGGACGACGAGCTTCTGCATCTGATGGCGGCGCTTGGTGCCGTAACGGACGGCCAGCACGGGAGCGGGCGGGTGGTCGAGCACGGCCATGGTCGTGGAGCCGATGAGGAGGTGGGCCACATGGTGGCGCGCGTGCGTGGCGATGACGATGAGGTCCGCCCCTTCGTCACGCGCCGAGCCGTGGATGGCCGCACCCGGGTCGGGGGCATGGCGTACGAGCAATCGCGTAGGGACGCTGGCGTTGAGGTGCCGGGCCCGCTCGCGCAGCATGTCGAGCTCGTACTGCTCGGCGTACCCGTAGATCGCCTCGTCCGCCGGAAAGCGCAGCTCGTCCGGGTTGGATGCCAGCGTCATGCGGATGTGCAGGATGACGAGCTCCGCCCCCGTCGAGCCGGCCACTTCGATGGCGTTGTCGAACGCCCATCGCGAGGCCGTCGAGAAGTCCGTGGGGATGAGGACGCGGCGCCAGGGATACATAGAGGTGAGTGTTGAGCGGTTAGTGGTTAGGGACGATCATGCAGGCATCAACTTCCTAACCACTAACCACTCGTCCACTCCACCCTCATTTCTCCGCCGTCTGAATGGGTTGCGGGGTGAGGATGTAGCGGATGACGGTCTTCGGCTCGGCCTCGGTCTCGGCGACCTGGAGGGTGATGTGCCGGTCGCCGGGCTTGAGGGTGTCGCCGGGGATGAACGGGTCCTGCATGGCATCGTTGAGGTGGACTTCCAGCGAGCGCCAGCTCTGCGCGGCGGGGTAGGGCGGCTGGGCCGGGTAGGCGCGGAACTGGGCCAGGTACGTCGTGTAGTAGTGGTAGACCTGCGGGTAGGAGTCTTCCGTGGCCAGGGTGATGACGTCGGCCTGGGGACCGTACTGGTTGCGGATCATCACCTCGTCGCGGCGGGTGAGATCCTCACGGTACTTCGCGCCGGCGTAGATCGGGATGGCCTTGCTGATGCCCTTCAGCTCGTCGATGCGGTCAGGAACGACAGGGGGCGGCGCGGGCGTGGCCGCCGAGGCCGTTACGGCCGGTGCCGGCGCTTCTGTTCCCGTGATGGGATTCTTCTTCGGCTGCTGCTCCTCGGCGGCCGAGCCTTCGCGCCCGCCGCAGCCGGACAGGAGGAGAAGTCCGGCGGCGAGGAGCCCGGCGGCGCAGAGAGACGCTGCCACCCTCGCCGCCGCTCCCGTTCGTCCCTTCATGCAGCGCTTAGACAGCAATGCCCATGCCTCGCTCCTCAGTTTTCGGCTGCCTTTCGTGCCGCGGCGCGCGCACGCTGGGCGTCGCTGCGGATGTGGTCGAGTGCGGTTTCTCCCCCGTAGCGCGCCACGAGCTTCTCGTCCCATTCGTCGGAGATCGTGGCCACGCTCTCCAGCGAGGCGATGAGCTGCTCGCCGACGAGACGCCGCCCGAGGAAGGCGTGGGAGAAGAAGATGTCGTGTCCTACCAGGCTGAACGCGCCGAGCGGGACTTCCGAGTTGAGCCGCAACAGCTCCTGCATGAGCTCGAAAGACGGCTCAACGCTCTGCACGCAGAAGGCGAGGATCTCGATGACCGCGTCGTCTTCTCCGAACGGCAGGATGGAGATCTCCAGCACGGTCGATCCGTACTTGAGATAGAAGTCGCAGTGCTCCGCGTCGTCGAAGTGCTCATCCACCAGCTCGTCGAGATACGACTTGACCTGGCGGTAAACCTCTTCCTGACTCCGTGTGTTGAACTGCTTCTCGCGGGAACGCGGCATTGCCTGCGATTATAGACGACCGTGAAAGCCCGGGTGGGTCCCGGCGTACTGCCGGGACCCGTTACCTGTTACCCGCTGCCCAAAGATCAGTGCGGCGCGATGCGATGCCGCGAGGACTCCACGCCGCCCTGCACGTGCATTGACTCGGCGGTGCCGCAGCCGTTGCTGACGACGACCCAGACGGTGAAGTTGCCGTGTACGGGGTCGACGATGAAGCTCGCGCTGTCGGCGCCGGCCGTGTGGCTCGTGCCGTTGTTGCCCTCCTGCACGTACCACTGGAAGTGCAGGCCGGTGCCCGTGGCGATGACGGTGAAGGTCGCCGGCGTGCCGCCCGGCACGAACGTGTCGTGCGGCGGCGTGGTGATGACCGGCGGGTTGTTGATGGTGATCTGCAGCAGGTTCGGTGAAGGCACGCCGGCGGTACAGCTCGCGTCGGCTACCGTCTGGATGCCGAGGGTGACCGCGGCCGTGGCGTTGTAGCTGCGCGTCGTCGTGGCCGTTGCCGACGTCTGCGAGAAGCCGTCCGACCAATAGATGGTCCACGGTCCCGTACCGGTCAGCGTCACCGGGATGGAGACCGTCTGCGCCCCGCAGACGGCGATCGTTGCGGGGATGGTCACCGTGGGCCGCGGCTTGACGGTCACGGCCGTGGAGCCGCTGCCGGTGCATCCGCCCGAAGTCACGATCGTCACGCTGAGGGTGAGCGAGCCGGCCGGGGCGGTGTAGGTGATGGCATTCGTGGCGGCGCCGGTGAGGATCGTGCCGTTCGGAGCCGTCCAGTTGTACGTGGCGCCGGCGCCCGCATCCGGCACCGAGGCGTTGTTGGGCGCGTAGGCGCAGGCGGTGGCCGGTGTGGTGATCGTGGCGGACGGCAAGCTGGTGAACGTCACGGTCGTCGCGTTCGACGCCGTGCAGCCGCCGGTGCCTGTGATCGTGACGGTGTACGTACCGCCCACGGTCACGCTCGGATTCTGCTGCGTGGAGGTGAAGCCACCCGGACCGGTCCAGGCGTACGTCACGCCGGTCGCGGCCGTCGATGCGTTGAGCTGCACCGTGCCGCCGGCACATCCGGGGCCGTTGTTCGACGCCGTGACCGACAGGGCCGGGCAGGCCACGGTGGTGTTCGCCGTGCCGTTGATCGTGCCGTTGCCCGTGTCCGCGGCCGTGACCGACTGTGCGCCGGTGGCAATGAGGGTGACGGAGAACGTCCGGGTTCCGTTGTCGCCCGGGACGAACGTGTAGTCGGGCGGCAGCGTGCCGGCGGTGCTCGCGGTGAAGTGCACCGTGCCGGTGTAGCCGGTCACGGTGGCGTTGCTCGCGTCGAGCGCGGTGACGGTGACGCTGAAGGCCACGCCGCTGGTGACGCCGGCCGGCGCCGAGACATTGAAATGCGTGGCCGGCGGCGGGTTGACGGTCGTGTTCGTGCTGCCGCTGATGCTGCCGTCGCCGGCGTTGATCGACTGCGCGCCGGTCGTGGTCAGGGTGACGGAGAACGTCTTCGTGCCGGCGTCGCCCGCGGTGAAGGGATAGTCGGGTGGCAATGTTCCGGCGGAGCTGGAGGTGAAGTGGACGGTGCCGGTGTAGCCGGTCACCGTGCTATTGCTCCCGTCGAGCGCCGTCACGGTGACGCTGAACGGCACGCCGGCAGTGACGCTTGCCGGGGCGGTGACGTTGAAGTGCGTGGCCGGCGCGGCCGTGACGATCGTATTCGTGGTGCCGGTGATGCCGCCGTCGGCCACGTCGATCGACCGTGAGCCGACCATCGTCAGCGTCACGGAGAACGTGTGCACGCCGTTATCGCCCGGGGCGAATGCGGTGTCGGGAGGCAGCGTGCCGGCGGAGCTGGAGGTGAAGTGGACGGTGCCGGTGTAGCTGGTGACGGTCACATTGCCCGCGTCGAGCGCGGTGACGGTGACGCTGAACGGCGCGAGGGCCGTGACCGTGGCCGGGGCGGAGACGTTGAAGTGCGTGGTCACCTGGGGATCGACGGAGACGTTGACCGTGGCCGTGGCGCACTTCACATCGAGCAGTCCGACGGTGACGCCGTTGTCGCACACGGAGTAGGTGAAGCTGGCCGGGCCGATGTAGGCGGGGGCCGGCGTGTAGGTGACCTGGCCGGCGCTCAGGGAAACATTGCCGTGCGTGTTCGCGGTCGGGGTCACGGACGAGACGGTGAGGGTCTGGCCGCTTTCATTGGCCGGTCCGGGCGAGTCGTTGGCCGTCAGGTCGGCGGCGGGGAAGGTCAGCACGTTGTTCGCGGTCACGCTCTTGCTGTCGTCCATGGCCACGGGCGGATCGTTGACCTCGAGCACCGTGATGGTCACGGTCGAGGTGTTGGAGTTGTTGGTACCGTCGTTGACCCGCCAGGTGAACGTGTCCGTCCCGTTGAAGTCGGGAGCGGGCGTGTAGGTGCGGTTCGCGCCGGAGCCGGTGAGGTTGCCGTTGGACGGACCGCTGAGGATCGAGTACGTCAGCGTGCCGCCGGGCGACGCCGCGTCGAGCGTGACCGGCACCGCGACGTCTTCGTTGGTGCTGGTGGACTGGTTGGCCGTGCCCGGCGGGTTCGCGCCGTCCACGCCCGCTTCGATGGCGGCCTGGATGGACGGCGGGACGTTCGAGAAGAAGTCGTAGCCGGTCAGCGCCTCCACGGCATCGACGCTGGTCAGGTACTGGTGCCAGTCGTTGTTCCGGATGCCCTGCACGTTCGGCATGATGACGGCGATGGTGTGGGTGGCCGCGGTCACGCGGGAGACGTCGTTGCCCGAGAGTTTCGGCAGGATCATGGCCACCTTCCAGGTGGAGGCGGGCACGGTGACGTGGCCGTTGGCCAGCGTCGTGGTCGTGCCGCCGTTGCTGCCGCTGCCGCCGGTGCCGTACGGGCCGGAGATGATGTACAGCTCGTTGGCCGGTTCGAAGGAGCGGAGGTAGTTCTCCAGCGCAGCCCACGGGCCCTGATTGTTGTCGGGAGCCTGGGCCACCATGTTCGACATGAGGTACGTGGCCTGGTTGATGGGGATCGACGTCTGCAGGTCGCGGTCGGCGTTCGGCGTCATGTGGCCGCGGTCGAAGCCGGAGAACGCGAAGTCTGTACCGAGGACGCGGTACCAGGCCGGGGGCACCATCGGATCGGCGCGGAACGTGTCGTTGCGCGGGAGCGTGCCGTTCCACTCGTCCGTGAGATGCCAGCTCACCCAGTTCGGGCGGCCGAGATCGCGGTTGTAACAGATCGACATCTCCGGTTTCAGCATCAGGTAGCTGTTGGGCGACAACAGGTCCGTGACGCAGACCGACGGCGTGCCCATGGTCAGGTGGACGCTCGGCGGATAGGGCGGGGCCGTGCCGGTGGCGATGGAGAAGCTCCAGCTCAGGTCGGCGGGAAGGGTGTCCGTCCCCGGCGCGCTGTCGTCCAGGTCGACGTCGTGCACGAAGGTGGCGAAGACCGTGGCCGTGCACGTCTCGCCGGCCTGGAAGTTGGTGTTGGGGATGATGACCCAGGAGTTGCCGGCGCCCTGGGCCACCGTGGCGTCGTTGTGGATGCCGGTGGTGACGCAGTTGATGTTGAACCAGCCCGGATCGACGAAGACCGGCTCGGAGAAGGTCACGATGATGCTGCCGTCGCGCGGCACGATGGTGGCGTTGGCAACGGGATCGGTGCTGGTGATGGACGGTCCGATCTCGGTGATCGGCGTCGTGCGTCGCGGGTTGGGCGTGCCGGTGACGAAGTCGCTGGCGTTGTTGTCCGTGTCGGTGGTGCCGTTGTTCTTGCGGAAGATGGCCGTGCTGCTGCTGGGTGCCGGCGCATCCACGTTCCCCTCGGCGCAGTTGGCCGTACCGTAACCGACGAAGTCGACGGTGTGCGGGTCGGTGAGTGGCGCCGGGCAGGAGCCGGTGAGCGGCGTGCCGTTGGTGACCAGGGCCACCTTGCCGGTGGTGCCGCTGATGTTGATGCTGGTGTTGCTGATGTTCGGCGCCGGCAGCGGGGAGCCGTTGGCGCCGCCCGACGCGAGTCCGATGAGGTAGTACTCGCCGGGTCCGATCGTTCCGCCCAGGCCCTGGACGCCGGAGAACGATCCCGTGCTCGTGGCCGAGCTGTACTGGATCGACCAGCCGGTGACGTTCACCGGAGAAGCGGTGGGGTTGTACAGCTCGACGTAGTCGTTCTGGTACGTCGCGCCGGAGTTGCCCCCGCCGCCGTAGACCTGGCTGATGACCAGATGGGTCGACGGTCCGCCGGCCGGCGTGACAGTGATGTTGACCGGCTGGTTCACCGGCCGGTTGACGTTGTCCGAGAGCGTTGCGGTGAACGTGGCCGTGCCGTTGAAGCCGGCCGAGAGGGTGATCGTGTACGTCACGTTCGCCGTTCCCTGGCCGCCGGTGACGTTGACTGCTGCCACGCCGGTGCCGGGCGTGGCCGTCCAGTTGTAGACGCCGCCGTCGTCGCTGCCGGTGAGGCCGGCCGTGAACGGTGCCGCGTCCTGGGCCACGGAGGTGATGGGGTTCGGCGGGGGAATGATCAGCGGCGAGTTGTTGCCGCCGCCCACTTGATTGACCTGGATGTTGGCAGCCTGCGAGACGGGCGTGTTGACGTTGTCGGACAGCGTGGCCGTGAACGTGGCGAAGCCGTGGAAGCCGGCCACGAGCGTCACGGTGTAGGTGACGTCGGCCGTGCCCTGGCCTCCCGTCACGGAGACGGACTGGATGCCGGTGCCCGGCGTGGCGGACCAGTTGTAGACGCCGCCGTCGTCGTTGCCGTGGAGCGTGACGGTGAACGGCGGATCGTCCTGCGTCACCGTGGCCAGCGGGTTGGCCGGCGTGGTGATCGACGGCGGATTGTCGATGGGCGCGCAGCCGGCAATGCCCGAGGCGGTGTTGTGCGGATTGGGTGGCCCGGTGGTGAAGTCGGCGCCGTTGTTGTTCGTGTCGGTGCAGCCGCCGTTGAGGCGCAGGGCCGCGGTGGTGTTGGTCGTGGCCGCCGTGGGGCCGGCTCCTTCGAAGCAGTTCGCCGTGCCGTATCCGACGAAGTCGGCGATGGACATGCCGGTGGGGCACTGGCCGCTGAGCGTGGACAGGGTCGTGAGCGCGACCTTGCCGCCCGTGGCGCCCATGGCGATGAGACCCGCGGTGTCGGGCGTGGGGAGGTTGGTCGTACCGCCGGCGCCCTGGGACTCCTGCACGAGATAGTGCTGCCCCGGGGCGATGGTTCCGGCCAGCGCCGTCGGCGAGTTTGCCGAGGCCCACGTCGTGGCCGAGGCCGAGGTGTAGTGGACGTACCAGCCTGCCAGCGACACCGTCTGCGTGCCGCGGTTGTACAGCTCGACATAGTCGTTCTTCAGCGTCGCGCCGCTGTTGCCGCCGCCGCCGTAGACCTGGCTGATGACGACGCCGAGGAAGGCCGGCGTGTTGGGCGTGGCGCTGACCTCCGAGGAGATTGGCCCTTCCGAACCGGCGAACGCCGCCACGACGTAGTAGTAGATGGTGGCATTCGCCGCCGTGCTGTCGGTGAAGGTCAGGCCGGCAGGCGAGCCGGCGACGGTGTACGGGCCGCCGGGCGTGGTGCTGCGCTTGACGTTGTACGTCACCGCGCCCTGCACCGAGCTCCACTTGAGCACGACCGCCGAGTCGGAGACCGCGGCGGTGAGACCGGCCGGCGCGACGAGCGGCTGGGGCGTGGCCGATACCTCGTTCGAGTTGCCGCTCGTCCCCTGCGCGTTCGTGGCCGTGACCACGTAGTAATAAGTGATGCCGTTGATGGCCGTCGTGTCGTCGTAGGACGTCGTGACGAGGCCGGGGAAGGTCGTGCCGTACGGACCGCCCGGCGTGGTGCCGCGAATGACCGTGTAGCTCGTGGCACCGGCCGCGGCGTTCCAGGTCAGCGCGACGTGCGAGACGCCCGGATTCGCCGCAAGGCCCGTGGGAGCCGACGGCGCCGTCTGCGGCAGGGCGCTGACTTCCGACGAGTTGGCGCCTTCGCCGCCCACTCCGACCGCGCTCACGACGTAGTAGTACGTCGTGCCATTGACGACCGTGACGTCGTCGTAGCTGTTCGTGCCGACGCCGCTGAAGACGGTCGGATAAGGACCGCCCGGCGTGGTGCCGCGCTTGACGTTGTAGCTCGTGGCGCCGCCGACCGTGTTCCAGTTCAGTTGCACGTGGGCATTGCCCGGCGTGGCGGCGAGGCCCGTGGGAGCGGGCGGCGGGGCGGGCGGGTTGACGAGGATGTTGACCGCCTGCGAGGCCGGCGTCGTGACGTTGTCGGTCAGCGAAGCGGTGAACGCGGCCGTACCTGTGAAGCCCACGGTGAGCGTGACGGTGTACGTCACGTTGCCCGTGCCCTGGCCGCCGGTGACGTTCACCGAGGCGACGCCCGTGCCCGGCGTGGCGGACCAGTTGTAAATCCCGCCGTCATCGCTGCCGGAGAGGTTCACCGGGAAGGGGGCCGCATTCATGGTGACCGTGGTGATGGGGTTGGACGGCGGGACGATCGTGGGCGGCGTGTTGACGCAGGAGTGGGCCGGCGACGCGCTCGTGCGCGGCACGAGGCCGGTACCGGTCGTGGCCACGGTGAAGTCGGTGTTGTTGTTGTCGCCGTCGAAGCAGCCGCCGCTGTTGCGCACGGCGCCCTTCGTCGAATCGAGCGCCACGCCGTTGTTGACGGTCGTGCCCCCTTCGCCGTTGTTCGAAGCGCCCCACGAGACGACGTCGGCGATGTTGGCGTTGGGAAGCGTGCACGGCGTGGCCGTGGCGCCGCAGCCGAGGGCGGGACTGCTCTTGGCCAGCGCGACCTTGCCGCTCGTCGCCGCCATGCTGAGGTTGGCGGTCGTCAGGTCCGCGGTTAGCGTCGCGCCCAGCGTCCCGGCCGGTACGGGCTTCACCGGCAGGGACTTTGCGGAAGGGTGGGTTAAGCGGCGGGTCGGGCTTGAAGAATGAGCGCAAGCGGAGGATGACGGCAGCTACTAAACCCCAGAGCAGAAGCGAGCGGGCTGTTGCATTGACACTCATGGCGACCCCCCTTCGGCGCCGGGCCGAAATACTGCAGCACGCCGGCAACGATGACCACCATCGCCAGCGAGATCGG
>CAZYTO010000060.1:0-22128 GCA_964650405.1 uncultured Thermoanaerobaculia bacterium | reverse complement strand
CCCGCCTGCGCCACGCCACCGCCTCGGCGCGGATGATGTCGCTGGTCGGGACGCGCATCCACAAGCTGGCCCGCGAGCTGCGCCGCGAGACGACGTCCATCGAGGCGCTCACCGAGCGCGAGTCGCAGGTGCTCCGCCTCCTCTCCCAGCGCCTCAGCAACAAGGACATCGCCCGCGAGCTAGGCATCTGGACGCAGACCGTCAAGACCCACCTGCACAACATCTACTCGAAGCTGGGCGTCCGCTCGCGCCGCGAAGCGGTGACCCACGCCCTGCGCACCGGACTGCTGCGCGAGCCGGGGGAGGGCGAGGGACAGGACGCGGCCGGCGATCCCATCGACACGGCCATCGACGCCGTGCAGGGCTCGCGGCCGAAGCGGGTGGCCATCGTCAGCCGGGCCATCGTCGAGGTGGAGCGGATGCTGGCGGAGCACGAGCCGCGCGGTTTCCGCGCGGGTGGCAGCGTGACGGAGCTGCTGGCGGCCATCGACGGCAGCGCGCCCGCCGTGGAGGAGTTCACCCGCCTCGCGGAGGCTGCCGCGGCGGCCGTGGACGCCGGCGTGACCATCGCGCTCTACAAGGCGCTGCACGGCATCATCGAGCGCTACGGTCCTCCGGCCAACGGCGAGCGCTTCGATCCCCGCGACTTCGACTACTACCGCTTCGTCGGACACGAGATGGTGGTGACCCTCGTCGCGGCCCTGCTGGCGCGCCGGCGGTGGGACGTCATCGGGGACCTCCTCGACCAGCGGCTGGTGGTGGCCAACGCCGCGGGCTGGCACACGCCGCACGCCGTGTCCTACGGCTGCGCCTCGGAGCTGCTGGAGGCGCTGGACGAGGTGACGGAGAAGCGGCGCGTGCTGTCGGTTCATGCCGAGCTGCTCGAGGCCCGGCACTCCAGCGGTCCGCTGGCCCGCGTCCCGTTCGACGACTTCGTGGCCGCCGACTACTTCCTCTTCCTGCGCGGCGAGCTCACGGCGGATACGCCGCCCCAGCGCGGTTTCGAATGGCGGCCCTGGAGCACGGCCCGGATGCACTCCGTTCCCTGGTTCCTTCGGGAGGCGCGCAACGCCGCCATCGCCGGCGAGCTCGGCACCGCACTGGGGGTGGAGAAGGTCGCCGTCCTGCGCAACCGCCTTCTCGAGCGCGCTCCGCGACTCGAGCTCCTCTGGCGCTCCCGCTCCTGGCAATCGCCGCTCTCCCGCAGCGACTTCCAGCGGGTGGGGACGATCTGGTGACGCCGGGCACGAAGAGGCTGGAAGGTCGAAAGGCTGAAAGGCTGGAAGGGAAACCCTTGCTCTGGCGGGTGAATTTTCAATTCAATTCAAGCTTTGGACCCTTCAGCCTTCGCCATGACGAGTCGCCCGACCTCGGGTGCAAGGCTCTGGCTCGAATCAGTGCGGCAGCGCGTACTGGCCGTGCTGGAGGCGGACAAGCTGGCCGTCCTTCGTCATCCTGCCGAGGAGCTTGCGCAGGGTTGGCAGGTAGTGGGTGTCCGGCCCGAGCAATTGAGAGAGGTCGGGAGCCCGCAGCCGCTGCCGCGGATCCCGCCGGAAGACGGCCAGCACCCGCTCGCGAAGGGTCGCGTCGGGCGGGAGGGGAAGGACCTGATCCTTCATCAGTGTCGCGATCTCTCGCATGCGACGGTCGATCTCGGCCTTGACCTCCGCGTACTCCGCGGCGAGTTGGGCGAGCCGGGCGCGAAGTTGGACGAGAGGGGCGGAAAGCTCCGCGACCCGGTCGACGTGGTCATTCTCCATCGGTTGCTGCCTCCTTTGAGAGCTGCGCTGGGTCCTTAGTCAGAAATCGTGACTCGCCAGCCTCTGATCCAGGGTCGCGAGTCAGAAGTCAGGACTCGCGAGTCAGAAGTCAGGACTCGCGAGTCAAAGGTTGTGGCTATTGTAGCACCAAAATAGGACTATTTCGTCTCAACATTAGGCTCACGAGTCAAACATCTTGACTCAATACGCTCAACTCAGGACTCACGAGTCTCGTGATTAGTCTATTGTAACCTCATGCGTCGACTCATGAGTCACTAATCAGGACTAGTTAGTCTCTGCTTAAGACTCATGTGACTTAGTTTATGGCTATATTAGCCCAAACTCTTGACTCGTGAGTCTCTTTATCAGACTCGCTCCATCGGACCGGAGTCGACGTCGACCGATTCTCTCGCTCGCGAGCCAAGGCCGGTGGCTCGCGACCCTGGAAACGAGACTCGAGACTCGCCGAGCCACGCTCGCGAGCAACTGGGATTGATGACTCACCGCGGGCACGAGGCTATCGAGCTCTCGCTCCTGGCTACGGAGCGACTGGTGCAGGGTGTCGACCCAGGGAATCGGACTCGCGAGCCACGGACGCAACCTGTGGAGTCGCGCCCGTGGCTGGCGAGCGAGGACCCTTCGCTCACGAGAATCAGATGATGGCTCATGGAGCGAAACACCCGATTCTCCGAGCGCGCTCCGCCTCACGCCGGAGGCGCGGAGGAGAATAGCCGGTGGTTTTCGCGCCACGACACGCACGCGTCGTTACCCAAATTCGCAGCGGCGCGAAAAACCACCGGACCGCGACGGCCGGGATGGTGCATCCCGGAGGGATGCGGGATTTGGACTCGTTACCGCTTCGCCTCCGTGATCCGGATCTCCACCCTTCGGTTGAGCTGCCGCCCTTCCGGCGTGTCGTTCGACGCTTTCGGGCGGGTGTCGCCGAAGCCTTCCGCGGTGATCTGTGCGGGGCGGATGCCGGCGCCGATCAGGTATTCGCGGACGGTGTTGGCGCGCCGCTGGGAGAGGAACTGTTTCTCTTCCGCCGAGCCGACCGCGTCGGTGTGTCCTTCGATGGTGATCAGTTCGTTGGGGTAGCGGGAGAAGTTGCCGGCCAGGTCGTCGAGCACCTTGCGGGACTGGTCGCGCAGGGCCACGGAGTCGGCGTCGAAGAGGATCTCGTTCGTGAAGCGGACGTCCAGCTCACCGGGCGCGACGCGGGTCACTTCCACGCCCGGGATCTGCCGCAGCTCCTGCTCCTGCTTGTCCATGTCGTGGCCGGCGGAAGCGCCGAGGGCGGCGCCTGCGGCGGCGCCGATGATGGCGCCGGTGCGGGGATTTCCGGTCTGGTTGCCGAGGATGGCGCCGATGATCGCGCCGGCCACGGCCCCGGCCTGCGCTCCGCGTTTCGCGTGCTTGTCCGGATCATCGTCGGAAGTGGCACCGGACCAGGCGAAGAGAGCGGCGAGCAGCAGGACCGAGGACTTGCGGGTCATTACTGATACCTCCTGACCTTCTCTATCATGCGCCTTCGGCGCGGATGTGGATTTCCACGCGGCGGTTCAACTGGCGGCCGGCGGCGGTCCGGTTCGTGGCCCGAGGCGAGTCCTCACCGAGGCCTTCCGCCTCGATGCGGGAGCCGCGAATGCCGAGCTCCTCGAGGTATTCCGCCACGCTGCCGGCGCGCCGTTCGGACAGCCGCTGGTTGTAATACGCGGAACCGGCCGAATCGGTATGGCCCTCGACGACGATGGCCGTGGCGGGATAGCGGTCGAAGACGTCTGCCATGTCGCGGAGTGCGTCGCGCGAGGCCGCCCGCAGCCCGGCCGAGTCGTAGTCGAAGAGAACGTCGTTGCGGACGGTGACCTTCAGCTCGCCCGGTGCGGTGCGGGCCACGTCGACGCCCTGGATCTGGCGGAGCTCGCGCTCCTGCTTGTCCATCATGGCGCCGATGATCGCGCCGGCCGCGCCGCCGGCGAGCACGCCCACCGTCGCTCCGCGCGTGGAGCTGTGGTGCCCGCGGTTGTTGCCGATGATGGCGCCGGCGATGGCACCGGCGATGCCGCCGATGACGGCCCCCTTCTTCGTCTTCTCGTGGTCGTCGGTCTGCGCGAACAGCGGCGCCGCCGTCAACACGATGGTCAGTAAGGCGATGGTGGATCTCTTCATGTGGTGCCTCCTGTGGCCGGCGAGCGGGGTTCGGCGAGCGGCGAGCGGAACGACTTCAGCAGGTAGCTCGCGGCTCGCCGTCACCGGCTCGCCTTTCACCCGATTTACTTCAACCGGCCTGCCATGTAAGCGGGCTCCTCTTCCAGAAGAGCTCCGGCGAAGGAGCCTCGTGTATGCTTCGGCGCGGCATGCCGGGAGAGCGCAATCTGCGCGGCGTCTTGCATAACCTGTTGCAGTACGGCGACTTGTCGTTTCGCGACTTCGTCGAGCTGGCCCTCTACCACCCCGAATTCGGCTACTACACCACCCCTGCGGCAAGGGTGGGGAAGGGTGGGGATTACGTCACTTCGCCCTCCCTCAGCCCGGTGTTCGGGTTCGCGTTGGGCCGGCTCGTCGACGAGTTTCTGCGCCGCAGAGGCGACGGGGTGTCCACCGTAGTGGACATCGGTTGCGGCGACGGCGGGCTGATCGGGGCGCTGGCGAAGACGGCGAGCGGGTTGCGGCGAGCGGCGAGCGGGAACGTTCGTTTCGCGGGCGTCGATCGCTCCCTCGAACGCAACCCGCCCCGCGAAGGCGTCGAGTTCTACACGACCCTCGATGCCGTTCCTCGCGGCGACGCACAACTCATCATTAGTAATGAGCTGTTCGACGCCTTTCCCTTCTCCCGCCTGGTCCAGCGGGGCGAGCATCTCCATGAACTGTGGGTGCACGAGGCGCACGACGGCCTCGACTGGAGCGAGCACGAGGCGCCGCTACCGTTCGACGACTACTTCGCCGCCCGCGGGATCGCCCTCGACGACGGCCAGTTCGCCGATGTATCGCTGGAGTGGGAGGCGTACTACGCCGACATCACCCGCTGGATGACCAATGGCCTGATCGTGACGTTCGACTATGGCTATCCCGAGGAGCAGCTCTTCCGTTCACGCGCCCGCCGCTTCGGGACGGCCGCGGCGTACGGGCAGCAGCGCGTGACCCGCGACCTGCTCGCCAATCCCGGCGAGCAGGACCTGACCGCCCACATCAACTTCACCGACCTGCGGCGCGCCGGCGAGCGTGCCGGCTTCTCGACCCTCTTCTTCGATCGCCAGGCGAAGTTTCTCCTCTCCCTCGGCATCACGGAGCACGAGCTGTTCAAGCCCGTGCTCGACGAGACGGTGGGCTCGGCGGAGGAGGGTCTCTCCCGCCTCGAAGCCCGCGACGACGCCCGCCGCCTCATCCTCCCCGACAGCATCGGCCACGACATCCGGGTCCTGGTCCAGGGGCGGGGCCTCGACCTCGGGGAATGGAGTTTTCAACGGCCGCTCTGGTAGTGGTGGAGACAGAGCCCCTCTGCCCTCTGAAAAAGGGGGACGGGTCACGCGGAGACGCGGAGAAAGAGTCGCGAAGGGGTTGCGTTTCTCCTCCGCTGCCTCCGCGTCTCCGCGTGACCCGGCTCCCCTCTCTCGCACGACTACCAGGGCCGCCCTGAAACCGCCGTTCCCCTTCAACAAGACCCGGTCCTTGCCCCTGCGCCCTCGAGGACGCCTTTTCCGTTGACTACTTTCGATCGCCGTTTACAATGTCGTCCGGTCTCGCGATAAAGCAAACATGGCCGCGAATTACTCGGTGCTCCCGGTTGCCGCGCTCATCGTGATCTCGGTACCGGTTTTAACCCTCTTCTTCCTCGCTCCCCTCGTTCGCGCCTCCCGGGCGAACAAGGTGAAGCTCGAGCCGTACGAGTGCGGGGTTCCCGCCAGCTCGTACGCATTCGACCACCGTTTCAGCGTCCGCTACTTCCTCATCGCGGTGCTGTTCATCATCTTCGACGTCGAAACGGTCTTCCTCTTTCCCTGGGCGATCCGCTTCAAGAAGCTGGGCGTTTTCGGTGCAGTCGAGATGGCTGTGTTCCTGGCGATTCTCCTGATCGGGTATTTCTACGCGTGGAAGAGGAAGGTTCTTTCATGGGTCTGATCGAGAACCGCTTCGATTCGAACAACGTCCTCACCACGAAAGTAGACAAAATCTTCAATTGGGCTCGGAAGTCGAGCCTGTGGCCCATGCAGTTCGGCCTGGCCTGCTGCGCCATCGAGATGATGGCCGTGCTCGATCCCCGGCACGACATGGCCCGCTTCGGCGCCGAGGTCTTCCGCGCCACCCCGCGGCAGTCGGACCTGATGATCGTGGCCGGCACGGTGGTCGAGAAGATGGCCCCCATCGTCAAGCGCCTCTACGACCAGATGCCCGATCCGAAGTGGGTGATCGCCATGGGCTCATGCGCCACGTGCGGCGGCCCGTACGACACCTACGCCGTGACGCAGGGAGTGGACCGCCTCGTACCCGTTGACGTCTACGTTCCCGGCTGCCCTCCGCGCCCCGAGGCGTTGATCTGGGGCCTCATGGAGCTGCAGAAGAAGATCGAAAAGATGCACATCCTCCGAAAGGGGGGAGAGGCATACGACTTCGCCCGCGCCGCGGTGCGCGATTCGCTCCGTCCCGAGCATGAAGGGCCGGCCTTGCGTGCCGAGCAGGCCGCGGCGCAGCTTCGTCCGGCGCCGATCAGCGGCATCAAGCGCACGCCCATTCCCGAAGCCAAGCCGAAGAAGGGTGGAAGCGGAGGAGGGGCGGCATCCACCCCGCCATCCTCCGCGCCCGCAGCGGCAGGCGGCGCCGGTGCTCCACCTGCGGCGAGTGCAGCAGCCATCGCGGAAGCCGAGGCTCCCGAGGCAACGGCGGAAGCGGCGGCGCCTGCCGCGCCGGCGGTGCCGTTCCACAACGAGACGCTGACGCTCCCCGAGCGCATGAAGATGGCCGAGGAGATGGGTGGCGGGCTCGAGATCAAGCTCTTCGCCGCCATGGCCCAGACCGACTGCGGCGCGTGCGGCTGGGACTGCGAAGGCTATGCGCACGCCCTGGCCACCGATGAGACCAAAGACATCTCTCTCTGCACCCCGGGAGAGATCGAGACGCTGGATTCACTGAGAGATTTGATGAAGGCCGCCGGGAAGGAAACCGAAGGCGGATGAGAGTGAGAAGTGGTTAGTGATTAGTGGTTAGGTGGCCAAGCGAGGAACATCTAACCACTAACCACTCCGAAGTACACACGACTTCGAACGCAACGAATTCAATGCCCGAACCTACGCCACCAGTAACGCGCAGCGCCGACGAGATCCGTCGCGATCCGCTGGTCGCGCGCGCCTGCGAGAAAGCCGGCGGCGCCGTCACCGGCGCGAAGGAGTTCGCCGGCGAGATCACGCTCACGGTCGATCGCGATCGCCTGCGCGACGTGGCCTCGGCGTTCAAGGACGACGGGTTCAGTTACCTCGTCGACCTCTCCGGCATCGACTACTCGAAGTATCCCGGCCACGCCGGGCCGCGCTTCGCCGTGGCCTACATGCTGTACTCGTTCCAGAAGAACGCCCGGATCCGGCTGAAGGTGGCCACCGACGAAACGACCCCCATCCCCAGCGTCTCCTCGGTCTGGCGGACTGCCAACTGGCACGAGCGCGAGACCTTCGACATGTTCGGCATCGAGTTCGCCGATCATCCCAACCTGGAGCGCATCCTCATGTGGGACGGCTTCAACGGCTATCCCCTGCGCAAGGACTTCCCCCTCCGCGGCATCGACACCGGCGCGCGCATCTATCCTGAGGTCTTCCCCGAAGGGGGCGGCCCGAAGGCGGGATCCACGGGGAAGGACTACAAGGACGTCAACATCTATAAGGGCGAGTGGAAGCACTACGGCACGTGGCCGGTGGCCGAGATCGCCGCCCGGGCCAAGGCCGGCACCCAGCAACCGGCGGCGCCGGAGCTCGCCGGCGCCGTGGCCGAGACGGCCAAGCCCACCGAGGAAGCGCCGTGGCACAACCCCGACCTGCCCATGACCGAGCGGATGAAGCTGGCCGACAAGGGCACGCTGAAGGATAAGCTCTTCGCCGCCATGGCCCAGACCGACTGCACCGCCTGCGGCTGGGACTGCGAAGGCTACGCCGCCGCCCTGGCCACGGGCGAATCGAAGGACGCCACGCTCTGCGTACCCGGCGAGGCCGAGACGGAGACGATGCTGAAGCAATTGCTCGCGGGGGCAGGGAAGTGAGGAGGGGGAAGTGAAGTGGTTAGTGGTGAGTGGTTAGGACGCTCCGGCCCTGACCACTCACCACTGATCACTAACCACTACAGCCATGTTTGACGTACACGAGATGGAAGTGAACTTCGGCCCCCAGCACCCGTCCACGCACGGGGTGCTGCGGGTGCTGCTGAAGATCGACGGCGAGCGCATCATCGACGCCAAGCCGATCATCGGCTACCTCCATCGCGGGACGGAGAAGCTCTTCGAGAACATGGCCTATCCGCAGTGCATCCCGCACACGGACCGCATGGACTACGTGGCCTCGGCCACGAACAACCTCGGCTTCGTGGAAGCGGTGGAGAAGCTGATGGGCGTAACCGGGCAGATCCCCCGCCGGGCCCAGCTCATGCGGGTGATGCTCTCCGAGCTGCAGCGCATTTCGTCGCACCTGCTGTGGCTGGCCACGCACGCCATCGACATCGGGGCCATGACGCCGTTCTTCTACTGCTTCCGCGAGCGGGAACAGGTCCTGGACCTCTTCGAGGCCTACTGCGGCGCGCGGCTGACGCTCAACTGCATGCGCATCGGCGGGATGCCGGACGACGTGACGCCGGAGTGGCTCGACGACGTGGAGCGCTTCGCCGGCAAGTTCGAAGCGGCCATCGACGAATACGAGTCCCTCCTGACGAACAACCGCATCTGGAAGCGCCGCACCGTCGGCATCGGTGTGATCTCGCCGGAAGAGGCCATCGACTGGGGCATCACCGGCCCGCCGCTCCGCGGCTGCGGCGTGGAGTGGGACCTCCGCCGCGCCCAGCCGTACGAGTGCTATCCCGACCTGCAGTTCGACATCCCCACCGGGAAGAACGGCGACACGTACGACCGCTACCTCGTGCGCATGGCCGAGATGCGGCAATCCAATAGCATCCTCAAGCAGTGCCTCCCCATGATCCGCCAGACCCCGGCCGGCGACATCAAGGCCAAGATCTCGCGCGTCGTGCGCCCGCCCGAGGGAGAGGTCTACCACTCCATCGAATCGCCGAAGGGCGAGCTCGGCTACTACATCATCAGCGACGGCAAGACCCAGAACGCCTACCGCTGCCACGTCCGTCCGCCCAGCTTCGTCAACCTGCAGGCCCTTCCGGCCATGGCCAAAGGCCACCTCGTGTCGGACCTGGTGGCGTTGATCGGGACGATCGACATCGTGCTCGGGGAGGTCGATCGATGATGGAGGTCAGGAGGCAGAAGGCAGAAAGTAGAGGTGAGCGGTCCTCATGCGGTGATCCTCGTCCTTCGTACCGTGAAAGGACACTTCGTCGCCGAGTGGAGAGCTCCCTTCTGCCTTCAGCCTTCTGCCTTCTGACCGTCGCAGCCGGGGAGGTGCAGCTGTGAGCCCGGCGTTGATGCACTACCTCATCTGGCCGCTGGTGAAGTTTCTGGTGGCCTTCATCCTCGTGCAGGGCATCGTCGCGGCCATGAACTGGGTGGAGCGCCGGCTGCTGGGCCTCATCCAGGCGCGCCTCGGCCCGAACCGGGTGGGCAGGGAACTGGGCGTTCCCTGGGGCCTGCTGCAGATCGTGGCCGACCCGATCAAGTTCCTGCTGAAGGAAGACATCGTCCCGGCCAACGCCGAGAAGGTGGCCTACTTCCTCGGCCCGATGCTGCCGCTCATCCCGGCCTTCCTCGTCTTCTGCCTGATTCCGTTCGGGCCGCCGCCAACGTACATCGCGGCGCGCGTCAACGTCGGGCTGCTGCTCATCCTCGCGCTCACGTCGACCGGCGTGTACGGCATCATCCTCGGCGGCTGGGCCTCGAACAACAAGTACTCGCTGATGGGCGGCCTCCGCTCCGCGGCGCAGATGGTGTCGTACGAGGTGCCCTTCGGCCTGTCCATCGTGGGCGTGCTGATGCTCTGCGAGAGCTTCGACCTCGTGCACATCGTCAATTACCAGGCCTACCACACCTGGAACGTCTTCCCGCAGCTCATCGCGGCGTTCATCTTCCTCGTGGCCATGAACGCGGAGAACAACCGCACTCCGTTCGACCTCCCCGAGGCGGAGTCGGAGCTCGTGGCCGGCTACCACACCGAGTACTCGGCCATGAAGTTCGCCTTCTTCATGCTCGCCGAGTACTCGGCCATGATCGTCAACTGCTGCCTGATGGTGAGCCTCTTCTTCGGCGGCTGGACGTTCGCGTTCAACGGCGTGGGCCTCACCACGGCCAAGCTGCAGGCGATGGGCCTGGCCGGCGGGATCCTCGGCGCCGTCATCTTCATCACCAAGATGATGGTCTTCATGCTGGGCTACATCTGGTTCCGGGCCACGTTCCCGCGGTTCCGTTTCGACCAGCTCATGGACCTCGGCTGGAAGTGGATGATCCCCCTGGCCCTGGCCAACATCTTCGTCACCGGCGTGGTCATCCTGGCCGTTCCAGAGCCGTACATCGGCGAGACCATCCTGTCGGCGGTGGGCATCCTCATCATCCTGTTCACGATCTTCCTGATCTTCCGGCCCCGGCCGAAGGTGACGCATGCAAGTCGAGTATCCGAAGCCTAAGTGGACCGACCGCTTTCTCCTCCTCGACATGCTCGAGGGGCTGAAGACCACCTTCCGCGAGCTCTGGCGGCCGAAGGTGACGGTCCGCTATCCCGAGGAACGCATGGAGCCCGCGGACCGCTTCCGCGGCATGTTCCGCTTCAATTACGACCGCTGCATCGCCTGCAAGCTGTGCGCGGTGGCCTGCCCCATCGACATCATCTACATCGACGTCCACGACGAGCAGCGCGAAGTGGACGGCAAGATGAAGAAGCTCAAAGTCCTCGACCGCTACGACATCGACGTCAAGCGCTGCATGTTCTGCGCGCTCTGCGAAGAGGCCTGCCCCACCAAGCCCAAGTCGATCTGGCTGACCACCAAGACCTACGAGCTGGCGACATATGATCGCAACGATCTCTACTTCAACATGCAGCAGCTCGAGTACTGGGACGACCGGCCGGTCTACACGGGACTGCCGGAAGAAGACAGTCAGCCTTCGATCGAGAGCGGACAGAAAATGATCGGAAGCGAACGGTGACGATGGGGAGACGATGGATCTGACAGCAAACATCCCCTTCCTGGTCTTCTTCGTCATCGGCACGATTGCCGTGGCGTCGTCGATCCTCGTCGTGGCCATGCGGAACCCGGTCCACTCGGCGCTCTTCCTCCTGCTGACGTTCATCTGCGTGGCCGTGCTCTTCATCATGAAAGAGGCGGAGTTCGTGGCCGCGGTGCAGGTGCTCGTCTACGCCGGCGCCATCATGGTGCTGTTCCTCTTCGTCATCATGCTCATCAACGTCCGGCACCTGCCGGAGGAGAAGGTCGTCTCGCCGATGTGGCTGGGCGGCATCGCCGTCGGCCTGGCCGTGCTGATCCTCTTCGCCACGGTCGTCCGTCCTGGCACCTACCACGACCCGGTCGGCAAGGACTACCGGCTGCGGATGTCTTACGAGCACCGCGTGCACCGCGTACACCAGCCGAACGGCAAGATCGTGCGCCAGCCGTACCGGCGCGGAACCGAGACCGGCAACTCCGAGGCCGTGGGCATGGCCCTTTACACCGACTACCTCGTGCCGTTCGAGGTGGCTTCCCTCTTCCTGCTCGTGGCCATGATCGGGGCCATCGTCATCGGCAAGCGCGAGCTCAATGCCGCCGACGAGGACATGAGCCCGCAGTACATGATCGATCGCGTAGAGACGGAGAAGGAAGTGAAGGAGGCGATGAGTGCGTGACGCCTCCAAATTCATCCTGAGGACCCGGAGCGGAGCGACGGCGACGAAGGATCCGGCGGCTGTTGCACGTGTCTCGAAGGAGGCCATGAGTGCCTGAGCTCGCCCCGACCACCGAAGCCTACCTGATGCTCTCGGCGACCATCTTCTGCGTCGGCCTCATCGGCGTGGTGGTGCGCCGCAACATGATCACCGTGCTGATGTCGATCGAGCTGATGCTCAACGCCGTCAACATCAACCTCGTGGCCTTCTCGCAGCGCCTCTCCAGCCTGGAAGGGCAGATCTATACGATTTTCATCATCACCGTCGCGGCAGGCGAGGCGGCAGTGGGACTGGCCATCATCATCCAGTTGTACCGCCTGCGCAGCACGGTCAACGTCGACGAGGCGAGGGAGCTGAATGGCTGAGTTCATGCTGAGCGGAGCGAAGCATCAAAGCGTGGCACGCCCAGCGGTTTGCCAAGGGGACGGGTTCGTCGGTGCCAGTCTGGCGTGCAAGGCTCTGATCCTTCGCTGCGCTCAGGATGAACTACGGAGCGATCTGAATGGTTAGTCGCTGGTTGCTGCTGGCCATCCCGATCCTTCCCGCGCTCGGTGCACTGCTGAACGGCACACGCGCGTTTGCACACCCGAAGACGGCCAAGAACAAGACCCTCACCAACATCATCGCCCTCGGCACGACGGCCGTCTCCGCGCTGATCGCGGCGTACGTCGTCTACACGTATGCCGGCAACCATGACGCCTGGCAGTTCGATTACTACCACTGGATTCCGGCCGGTCTCGGCCACGTCACCGGCGGCCACCTCGCCAACTTCGGCATCGACTTCGCCTTCCGCATCGATCCGCTGTCGTGCACGATGCTGCTCATCGTCACGTGGATCGGCTTCCTCATCCACGTCTACGCCACCGGCTACATGGCCCATGAAGAGGGCTACACGCGCTTCTTCACCTACCTGAACCTCTTCATGTTCATGATGCTGTTGCTCGTCCTCGGGGCGAACTACATCGTCATGTTCGTGGGCTGGGAAGGCGTGGGCCTCTGCTCCTACCTCCTCATCGGCTTCTATTACGACAAGAACTTCGCCGCCGACGCGGGCAAGAAAGCCTTCATCACCAACCGCATCGGCGACTTCGGCTTCATCCTCAGCATCTTCCTTATTTTCAATACGTTCGGAACGTCCGACTACGGCAAGGTCTTCGCCGCGGCCAGCGCCAATCCTCACGCGTACGCCGGCGTGGCCACGGCCATCTGCCTCCTGCTCTTCGTCGGCGCCTGCGGCAAGTCGGCCCAGATCCCGTTGTACGTCTGGCTGCCGGACGCCATGGCCGGCCCCACGCCCGTCTCCGCGCTCATCCACGCCGCCACGATGGTCACGGCCGGCGTCTACATGGTCGTCCGCTCCAACGTCCTCTTCCGCCTGTCGCCCGATGCGATGGAAGTCGTGGCCATCATCGGCGCGCTGACGGCCATCTTCGCGGCCACGATCGGTATCGCCCAGTACGACATCAAGAAGGTCCTGGCCTACTCGACGGTCTCGCAGCTCGGCTACATGTTCCTGGCCGCGGGCGTGGGAGCGTTCACCTCGGCCATCTTCCACGTCATGACGCACGCCTTCTTCAAGGCATGCCTCTTCCTCGGCGCGGGCAGCGTGATCCACGGCTGCGGCGGCGAGCAGGACATGCGCAAGATGGGCGGCCTGCGCAAGTACATGCCGCAGACGCGCTGGACGATGCTCATCGCCTGCATCGCCATCGCCGGCTTCCCGCCGTTCGCGGGCTTCTTCTCCAAGGACGAGATCTTGTCCGCAGCCTACGAGCGCCACGGCTTCCTCTACGCCCTGGGCATGATCGCCGCGACGTGCACGGCCTTCTACATGTTCCGCCTCTACTTCATGACCTTCAGCGGCGAGTACCGCGGAGGCGCGGCGGAAGGCAGCCATGCGGCGTCGTCCGCGCACGGAGCGCATGACGATGACCATGGACACGGTCACGCCGCGGCTGACGAACACGGTCCAGGGTGCGGTCATGGACATTATCCGCACGAGTCGCCCTGGAGCATGACCGCAGTGCTGTGGATCCTGGCCATCCTGGCGATCGTGGGCGGCTGGATCGGGTGGCCCGCGTTGTTCGGCGGGTCGCATCCGACCGCCTTCCAGCGCTGGCTGGAGCCGGTCCTGCTGCCGCTGGGCAAAGAAGCATTCGAGTTCACCGAAGCCAAGACCTCGACCGAGTGGGGACTGATCCTTGCCTCCGTCGGCGTGGCAACCCTCGGTTGGTTCATCGCCTGCGTCCTCTATTACCGCGACAGCGCCTTCGTCTGGGCCACGCGCCTGAAGGGCAGCCTGGCCTTCGTCCACAAAGTGCTCGCGAACAAGTACTACGTCGACGAGATCTACAACGCGACGGTCATCGCCGGGACGCTGCTGTTCAGCCGCATCCTGTGGTGGTTCGACGCGAACATCGTCGACGGCCTGGTCAACCTGACCCGGCACATCACCGTCTTCGCGCTCGGCCACGGCTCCGCGCTCTTCGACAAGTACATCGTCGACGGCGCGGTCAACGGCGTGGCCTCCACGGCCCGCGGCGGCTCGTCGCTGCTGCGCCGCGCGCAGAACGGTCTCGTCCAGAATTACGCGCTGGTGATGGGGGGCGGCATCGTCCTCATCACCGTCGTCTACCTTTTCCTGAAACCCTGAGGAGAGAACGACCGGATGGACAGCATTCTCAACTGGGTCACCTACATCCCGCTGCTCGGAGCGGTCTTCATCGTCCTCTTCCTCAAAGAGGCGAAGGCCATCCGGGCGACGGCAACGGTCGTGGCGCTGATCGACCTGGTCGCCTCGCTCTACCTCTGGTACGGCTTCGATCCGAAGCTGAGCGGCGAGAAGATTTTCCAGTTCCGCTGGACCCGCCACTGGATCGACGCCATCGGCGTCAAGTACGACTTCGGCATCGACGGCATCGCCCTGCTGCTCATCATCCTCACCACGTTCATGGGCCTCATCGCCGTCATCTCCTCGTACAGCGCCATCGATCACCGGCAGAAGGAGTACTACGTCCTGCTCCTCCTGCTGCAGACCGGCATGATCGGCACGTTCTGCGCCCTGGACATGTTCCTCTTCTACGTCTTCTGGGAGATCATGCTCGTGCCGATGTACTTCATCATCGGCATCTGGGGCGGCCCGCGGAAGCTCTACGCGGCCATCAAGTTCTTCCTCTACACCCTGGCCGGATCGGTGCTCATGCTCCTCTCGATCCTGGCCCTCTACTTCTTCAACACCAGCGGGATTCCGTTCCTCAACATCGCCGGCCTCGGCAACCCGGCCACGTTCTCCGTGCTGCAGTTCCACCAGATCGGCCACCTCATCCCGTCCGGATTGCAGTGGTGGATCTTCGCCGGCTTCTTCTTCGGCTTCGCCATCAAGGTGCCGATGTTTCCCTTCCACACCTGGCTGCCCGACGCCCATGTCGAGGCGCCCACGGCCGGCTCCATCATCCTGGCCGCCGTCCTGCTGAAGATGGGCACCTACGGCTTCGTGCGCTTCGCCCTGCCCATCCTTCCCGACGGGACGAAGCAGTGGCTGCCGTGGATCATCCTGCTGTCGATCATCGGCATCATCTACGGCGCCCTCGTGTCGCTCGTGCAGAAGGACATGAAGAAGCTGGTGGCCTATTCATCCGTTTCGCATCTCGGCTTCGTCATGCTGGGCATGTTCGCCCTGAACCCCATGGGCCTGAAGGGCTCCGTGCTGCAGATGATCAACCACGGCATCTCCACGGGCGCGCTCTTCCTGCTGGTGGGCATCATCTACGAGCGGCGGCACACCCGCATGATCGCCGACTACGGCGGGCTGGCCAAGCAGATGCCCATGTACGCCACGCTCTTCCTCATCGCCGCGCTCTCGTCGATGGGCCTGCCGGCGCTGAACGGCTTCATCGGCGAGTTCACGATCCTCCTCGGCGCGGCCAACCGCAGCCTCTGGTGGGTCGTCTTCGCCGGTCTGGGTATCGTCCTCGGCGCCGCGTATCTGCTCTGGCTCTACCAGCGCGTGTTCTGGGGACCGCTCGACAACCCGGCCAACAAAAACGTGCCCGACCTCAACAAGCGCGAACTGGGCATGCTCGTGGCCCTGGTGGCGGTCATGGTCTGGATCGGCGTCTACCCGGGCACGTTCTTCGACATGATCGAGGAGCCGGTGAACTACATCGTGCGCAAGGTCGATCCGGCGTATTTCGATAAGAGCGAACAACTGGCCGGTGCGAAGGGCGAGCGGAAGACGGCCAGCGGCGAGCGGGAGAACGCCGCCGTGAATGCGCCGAAACCTGCACCTCCGCTCGCTGACGGCGGAGCTCATCCAACTCCGCTCGCCGCGCGCCAAACCCCGCTCGCCACCACGGTGTCCAAGTGAATTTTTCGCCCAGCGATCTGATCTTCCTCGCGCCGGAGCTCGTGCTTTCCCTCGGCGCGTCGCTGCTCCTGCTCATCCCGGTGCTGGGAGGGCGGCGCAACGAGAAGGCGGCCCGGTGGGTGATGCTGGCCACTCTGGCGGCGACGTTCGCCGCGGTCATCGTCTGTTCGAACGTCGTCGAGACCCAGAGCCAGACCATCCCCTTCGGACGGATGTTCGCCCTGGACGCGTTCTCGGTCTTCTTCAAGCTCCTCTTCATCGGAGCGGTGGCCCTGGTGACGCTGCTTTCCGACGACTTCCTGCAGGAGGCGCGCTACTCGCAGTGGGAGTACTACTCCCTGCTGGCCTTCGCTCTCTGCGGGATGATGTTCATGGTCTCCGGCGTCCACCTCATCTCGATCTACATCGGCCTGGAGCTGATGTCGCTCTCCAGCTACATCCTGGCGGGCTTCTACAAGAACGAGCGGAAGTCGACCGAGGCGGCCATGAAGTACTTCGTGCTCGGGGCGGTCAGCTCGGGCATCCTCCTGTATGGCATCTCTCTCATCTACGGCGTCTGCGGCTCGCTCAACCTCTTCGACATCGGGGCGGCCCTGTCGACCATTCTTTCCAACGACGCCCTGATGTTCGGCATCATGCTCCTCGGGGCTGGGCTCTGCTTCAAGGTCGCGGCCGCGCCGTTCCACGTCTGGACCCCCGACGTCTACGAAGGGGCGCCGACGCCCATCACGGCCTTCCTCTCCACCGCGTCCAAGGCCGCGGCCTTCTCCATCTTCGCGCGCATCTTCTACGTGGCCCTGCACGACTTCCACCTGGGCTGGGGCAACGTCCTGGCCACTGTGGCTGCCCTGTCGATGATCGTCGGCAACCTGGCCGCCATCACCCAGAACAACGTCAAGCGCATGCTGGCCTACTCGTCGATCGCGCACGCCGGCTACGCCCTGATGGGCATCATCGCCCTCAACGCCACGGGGCTCAACGGCGTGCTGATCTACACCGTCGTTTACGTCTTCGCCAACCTCGGCATCTGGGCCACCGTGCTCATGCTGCGGCGCCACGAGTACGCCGGCGACCAGGTCGACGACTTCGACGGGCTGCACCGCCGGGCTCCGTTCTGGGCCTTCGCCATGTTCGTCTTCCTCCTCTCCCTCGGCGGCATTCCCCCCACCGCCGGCTTCCTCGGCAAGTACTACCTCTTCGCCGCCGCCGTGCAGGCCGGCTACGGCTGGCTGGCCGTGGTGGCCGTGCTCATGTCGGCCGTCTCCATGTTCTATTACCTGCGGCTGGTCGTGGCCATGTACCTCCGCGAAGGGCGCGAGGCGGAAGTGATCATCACCCCCTCCCTGCGCCTCGTGGCCGGGACCGCCCTGGCCGTCACGCTGGTCCTCGGCCTCTATCCGCCGCCCCTCATCCAGCAGGCGGCCCAGTCCGCGGCACAGGTCGTGCGACAGTCGGCCGTGACCCAGCATGCCGGACGATAAGCAAAGCGACAAGCAGAGCGATCAGCTAAGCGATAGGCAACGCCGCGACCTGCAACAGGCGCTCTACGCATCATCCATCGGATGGATGTTTCCCATCGCCATCGGACTGGGCTGGCTGTGGGGATGGGCCATGGACGTCTACCTCTTCCACACGACGTGGCTGCGCTATCTGTTCGCCGGCTTCGGCATCATCGCCGCGTTCATCAACCTCTTCCGGATCGGCCTGGCGGGCGATGGAAACGACACCGACGGGACGCCCTGATCCCGGGAGCGGCGGCGACGCCGGCGGCGGATCGCCGGACGATGAGCTGCAGCAGGGCCGCGGCACTCCGGATCCTCCGGAGGCGGCCGCCATTGCATCGGATGCGGGCGATGCCGGGTGGGTGGATTCCGGGATCAACTGGGACGCGCTCGATGCCTTTCCCCCCGAGATTCCCCCTCCGCCGGTGCTGCCTGTGCCGCTCGAAGAGACTCCGGAGCAGCAGCAGGCGCGGATCGCGGCGGACAAGGCCACGGCGGCGGTGGTGCTCCGCCGGATCCGCCGGACGAGCGCCGTGGCCTACGTCGTTTTCGCAGTGATCATGACCGTCTGGGGAGGGTGGCGCGGGCTCATCGGTTTGACTTGCAGTGCGGTGGTAACTATGATCAACTTCCGCTGGCTGGAGGGGATCGTGGAAGCGGTTCTCCAGCCATCGCCACGCCTGAAGGCCTGGAGATTGTCGTTGCGTACTCTGGGGCGCTTCGCACTCCTCGGCGTGGCACTGTCGGTCGCCATCTTCGTCGCTCGTTTCAATGCGGTCAGTGTGCTGTTGGGGTTCTCGGTCGTCGTCGTGGGAATCCTGGGTGAAGCTCTGTATTCGTTTGTGGTCAGCTCCAGGGTCTAAATACTTCAGCTCAAATGCTCCCGCTCACCGCTCCAGGCTCTCCGCGAAGAGCCCGGGTTGAGAGCCTGAGCGGCCAGGCACAATGAAACACGAAAGCTCGATACTCTTCCACCCGGTCAACGCCCTGTGGCACGCCCTGCAGCATCGCTGGGCGTGGGACATCCCCGATCACGTCATCATGGCCTTCCTGGTCCTGGTGATCAGCAGCGTGCTCTTCCCTCTGGCCACCCGCCGCCTCAGCCGCGACAACCCGGGGCCGTTCCAGCACATCCTCGAGGTGACCGTCTCCGCCCTCAAGGACCTCATCGAGGACATCATCGGCCACGGCGCGTCGGCCAAATACCTCTACATCATCGGCGGCTTCGCCTGCTTCATCTTCTTCTCGAACATGTTCGGGCTGTTCTTCTTCCTGCAGCCTCCCACGAGCAACCCCAACACGACCTTCGGCCTGGCAGCCTGCGCGTTCCTCTACTACAACTTCCAGGGCTTCAGGACGCAGGGAGTGGGGCACTACCTGAAGCACTTCATGGGGCCGATCCCTGTCCTCGCGCCTCTGATGATTCCGATCGAGATCATCGGTCACCTCGCCCGCATTCTCTCGTTGGGCATGCGTCTCTTCGGGAACATCTTCGGCGAGCACACCGCCACGGGCATCTTCATGGGCATGCTCCCGCTGGTGATCCCCTGGCCGATGATGGGCCTGGGCATCTTCGGCGCCTTCCTGCAGACCTTCGTCTTCATCATGCTGACCATGGTCTACATCGGCGGTGCGGTGGCGGTGGAAGAGCATTGAGAATCGCTGATCCGCGACTAAGCGACTAAGCGACTAAGCGACTAAGCGATTAAGCGATTAAGCGATTAAGCGACTAAGCGATTAAGCGACTAAGCGATTAAGCGATTAAGCGACTAAGCGATTAAGCGACTAAGCGACTAAGCGACTAAGCGACTAAGCGAATCAAGCGAATACTTGGAAAGGAGGAAACGGATATGAGCAAAATGAAATACGTCTTTGTGGCGCTCGTGCTCGTGATGGCGGCCGGCTCCGCCTTCGCGCAGGCGGCGACGGGGCCGCAGGCGGGTGTCGTGCGCTGGGGTGTGATCGGCGCGGCATTCGTCCTCGGCATTGCCGCTGCGGCAGGTGCCATCGGCCAGTCACGCGCCATTGCGGCGGCCTGCGAAGGCATCGCCCGCAACCCGGCCGCGGCCGGCGCGATTCGTCTGGCCATGATCATCGGTCTCGCCCTCATCGAATCGCTCGTCATCTACGCGCTGCTCCTCGCGTTCTTCATGTTCCAGTTGTAAGAGCGAGCCATCGAGTCGAAGCGGCCCGGCCACGCGCCGGGCCGTTTCGTTTTGCTGATGAACGACACGACCGGCACCCCTTATCAGCGCGACTACCTGCAGATCCTTGGCTTCCTCTCGGCTGTCGGCGCCCTGCTCTTCGGCCTCTTCCTGGCCGGCGCCGGCGCCCGGCGCGGCGTCATGCCGGCGGACCGGCGCTCGCTGGTCGTCTTCGCCGTGCTGACGGCACTGATCATCGGTGGCGCAGGACTGTCGCGTGCCCGGCTCTGGGGAGGCGTGCTGCTGGCAGCAGCGTTCGCGGCGGTCGCCTTCTGGTATCTCCGCCTGGCTACCCTCGGTGTCCGTCTCTTTCCGCCCCTTCGCCTGGCCGGTACCTTCGCCGCCGCGGCATTCATGTTCCTGCCGGCGGTCTTCGTCGTGCGGTGGCGGCGGTTCCTGAGCTGAGGACGCCGCTCGCCTGATCGGCTAGACACATCGCTGGCCTGAGCGGGCCTGCCCTCGGACTGGAGGGACGGCGAGACGCTGCAACACGCCTGGCAATAAGAGGTGATATGCGGCGTCCTTTACAAAACGAGAGAAGAGATTGTTCTGATAGGCCTGTACTCGAAACAGTGTTGTCGACCACCTGCTGGCGTGGCGTTTCGTGCCAACTCGAATCAGCAGGTGGCCTCTTACGCCGACAGCAGCGCGGTCACGGTGCCATGAGGACGACGATGAAAACCGGCACTCATACGTGGGGCGAAGCCGGCATGCGTCGTTTCACGGTCTCACGCGTCCCTATACGAATCCATTGCTGGACAACGCCGGAATGATATCGTACCGTGACCGGCCGATCTGTTCCCGTCGGTTCAACCCAATTCACGTGTTCGACCGGACGTAAGTGCGTCCTGCCAAGACCTTTGTCCCTTCACATGTCTTTCGGGAGATTCATGCGCAACTCTTTCGGGAGATTCATGCGCAACACCATCATCGGTGCCCTCTTCGTCCTCGTTCCCTCCGTCATGGCCGTCGCCCAAACGCCGTGCGCCGCGCAGTACCAGACGGCGATCACAGGCATCAATTCGGCCGGCCTGCCGGCGAGGATCCATGATCCGGCCTCGCTTTCCCTCGAGAGAGGATGGCGTGATTACCTCACGGCGGAGCCGGACGGAACGCACTTCAGCCGCGACCTTGGGCGCCTCAGTACCTCACTCCAGGCGTATGCCGACAAGGCTGTTCCCGCCGCGCTGATCGCGTCGGTGCGCGACACGATCGACACGCTCGCCCGTTGCGCGACGACCGCCGGCAAACCTGCACGCTCGCTCGGAAAGCACGGATGTTACACGCCTCGCCGCTGTTCGAGGTGACGGCGAGATTGCCACGAATGACCTGAGCGCCTTGCTCGGGTGGCTGGCGGCTCACAGTGGACCCTATGAGATCCACGCGAATGTCGCGGATACCGCGGGTCGGGCGTACGCGTTGAGCGCGACGTTCGCGTTCGGAAGCCACCCTCTGACGGTGCAACTCGAATATCCCAGCGGCTTTGCTCCCGGTAAAGCAAGAGCATTCGTGCATCTTCGGGAAACGGCTTCGGGGGCCTCGTTGTGGGCGCCTGTGGACGAACACGGCGCCGTCCACTTTGCACACGTTCCATCGGGGAAGTACCTCATCCTCACCGACGGGTACGACGCTGCGAAGTCTTACTATCTTGGCGAGGCCTCGGCAGTGGTGCCCGGAGGGGCTTCAGTCACACGTTTGCCGGTGAGGATCGTCAAGGCGCCGGCGCACATGTCCGTTCGCTCCACCGTTCGAACGACCAACGGAGCAGAAGCGCCGGCACTCGAGACCCCGCAAGGCACCGTGGTCCCCGGACCACGCTCCGATCCGGCAGACGTGCTGACGCCACTGCCAATAGAAGCGCATCCGACGAAATACCTTGCGCTCATGCTTCGCGTCACGGAACAAGGAATCGCCAAACCGATTTACATCACGGAAGTAACCGAGTCGCAGCCGTTGCCGGTCCCCAAGCCTGGAGAGATTCGAAAGGCCAAAGACTGGAACGCGCAGGGAAGCGTCTCTGTGCAGGGGTATGTGATTCTGAAGGTATCGGACAGCAAAGGGCACGTGTTGTATGAGGCCGCCAAGCGTATCAGTTTTCAACCCTGGGCCGGATCACAGCGCCGCGTGAAAGAGCCGCACGTGACCTTCACATTTCCGTCGGAGGGCGCGTTCACGGTCGACGTGACCACGTGGAGTCCGGCCGCTCAGATATTCGATGTCGAGTATCTGTTTACCGGTTGATCTTCGAAGCAAACTGAGTTGCAATAGGCGGTGTGG
>CAZYTO010000059.1:3148-22184 GCA_964650405.1 uncultured Thermoanaerobaculia bacterium | reverse complement strand
GCGGGCGGCACGGCCGCTCCCGCCGCCGGCACCGCAACGGCGGCCGCTGCCGCACCGGCGGCTTCGCCGGACGCCGCGACGCTGACCGGCACGGTGAAGTTCGAAGGCACCGCGCCGAAGATGGCGGCCATCCAGATGTCCGCCGACCCGTACTGCCAGTCGCAGCACTCCACCGCGGCCACGGACCAGGACGTCATCGTCGGCGCGGCCGGCGAGCTGGCCAACGTGTTCGTCTACGTGGCGGACATCAAGGGCAACTTCCCGCCGCCGTCGACCCCGGTGACGCTCGATCAGAAGGGCTGCCAGTACTCGCCCCACGTCAGCGGCATCCAGATGGGGCAGAAGCTCGAGATCAAGAACGACGACGCCACGCTCCACAACGTCCACGCCATGCCGGCCGTCAACTCGCAGTTCAACGAAGGCCAGCCCGTGCAGGGTATGGTGGCCAACAAGACCTTCGACAAGCCGGAAATGACGCCGTTCAAGATCAAGTGCGACGTGCACGGCTGGATGCGGTCGTACATGGCCGTCATGCCCCATCCGTTCTACGCCGTCTCGGCGGCGAACGGCACGTTCTCGATCGCCAACCTGCCCCCGGGCAGTTACACGATCGTGGCGTGGCACGAGAAGTACGGACAGCAGAAGCAGAGCGTGACCGTCGGCGCGAAAGAGTCGAAGGCGATCGCGTTCTCATTCAAGGGGTAAGGCAAGTGCCGAGTGCCGGGTGCTGAGTGCCGAGAGGGCTCAGCGAATCGGCGGCACGGAGCACTCGGTTTCAAGGGGATAGTAAGAGAGTGCTGAGTGCCGGGTGCTGAGTGCCGAGAGGGTTCAGCGACTCGGCACTCGGCACTCAGCACTCGGCACTGAGTTCTCGGCACTTAGTTTGGAGGGGCCGTGGCCATACGACGACAGGTCAGGATCGGGAAGCACTGGGTCGATTACAAGGACGTCCTCGGCGCGACGCGTGAGGCGGAGCTGACGGAGCGGAACGAGCGCATGCTTGCCGAGCGGCACAAGCTGCCGTTCTGGAAGCAGTACCTCTTTTCGACCGACCACAAAGTCATCGGGATGCAGTACGGCTTCATGGCGCTCTGCTTCCTCCTCTTCGGCTTCTCACTGATGATCCTCATGCGCCTGCAGCTCGGGTGGCCGGGGCAGGCGTTTTCGTTGATGAAGATCCTCGGAGAGGGCCGCGCGCCGGGCGGCGTGCTGCTCCCCGAGGCCTACAATCAGCTCGGGGCCATGCACGGAACGATCATGGTCTTCCTGGCCATCGTGCCGCTGGCCGTGGGCGCCTTCGGCAACTACGTCGTCCCCCTGCAGATCGGCGCCCCGGACATGGCCTTCCCGCGGCTGAACATGGCCAGCTTCTGGTGCTATGCGCCGGGCGGCGTGGTCATGCTCCTCAGCTTCCTCGATCCGGGCGGCACGGCCAACTCCGGCTGGACGTCCTATCCGCCGCTCTCCGTCATCGCCAACCGCGGCCAGACATTCTGGCTGGTGGGCATGATCTTCCTCATCACCTCGTCGCTCCTCGGCTCGGTGAACTTCATCGTCACCATCCTCCAGTTGCGGGCCAAGGGCATGACGTTCATGCGCTTCCCCTTCTTCGTGCACGCGCAGCTGGTGACGTCGTTCCTGCTCCTGCTGGCCTTTCCGCCGCTGGAGGCCGCGGGCATCCTGCAGCTCATGGACCGCGTGGCCGGGACGAGCTTCTTCCTGCCCAGCGGCCTGGTCGTCAGCGGGACGCACCTGGCCAACGCCGGCGGCGGCAATCCGCTCCTCTGGCAGCACCTGTTCTGGTTCCTGGCCCACCCCGAGGTGTACGTCCTGATCCTCCCGGCGATGGGGATCGTCGCCGAGATCATCGCGAACAACACCCGCAAGCCGCTGTGGGGCTACAAGTCGATGGTCTACGCGGCCGTCTTCCTCGGCTTCATGTCGTTCATCGTCTGGGCTCACCACATGTTCCTCACCGGCATGGGCACGATGATCAGCGCCTTCTTCCAGACCACGACGATGATCATCTCCATCCCCTCGGTGATCATCCTCAGCGCGCTCTTTCTCTCGCTTTACGGCGGGTCGATCCGGTTCAACACGCCCATGCTGTTCGCCCTGGCCTTCCTGCCCATGTTCGGCATCGGCGGCCTGACCGGACTGCCCCTCGGCCTGGCGGCGACGGACCTGCACCTGCACGACACGTACTACGTCATCGGCCACTTCCACTACGTCGTGGCGCCGGGGACGATCTTCGCCATGTTCGCCGGCATCTACTACTGGTTCCCGAAGATCAGCGGCCGGCGGCTCAACGAGTTCTGGGGCAAGGTCCACTTCTGGGGCTCGTTCTTCTGCATCAACGGCATCTTCTTCCCCATGTTCGTGCAAGGGCTGGCGGGCGTGTCGCGCCGCCTCTATGACGGCGGCCTGCAGTACGAGCACGCCAAGGCCATCGCCGCGGCCACGAACCCGTTCATGTCCGGCTGCGCCATCGGCCTGTTCTGCTTCCAGGTGCCGTTCATCCTCAACTTCTTCTACAACACCTTCGCCGCCCTGGCCGGACACCGCAGCAGCGCGGCGAACCAGAACCCGTGGGATGCCACGACGCTGGAGTGGGCGGCCACGACGTCGCCTCCGCTCGGTCATGGCAACTTCGAGGTGATGCCGGTCGTCTACCGCGGGCCGTACGAGTACAGCGTCCCCGGGGCGTCCGCCGATTTCATCCCCCAGCACGTCGAGAGCGAAGCACCTCCCGCCCCCGTGGGCGGAGGCATGCTGACCGCCGCCGCAGTGGCCCAGAAGGAGATCTGACGAAATGGATGCCCACGCCATCGACGCCGGTCATGGACATGACGGCGGCCATCACGAGCTGGAGATTCCCTATACCGTGCACGCGCGCCCGGACACGGGCGTGTACAACGGCAAGCTGGGGATCTGGCTCTTCCTGGCCTCGGAAGTGATGCTTTTCGGGGCGCTGTTCTCGACGCTCATCCTGCTGCGCACCGGCGCTGAGCACTGGCCGCGCGGCTTCGACCAGTCCGAGGCGGGCGGCCAGTTGAGTGTGCCCTGGGCGACGCTCAATACGTTCATCCTCATCGCTTCGTCGGTCACGGTCATCATGGCCTGGTCGCACCTGCGCCTGAATGACTTCCGCAAGGGGAAGCGCTACATCGGGCTCACGCTGCTCTGCGCGCTCGGCTTCCTCATCATCAAGTCGATCGAGTACGGCACGAAGTTCCACCACCACCATTTCCCCAGCACGAACAACTTCTACGCCACCTACTTCGTCATGACCGGCCTGCACGGTCTGCACGTGCTGGGCGGCGTGGCGGTCTTCAGCTACTTCCTCACGCCGTGGGGACAGAAGATGTGGCACAAGGACCAGCAGCAGTACACGAACCGCGTCGAGGTGACGGGCCTGTACTGGCACTTCGTCGACCTGGTTTGGATCTTCCTCTTCCCGACTCTGTATCTGCTGTAGGAGACGCGCATGACAGAACACGTCGCAACCGGCGGGACACCGCTTACCGATCACGGACACGGCGAGGGGGATGCGGGCTCGCACCACCACACGCCGGAGGAGATCCGGAAGGAGATGCGGGTCTACCTGATCATCTTCGGCGCCCTGGCCGTGCTGACCGGCGTCACGGTAGGCGTCTGCTACGGCTTCGACCTCCCCGTGCACTATGCCATCCTGGTGGCGATGTTCGTGGCGGTGTTGAAGGGCTCGCTGGTGGCGGGCTTCTTCATGCACCTCATCTCCGAAAAAAAACTGATCTACGGCATCCTCATGCTCACGGTGCTCTTCTTCATCGTGTTGATGAGCGTGCCCGTCTCGCACTACATCGATAAACTTCACTACTGAGTGCCCATTTGAGCCATGTCCCTGCGCGCGTTTCACCTCTTCTTCATCGCCGTGTCGGTGGCGCTTTCCGCCTTCGTCGCGGCGTGGGGGCTGCGCGAGTGGCAGGCCAGCCGCTCGGGCACGGCGATCGCGCTGGCGGTGATCTTCTTCGCCTGCGGCGTGGCGCTCGTCGCCTACGGGGTGCACGCTATACGCAAGTTCCGGGAGATGGAATGAGGCCGCTGTCCGCTGGTCGCTGGTCGCCGTTCGGTCGCGGGGCGCTGATCGCTGCGATCGTCATCGCCGTCCTGATCCCGCAATTCGCATCTGCCTGTCCTTCCTGTTACGGCGCGCCGAATTCGCCGATGACCAAGGGCACGAACAACGGCATCGCCTTTCTGCTGGGGACGATTGTCTTCGTGCAGATCGGGTTCATTGCGATGTTCTGGAGCTTCTGGCGCCATGCACAGAAACTGCGCCGCCGGCGCGAATCGATGAAGGTCCTTCCGGGAGGAGTGATCTAGATGAAAGAGTTTCTCGCCCAGTACATGCCGGTCGGGGCGTCGGCGCACGCCGACCAGATCGACTCCCTCAACGCCGTGGTGCACTGGCTCATGCTGGTGCTCTTCGTGGTCTGGGGCCTCTATTTCCTCTACGTCCTTCGCCGCTTCAGCGCCAAGAACAACCCGCGGGCGAACTACCACGGCACGCACTCGCCCATCTCGACGTACGCCGAGGCGGGCGTGGCCATCATCGAAGTCATTCTGCTGGTCGGCTTCTCCATCCCCATCTGGTACCACTGGGCCGAAAAGCCGAACGACCCCAAGAACCCGCCCCTCGAGGTGCGCGTCGTGGCCGAGCAGTTCGCCTGGAACATCCACTATCCCGGCAAGGACGGGGTCTTCGGCCGCACGGACGTGAAGTTCGTCACCCCCGAGAACCCGCTCGGCCTCGATCCGAGCGACCCGCACGGCAAAGACGACATCTCCAGCCTCAACCAGCTCCACCTCGAAGTGAACCGTCCGGTGATCGTGCACATCAGCTCGAAGGACGTCATCCACAGTTTCAAATTGCCGGTGATGCGCAGCGAGCAGGACGCCATTCCCGGGCAGGTGATCCCCATCCACTTCACCCCGATCATGACCAACGACGACGGGACGAAGTGGGAGATCGCCTGCGCCCAGCTCTGCGGCCTCGGCCACTACCGGATGCGCGGCCAGCTCTTCGTTCACTCTCACGAGGAATTTCAGAAGTGGCTCGCTTCCGCGCCGACCGTCGGCGCCAACGGCGGGTCTTAGGCTGCCTGTCCCGAGAGCAAAACCGAAGCTGATATGCTCCTGAAGTCACGATGAAGACCACCCTCCCCCCCGGTCCGCGCCCGAATTACGAAGTGCCCGTCGCCCTCCGCCGTTTCACGAAGCTCACCGCTGCCTGGGCGGCCTTCGTGATCTTCGCCGGCGCACAGGTGACGTCCACGGGGTCGGGCCTGGCGGTTCCGGACTGGCCTCTGAGCTACGGCATGTTTTTTCCGCCGATGGTGGGGGGAATCTTCTATGAGCACGGCCATCGGCTCGTGGCGGGGACGTTCGGCGTCCTGACGCTGATTCAGGCCATCTGGATCCAGTTGTGGAGTGCACGGGCGGCGTCGCCGCTCTCGCCTTCCGGAGCGGCAGGCCGAGAACGGGCGAGCGGGTTGCGGCGAGCGGTGGGCGGGGGAACTACCAGTTCCCGGCTGCGCAAGCTCGGTTGGGCGCTCCTCGGTACGACCATCTTCCAGGGCCTCCTCGGCGGCCTGACGGTCAAGCTGCTCCTGCCGAAGCCCGTCTCCGTGTCGCACGGCCTCGTCGCGGAGATCGCCCTCTGCCTCGCCGTCGCGACTGCCTTCTTCTTCTCGCGTTTCTACAACGACCTGCAGTCGGTGGAGCGGGGCAATGCGCCGATCGGCCTGACCACAGCCCTCGTCGCCACCGTCTTCCTGCAGGTCTTCGCCGGAGCGGTGATGCGCCACCGCGGCGCGGGCTTGGCCATCCCCGACTTTCCGCTGTCGTTCGGCCACATCCTGCCGCCGTTCACGAGCTTCGACGTCGTGATCAATTTCGTGCACCGCGTCGGCGCCCTGGCAGTGGCTGCGCTGGCCGTCATCACCGCCGTGCGGCTGCTTCGCTTCGCCGGCAGGCACCCGCTCCGCGAGCTGGCCATGATCCTCCTCGCCGTCGTAGCCGGGCAGCTCTTCCTCGGCGCGTACACCGTGTGGAGCGGCAAGCTGCCGGTCATCACGAGCTTTCACGTGATGAACGGCGCGATCACGCTGGCCCTGTCGGTCGTCATCGCACTGACTTCGCGCACGATCGGGTGGCGGACGGCGAAGCAGCCGGCCGGCTCGCTCCTGGCCACGGAGGTGACGGCGTGACCGCGCATTTGCTGGACGACGGACAATCCTGTCCGTCACCCGTGCATGCAACCTCGTCTGAGGGACGGACAGGATTGTCCGTCCTCCACGTCCTGCGCGACTATCTCGTGCTGTCCAAGGCCCGCATCGTGATGATGGTCCTCATCACCACGGCGGCAGGCTATCTCTTCGCTGCACACCACGTGGACGGCTGGCTGCTGTTCCACGCGCTCGTGGGCACGGCACTCGTCGCGGCGGGAACGAATGCGCTCAACCAGTATGTCGAGCGGGAGCACGACGCCAAGATGCGCCGTACCCGCACGCGTCCGCTGCCGGACGGCCGGATCACGCCGCGGGCGGCGCTCGTCTTCGCGGCGGCCATCGCCGTCATCGGCACGGTCTATCTCGTGGTCACGGTGAACGTCCTGACCGCCCTCCTCGGTGCGTTGACGCTGACGAGCTACATCTTCGTCTACACGCCGCTGAAGCGGATCTCGACGGTCTGCACGGTCATCGGGGCGGTGCCGGGCGCCATTCCTCCGCTGATGGGCTGGACGGCGGCCACGAACCACCTGGCCATCGGCGGCTGGATCCTCTTCGGCATCCTCTTCTTCTGGCAGTTGCCGCACTTCATGGCCATCAGTTGGATGTACCGCGAGGACTACGGCCGGGCGGGTTTCGCCATGACCGCCGTGCGCGACGCCGACGGCCGGGCCACGGCGCGCCAGGCCATCCTCTACAGCCTGGCCCTCATCGGCGTCAGCGCCCTTCCGCCGCTCTTCGCCCTGGCCGGCTTCGGCTACCTGGCCGGAGCCATGATCTCCGGCCTGGCCCTCACCGCCGCGGCGATGAAGTTCTTCCTCGACCGCTCGAACCGCAATGCCCGCCGCCTGTTCATGCTCTCGAACCTCTACCTGGTCGTGGTGATGCTGCTCCTCGTGGTGTGATGCGCGGCTTGCCTCCCAAAGTTATGCTGCAACACCCGCCCGCCCACGGGGGTTCGGCACGACGCGGTCGTGCCCTACAGGTGATGCGCGGCTCGCCTCCCACGCCTACTGTACAACACCCGCCCGCCCACGGGGGTTCGGCACGACGCGGTCGTGCCCTGGTGTTTGCCTTTGCCGCGGTTCTTCTGGCCTCGTGCACGTCGCACGAATCGACGCTGCCGAAGCTGTTCCCGGTCCCGGACGCGGCGCTGGTCGACGAGAACGGGAAGGCCGTGAACCTGGCCCAACTGAAGGGCTACGTGACGGTGTACGACTTCATCTTCACGAACTGCGCGGGGACGTGTCCGATGATGACGGCCACCCTGCGGCGCCTCACGACGAAGGTGGACAAGAACGCCAAGGTGCGGTTCGTCTCCATCAGCGTCGATCCGGCCCGCGATACGCCCGCCGTGCTCCACGACTACGCGACGAAGGTGCGCAACGACGACCGCTGGATCTTCCTCACCGGCAACCGCGAGACGATCATCAACCTCTCGGTGAACGGCTTCAAGCTCGCCGCCGGCGATGCCGGCGCCTCGCCGAACGAGTCGATCCTCCACAGCGCGAAATTCGTCGTCGCCGACAAGGACGGCATGATCCGCGAGTACTACGGTGCGGAGAACGAAGACGCCGTGGAGCACGTGGCGAAGGTCGTCCGGGAGCTGCAGTGATGAACCTCGTCCAGGTCATGCCGGTCGTCAACGCCTCGCTCAACGCCCTCAGCGGCGTTCTGCTGCTCATCGCCTATATCCTCATCCGGCGCAAGCGGGTACAACTGCACAAGCGCTTCATGCTGGCGGCCTGCTTCACGTCGCTGACGTTCCTGGCCTGCTACGTCTTCAATCACTACCTGCGCCACGGCATCGTCACGCGCTTCACCGGCACGGGGTGGGTGCGGCCGCTGTACTTCTCCATCCTCATCTCCCACACCATCCTGGCCATCACCATCGTCCCCCTGGCCATCGTCTCGGTCACCCGCGGGCTGAAGATGCGTGTGCGCGAGCACCGCGCCATCGCCCGATGGACATTCCCGCTCTGGATGTACGTGTCGGTGACGGGCGTGATCGTGTACTTCTTCCTCTACCACTGGTACCCGAACGGGTAAGGCCCGGCGTCGGATCGCGCAAAGGCTGACGCGACAAGTCACAGGACCTCGGCCATCGCCCTCGGCCCTCAGAGGCTGTGTAGAAATTGGCGGCTGGAGGCCGCTCGTCCAGCCGCCTCGACGGCGGCGCTCCTGTAGACGCGTGGCACAACACGAACCAACTCCTGCCCCATCACTCACGCCTCATGCCCAACTCCGGCCTCAGCCCTCGGCACGCAGCACTGATTCTTTGCTACAGTCTCGTCACGGGATGCTGCGCCACGAACGTCTTCTCGGTGAGCTGTCGGAGTATCGGCCGGCCGATACCGTGGAGGAGGCGCATCGCGCGGCGATGGTGAGCCTGCTGGGTGACGGGGAAGTGGCGTTTTCTCGCGCGCACTTCACGCCCGGTCACATCACGGCGAGCTGTTACATCCTCGACGGGGACGACCGTCTCCTGCTGCACCACCATCGCCGGCTTGGCCGGTGGCTGCAGATGGGTGGCCATGTCGAAGGAGACGAGCTTCCTTCGGCGGCGGCGCTGCGAGAGGGGCGGGAGGAATCCGGACTGGGCGACCTGGCCTTAGTCGGGCACGGCATCTTCGACCTCGACGTCCACGCCATCCCGGCCGGCAAAGGGGAGCCGGATCACCTGCATTTCGACGTCCGCTACCTCGCGCAGACGTCCGCACCGCATGCCATTGCTCGTGACGCGAACGAATCGGACGACCTGGCCTGGGTCGCGCTCGACCGCGCCGAGCACCTGATGGCGGAGGCGGCGGGCTCGCGCGCCATTCGCAAGATCAGGAGTGTGCTGTGCCCGAGAACGTAGTCATACAGTTGTTGGAGAGCGACCTCCATGCCGATCCCTTTGCGCAGTTCGCGAAATGGTTCGAGGAGGCCAAAGCCGCGCAGCCGCTGCTCCCCGAGGCCATGACGGTGGCCACGGCGGACCTGGAGGGCGTTGTCTCGGCGCGCATCTGCCTCCTCAAGGGATTCGATTCGCGCGGGTTCGCCTTCTTCACGAACTACCACAGCCGCAAGGCCTCGCAGCTCCACGAGAACCCGCGGGCCTGCCTCGTCTTCCACTGGGCGGCGCTGGAGCGCATGGTGCGGGTGGAAGGCGCGGTGGTGCGGACGACGGAAGAGGAGTCGGACGAGTATTTCGCCACCCGTCCCCGCGGCAGCCAGCTCGGCGCCTGGGCCTCGGAGCAGAGCCGCGTCATTGCCGGCCGCGGAGCCCTCGAACAACGCTTCAACGAGATGGCCGCGACGTACAAGGATCTCCCCATTCCCCGCCCTCCGCACTGGGGCGGCTATCGGGTCATTCCGCTGGTCTTCGAGTTCTGGCAGGGACGGCCCGACCGCCTGCACGACCGTTTCAACTACCGGTTGCGCGAGGCCAACGACTGGGTCATCGAACGGCTTTCTCCGTAGGCGAATCTTCTGCTCCATGACTCTCGCCTCCGTGCTGTTCGCCGTTGCTCTCGTCCACACCTACACGCACCCGGCTTGCGGCTATTCGTTTCAGTATGCCGGCGGGTGGGAGGTGGTGCGCAGCGAGGACGACAAGCGGCCGTGCGAGGTCCGCGTCTCTCCGACCGAGGGCGACGGAGCCACGCTCTGGATCGACGGTGGGCGCGGCGGGGGCGATCGGGCCTCGAAGGCGTCCGGCTTCACGCTGGTCGACGCCGCGGTCCAGGCGTGGGCCGGCGATCCCGGGCTGCGCGCGGGCTCCGTGGTCGTGTTCGGACGGGAGAAGAAGGCCAGCCGGGCTTTCGAGATCGCGGTCGGCGCGCTGGAGGGGATGCGCGCGAACGACGTGGCCCTGGAGTGTGAAGGGGAGGAGGCGAATGCCCGGCTCTGCCCGCGGGACATCGCCTTCCTGACGAACGGCAAACGCTGGGTGAACCTCGACAGCTACTCGCAGAGCGAAGCCTTCGAGCTCGCCCTGCGCTCGCTGGCCTTTCCGCCTCCAGCGCTCTGCACCTACACGCATCCTCACTGCGGGTACTCGTTCAAGTACCTTGCGGACTGGACCGTGGAGGAAGAGGACGAGCCGTGCGCCGTGCGTGTCATCCCGCAGGGTGACGGCCGCGGCGATCCGGTGGAGGTCCGGGTGGGGGAGGGCGGACTCTACGAGGGCGCGGATGCGAATGACGGCAATCCGGCCTGGGATTCCGCCGAGCCGTTCCAGGCGGGGAAACTGCATGGCTACCGCGCGGAGGCGATCACGACGTTCGTCCTGCTGGCCGGCGAGGACCGTTGGGTGACGATCACGACGGACGCGGACGTCGAGAACGGCGAGAAGGGCGACGCCTTCGACGTCGTCGTGGAGAGCGTGGCCTTCGGGCCGCCACCGTAGAATGACGGCGTGAATCGGTGGGTAGTCACTTAGTCGCTGAGTCGCTTAATCGCTTAATCGCATATTCGCTTAATCGCTTAGTCGCTTAATCGCTTATTCGCTTATTCGCTTATTCGCTTATTCGCTTATTCGCTTAATCGCTTTTCGCTTAGTCGCTTAGTCGCTTATTCGCATATTCGCTTAATCGCTATTCGCTGACTCGCTTTTCGTTCACGGTAGCTGTGTTGCTATCAGCGATCAGCGAAACAGCGATCTCGGGGGACAGCGTTGAAGAAGCGGGTGCTCTTTCTCTGTACGGGCAACTCCATCCGCAGCCAGATGGCGGAGGGGCTGGCCAATGCCTTTCATGGGGAGAAGCTCGAGGCCGTGTCGGCTGGCTCCCGTCCGGCAGGCGTGGTGCATCCTCTGGCCATTCTGGCCATGGCCGAGAAGGGCGTCGACATCCGCGGCGCGCAGTCGAAGGGCTCCGCACCCTTTCTTAACCAGCCCTTTGATATTGTGATCACGGTCTGCGACTCGGCGGCGGACGATTGTCCGATCTGGCCCGGCGCGCGAAAGCTGGTGCACTGGCCCATTCCCGATCCAGTGAGTGGTACCGGCGACGCGATGCTGCGCTTTCGCGCCGTCCGCGATGATCTCGAGCGGCGCATCGAAGCGCTGCTGCAGGAAGGTGACATATGAAACGGATTCTCATGACGGTTCTCTTTCTCGCATTGGCGGCATTCCCGGCGGCGGCGCAGTCGGCCGACGCCGTGCAGAAACGGCTCGAAACCGAGGCCACGAAGCTGAAGGCGTGGGCGCAGGATCCGTTGTTCGTGGCGGCCGTGATCGCCCAGAACAACCAGCACCTGACCATGGCCGAGATCAACAAGCGCGACGAAGCCTGGATGGCTGGCAAGGCCGCGGCGCTGATCAAGGAAATGAACACCGGCCCCTGCGCGGATCACCTCCGCCAGCTCACGGGCACCTCGCCGATCTACAGCGAGACGTTCGTCATGGACAACCAGGGAGCGCTCGTCTGCGAAAACATGCAAACGACCGACTACTGGCAGGGGGATGAGGCGAAATGGCAGCGCAGCTTCAACGGAGGCAAAGGCGCCGTCTTCATTGACCGCCCCAAGTTCGACGAGAGCGCCAAGGAGCACCTGGCCCAGATCTCCCTGCCCATCATGCAGAACGGCAAGGCCATCGGGGCGATTACGATCGGGATCAACATCGATAAGATCAGGTAGCCGGTATTCGTGGTTTCAGTGGAGCAGACGTTCGTGGTCGAGAAATAGTCAGATCGCTTCGCTCTTGTCCGGGAGCAGCACGCGCAGCGAGGCCGGTTTGACGTCGATGGTCAGCATGGCGGGCAGGGTGAAGGGCTCGCCGTCGAGGTGAGCCGGACCTGCTTCCGGTCGGCGGATCTCGATGTGGCGGCCGGGACGGATGGTGACGCGCGGGGAGCGGTCGATGGTGCCGCGCATCAGCCGCGGGAGGAGCAGGCAGGCGCCGAGGGCCGAGACGTCGTCGACGAGCACGACGTCCAGCGTGCCGTCGGTGACGGAGGCGTGCGGCGCGATGCGGGCGTCGTTGCCGTACTGGCTGCTGTTGGCGATGGCGATGGTGAAGGCGCGGCGCCGCAGCGGCTCGCCGTCGATGATCAGCTCGTACTCCTCGGCCCGGTAGCGGAAGAACTCGCGCAGGCCGACCTGGATGTAGGTGCGGAAGCCGCGCACGTTGCTGGCGGCGAAGCGGTCGGCGATGAGGGCGTCGAAGCCGATGCCCATCGTGCCGAGGAAGGGGATGCCGTTCACGGCCGCCGTGTCGATGGTGGCGATTCGGCGCTGGCCGCTGGCGCGAAGGCAAGCCCGCGGATCCATGGGCAGGTGGATGTGGCGTGCGAAGCCGTTGCCGGAGCCGATGGGAAGGATGCCCAGCGCCAGTTGTCGGCCGACGAGGCGCTTGGCGATCTCGTGTACCGTGCCGTCGCCGCCCACGGCATAGACCACGTCGAAGCCCTCGCGCTCGGCCGCGTCGAGCATGGTGTCGAGGTCTTCCTTGCGCTGGGACGGCCGGATCTCGTGGGGAGTGGTGACGTTCTCCCGGATGAGGGCTGAGATGTCGTAATCACGTTTCGCGCCGGAGCGTGGATTGACGAGGAAGAGTGTCTTCACTCCTCGCGCACCTCGCGATGGCGGTCGAACCATGCGGCCCAGAAGGGGAGCAGCCACAGCGACAGCGCCGTCCAGGCCACGACCTTCGCACTCGGCGGCGCGGCGTTGCCGCCGGCATTCACCACGAAGATCGCCGCCAGGACGAGAATGAACGCCCACATGGCCACGGAGCCGGTGCGGTCGATGGGCCGGGTGGCGTCGCGGTAGAGCAGGATGCCGATGGCGAAGAGCGCGGCCTCGATCCCCAGCTCGGCAATGGGATGGTTCCACAGGCCCAGCCCGACCTTTGGTCCGCCCGGCCACAGCGGCAGGTCGGGACGGTGGACGACGAAGTCGAGCACCCAGTGACTGAGCACGCCCAGGCCGAGGATCAGGGCCCCGCGGCCGTAACGGGAGATGGCGAAGTAGAGCAGCGCGTAGGCCGCGGCCCAGGCCAGCGACATGGCCAGCGAGTGCGTCCACGGGTAGTCGTAGAAGTCGAGCGGGGTGAGCTGCGTCATGCCCGGCCGGATGCGGACGTGCTCGATGCCGAGCAGGAGAAAGACCGGCCAGATGAGGTCGACCAGCATGGGCGCGGCCATGAGCCAGCCGAGCGAGACGCGCGGCACGGCGCGCTTGGAAGCGAATCCGACGGCGTTGTGTCCGATGAACATCGGGCAAAGGGTAGCAAAAGCGAGTGCCGAGTGCTGAGTGCCGAGTGCCGAGGGGGCATGAGGCATGAGTAACGAGGCATGAGTGAACAGCGACCAACGACGAACGACGACGGGTAGGGAACCCCCGCCCTTCCGCCTCTCCTAGGTGAGTCCAGGATCGTCAGGAAAGAGAGACGGAGGAACGAATGAGCTCACCCAAGGGAATGAAGGTTGCCCAGGCCCTGAAGCGGATCCAGGTGCGGGCGCCGTCGCCGCGCATGGAGACGGAGTCGGGGTCGTTCAAGGGGTTGCAGATCGCGTGGCCGGCCGGGCTGGCGCCGAAGCCACGGCCCATCTTGCCCAAGCCGAAGCCGAGCAGCTCCCTGCCGAAGGTGGACATCGTGGCCATGATGGACACCGAGGCCGAGGCGGAGGCCATGGGGGACGTGCTCACGCCGGGGTACTACTACAAGACCGACTGGTACCAGTACGCCAAGGACCTCAAGGCCTACCAGCCCCTCCTCGGGCCGAACAGCAACGCCAAGGGCAACGACGCCTACCTCGGCCTCTACATGCCCATCACCATCGGCAAGCTGAAGGTCCTCGTCTACAAGACCAACCTCCACCTGAAAGTCGACGGCAAGAAGCTGAAGAACGGCCAGTACACGACTCCGATCACGAAGATGCTGGCCCAGATCATCGCCGACGCCAAGCCGAAGGTCTTCCTGACCACGGGCACGAGCGGCGGCGTGTACTGTTCCATGCAGCTCGGCGACGTCGGAGTCACCCGCGCCGCGCACTTCGACTGCCAGGACGAGTTCAAGAACGCGCCGTTCAACGGGAAGACGTACAAGTCCGACTGGGAGGTGCCGAAGACGTACGCCAAGCAGGCCCACACGCTGATGTCGGGCTTCGCCAGCGAGCTGACGTCGAAGGGTGAGCCGTCCGAGCCATGCAATTGCAATCCCTCGACGAGCTACCCGACCAACATCTACTTCGACGGTGTCTCGCCCATCCCCGCCTTCCATCCCGTCATCACCACCGATTCGTTCCTCTTCGGGACGAGCACGAACGGCCTCGACAAGATCGGCCTCGACGTGGAGACGGACGACGCGTGCCTGGGCCTGGTGTGCAGCCAGATGAAGACCCCGCCGCTGTGGGCCAGTGTGCGCAACCTGTCGGATCCCTGCATCAACGGTTCGCTCAGCTCCAAAGACCAGGGCAACTGCGCCAACTTCTACTACGAGAAGTACGGCTACTGGACGACGGTGATGAGCGCCATCACGACGTGGTCGATCATCGCGGGGTACAAGTGACGGTTGCGAGGTTGCGGGGTTGCGAGGTTGCTTGACGGTCAGCGGTGCTTCAGAACGATCTGGAGCACCATCGGTTTTCCGGCCAGGCTGACCGCGTAAGTTCCACGTTCCGCCGCGTGCTTGGTCTCAGTTTCGATGAGCAGGTCCTTTCCGCCGGCCAGTCCCGGCGGTGGCGGCGTATGGCCGTCCGCGGACGGCTGCGGCGGCGAGACGTGGTCCAACTCCTTCTGCGTCCGGGCAAACGTCACGAACAGCGTTTCCGTGCCGGCGTTGTGGTCGAACTTGAACCAGCTCGTGTCGGTGGGCAGGATGCGCTCCTCGTTGGCCTGGAGAAGGTTGTCGGTGGCTTCTTTCGCGGCGTCGGGGAAGAGGATGGCCGGCCGGCCGCTGGCGCCGAGTTGCATGATCTGCACGCGGCCGTAGGTGTTGGCGCGGAAGTGAAGGCGGATGCGGTCACCCGACTTGAAGGTCTGCTGGTCGGTGACGATCCGGCTGCTCCCGGACCCGTCTTCGAGCTCGATCCAGTAGCCTAGGCCGAGCGCTGTCCATTCGACGGCCTGGCTGGAATGCGCGATGCGACGGCCGGTCGTGGAGTCGTATAGGGGTGAGCCCGGCGCGGGCGGCGGGCTTTCGTGTTTCTTCCGGGCCCCGTCGGTCGTGCCGCCCTGGGCTGGTGGTTGCTGCGGGTCGTAGAACGCTTCCTTTGCGCCCTTAGGCGAGGTGTCCTGTGCGAAGGCGGCGAGAGACGCGACAAGGAGAAGGGCGAGCGGGAGATCTTGCTTGCGCATCACTATGCCTTCTTCGTCGTCTTTGCCCTGGCGGGGGTGGAGGTCTTCGGGGCGCTCTTGGCCTGCGTGGCGACGGCCTGGATGCGCTGGATCACGCGCTTGCTCGCCTTCGCGTCCGCGAGCTGGATAAGGCCTTTGGGCGTGACGTCGAATGCGGTGTGCGCCGCCGAGTCGATGGAGGTGAGGATGACTTCCTCGGGCAGGCCGGCGCGCAGCATTTCGACCACGCCGTCATTCGTGAGGGCATCGGAGGCGACCGCCGGAGTACCGCCACCGCCACTGATGGGGAGGCCTTTTCCTCCGGTGGCAGGAGCTCCGCCCTTGGCCTCGGCGGTCAGCGAGTCTTCAAACTCCTTCAGCTTCTGATACTGGACGGTGGCCTCCTGAACGCGGGTGATCGGCGGGGTTGCCGTTCCGCCGAAGAACCCGCTGTAACCCTTGGTGAAATAGCCTTCCTTCGGGTTGGCGTCGACGGCGTTGTTGTAGTGAGTGGAGGCCTGTTCGAGATACTTGAGCGTGGTCTCGGTGTCGTCGGCGCCATAGCCGAGCGCTTCATATGCCACGCCGAGGGCGTATTGGCGATAGGCCTCGTCGAGAGGATTGGCCAGAGGCGGGATCTTGTCGAGCGCGTCGTGGTACTTGCTCCAGAGACCGGCGTCCGCAAAAGCGGCTGCGTTCTCCAGCGTCCCGCGGGGCAGGAGGACTCCGACGATTTCTTTTGTCGGGGCCAGGCGGTGTGTGAGGTCGCCCACCACGGCATTGATGCCGCTCGTTTCCAGGGAGGCGGCGTCCGGAGCGCCGTTGCCGTCTTCGAAATCCTTGTGGTATGGGAAGGAGATCGTGTCAGCCCCCAGGGGCTTGTCGCTCCGGAGGTCGTGGACCTTGAAGGCGGTGTGGAAGTTGTAGGAGACGACCTTGAAACGGACGGTGACCTGCTCGTCCCGGTAGATGGGGCGGTTCTTCTTGTCCACTTCGCCGGTCTTGACACTGTGGACCATCTGGCGGTTCTCCCAGCTCTCGGAATAGTCGTTCTGCAGGACGGTCACGTCGATGACGGCCTCGGGACGCGATGCGTCGAGCTTGAGCCGCGGGTTATTGCCGAGCAGTTGGCTTTCGAGCTGGCTTTGCAATCGCTGCGCAGCGGCGGCGTTGTGGCTGGCCTGGCTCGTCACGCGGACGGCGATGCGGCTTCCCGGGATGAACACCTGCGGCGGATGCATGCGGGTGAGGTTGACCGTCTTCTTGACCATCATCCCGAAACCCTCACCGGCCAGGGCGGGAAGGGCGAGAGCGGAGAGAAACAGGAGAGCTGCGGTGGCTTTGGTGCGGATGGCGTCACGTTTCATGAGTGATCTCCTGAGGCCTGCGGGATGACGCCGATGCGCACGTCACCAGGGCCGGTAGGTGGGTACATTTGCGGATGCTGGGGATGGCCCTTTTCACGGATGACCGTGTCTGGGACCTTGGAAGAGAGATAGGCGAAGACTTCCTTGAGCGTGGGCGGCTCCTTCGAGCTGCGCAGGGCCTCGATGAGAAAGTGCGTGAAGTAGCCGTTCTGCAGCTTGTCACTTTCCCAGGACCGTTCGTCGTCCTTGCTCGAGGTGATGACGAAGGTCCCTTCGCCGGAGAGGAACATCTTCGCCGTGCGTTCGTCGACGCCGCCTTCGATGAAGAGTCCCTTTCCCCCCTTCTTCATCTGCCCGCTGAAGCACGTATCGAGAAACACGACCTTCCGGCGGGCCTTGATCACTTCGGTGGCGTGGGTGAGCACCTGAAAGTCGAGCCCTTCCAGCCACACCTTGTCGGGGGATGTGTCGTGCGTGACGATGTAGCCGATCCCGGCCAGGCCGGTGTCCTCCTTGTTCGGAGAACCGTGGGAGCTGATGAAGATCACGACGAGATCGTCGTCGTGAGCGCTGAGCGACAGCTTGTTGATGGCCTCGAGGATCGAGGCCCGGGTGGCTGTCTCGTCCCGGAGCAAAGTCACGTGATCGTGCTGGAAGTTGCCGTGCTGCGGGTCCTCGAGCAGGGCCGCGAAGTCCGAGGCGTCCTTGGCCGGATAGCTGAGATTCAGGCTGGAGTCCTTGAACTTGCTGATGCCCACGACGAGGGCGTATTTCTGGCGGACGTACGACGGCAGCGGCGTCTTGACGGTGACGCCGCCGCCGCATTCGAGGTCGGCGACGCTGTTGAAGATGGCGTTGTTCTTGTAGTGGTTGGCGTTCTGGGTGTCGCCGAGGGCCGTGGCACTGCAGTAGGAGTACTTCCACGCCTCGCCGAGCGTGGGGCAGAGCTGTTCGGCGGTGCGGAGCTTCTCCAGGATGGCGCGGTAATCGGGGTGCGTGGCGTTGTAGAGCGTCTTCACTTCCTCGACGATGGCGCGGGCGCGATTGCAGCTCGAGCTCTCCGCGGAGAGCGGCAGGGCGGCGAGGACGACGGCGATCGCCAGAAGGGCGAAAGGCCGCCGGTCACTCTTCCGCGAACAGCGCGTCGAAACGAGGGTCATCGCTGAGCTCCCTGATCGCATCGTCATGACGAAGCCGTTGGAGAGTGGCGCTGCGCTCGGCCGGCGAGCGTGCCTGGCGGCGGGCCAGGGTCACGCCGCGGGAGACGTGGTCCCAGGCCACGTCTCGCTTTCCGATCCGCAGGAGCTGGCAGCCGAGGTTGTAGTGAGCCAGCCAGTTCTCGGGGTCGATGGCCAGGGCGCGGTCGTACGCCTGCACGGCTTCCGTGGACCGTCCCAGCTTCGCCGCCGCGGCACCGAGGTTTGCCCAGGCGAAGGAATTCGAGGGATCGGTGGCCGTGGCCTCCTTGAAGGCATCGAGGGCGCCGGCGTAGTCGCCGTGCTCCTGATCGCGGACGCCCGCCGAGACGGCGTCGGCGGCTTTCTTGACGGCGCCTTCCGCACTGGCGGGCCCCGAAGGCGGTGGACGTACGACGGAGGTCTGGCCAGGGACGTCGTCGGCCTCCGGCCGGAAGAGAGCAAAGAAGCGATCGGAGAAGAGGTAGGCCGCGAGTGCGGTCATGAACGCGGTGAACGCCGCCACGAGGAGCTTCGTGCGAAGCGATCCCTTGACGGCATTGGCAATTTCAGCCGTGCCGCCAGCGAGCGCCGCCGCGACTTTGTCGCCGGACGTCTGTTTCATGATGCCCTAGCCGTTTTGCTGAAGAGGAGGGAAGGATCTTAACACGCACCTTGTGGCAGGAGGCAAATGCGTTCTTACGGAATCTGACTCTTGCCGGCTTCCCGGCCTGCTCGGATGGGCTGGATCGTCCGTCCTCTATCTGTTAGTCGGACGGGTCGTCCGTTCTCCGCGCCGCGGACGGGGCGGGAAGGGGGCCGGGAAGGAAAACGAAAAGGCGTCGCTGGCGCGACGCCATTTTCCACCTCGAGGCCTGAGGCCTTATGGTTTGCACTTTCCGGCAGTGGCGTCGGTGGAAGTGTGGCGCCCGCCTGTGGGGATGGTCCGCCCCCC
>CAZYTO010000059.1:0-3138 GCA_964650405.1 uncultured Thermoanaerobaculia bacterium | reverse complement strand
GCAGGAAGAGATCGCACGCTTTTCTGCGCCCCTGAGGACCCTGACCGAGCGGGTCGGGCAGGTGGTGGTGGGGCAGGAGGCGATGGTGCGCGGGCTGGTGATCGGGCTGATCACGGGCGGGCACGTGCTGCTCGAGGGTGTGCCGGGGCTCGCCAAGACGCTGACGGTCTCGACGCTGGCCAAGGCCTTGGACGCGACGTTCCGGCGGATCCAGTTCACGCCGGACCTCTTGCCGGCCGACCTCGTCGGCACGCTGATCTACAACCCGCCCGCAGGAAAGTTCGCGCCGCGGAAGGGGCGGGATGGGGGCCGGGAAGGAAAACGAAAAGGCGTCGCTGGGGCGACGCCTTTTCTCACTTCGAGGCCTGAGGCCTGATGGTGATCAGTGACGGCCGTGGCCGCCGTGGAAGTGGCCGCCGCCGCCGTGGAAGTGGCCGCCGCCGAAGTGGCCGAAGTTGACGCCGACCGAGAACCGGCCGCCGTAGAAGAACGGGTCGTAGAACCAGGGGTCGTACCAGTACGGGCCGTAGCCGTAGTATCCGTAGCCGTAGTAGCCCGGGGAGACGACGACGGTAGTGCGGGGGGCGGGACGGCTGTCGTGGACGTTCTCACGGCCGTTGCGGACGTCGGCCTCGTCGAGCACGGCCTTGATGATCGTGCGCGGGACCTTGGCGTCGGAGAGGGCGATGAGGTCGTCGGCGGTGACGTCGAAGCGGCCGTTCGCCTTCTGGACGAACTGGATGATCGACTCCTCCGGCACGCCCGACTTGTACATGCGGATCACGTCGTCGACGAGATTCGCGCTCGCGGCAAAGAGGGGCACCGCGATGAGTGCTACCAGCGTCACAGCGAGGGTCCGAACAGTCTTCATGGAGGTCTCCTTGAGTGTCACTGCCGGGAAAACATGCGAGCCGTGAGCCAGACCCTGCGGTCGGAAAGGCCCGGGTTGGCCGCGTTCTTCGTCCGCGGGCGTGGACAGGGCGTCGCGCAGGGAGGACAGGTCGGGGCAGGCTGGCACAAGGAAGGCTGAAAGGCTCAAGGGCTGAAAGGGTTGCGTGGCGCGCAGTCCATGGGCCTTCTCGCCCGTACACCGGACGCATGCGCCCCGTAGGACGAACGGACCTTTACGTCGGTCGAACGGGCGCGCTTCACAGGATCGCGAACGTCACCGTCATGAACTGCAGGGCCGGATCGTTCGTCGTATTGTCGGTCGTCGATCCGTAGATGATGGCGCTGCCGCTGCTGACGGAGATCTGGATGATGTCGTTGGCGCCGATGGGCACGCCGAAGAAACCCGAGGCCCCGGGCTGCTCGAACCAGTTCGGCTGGTAGGTCTTCGACACGCTGGCCCGGGTGACGCCGGTCGTTCCGTCCTTGAGTGTCGCCGTAAGCGTCACGCCCTGCGACAGCGACCGGATCCCGAGGTTGAGCCGGGCCTTGGCCGGATCGGGGGGTGCGACCAGGAAGCCGGTGGCGCCCTGACTGATCACCCGGTTGTCGCTGGACAGCGCGACGAGGTCCTCCGTGAGGCCGGATGTCCCCAGGACTCCGGCGTCGTTATAGACGCGGGTGATGGTGATGGGCACGCTCTGGCCGGTGGGCACGACGAAATCCATCGAGCCGATGCCCGTTTGACCCATGCTGGCCACGATGTCGGCGAACACGGCGATCTGCCCCGCCGGGAGGGTGTACGGAAGCGACGGATCTGCCGGCGTGCCGGAGGTGCCGGCCGGGTGGTACACGAGCGTGCCGTTGATCGTGCTCGAATACGGATTGAACAGTTGCACCTGCGTCTTGAACTGGGACCCGAAGGCGCCGGCGACGGAGCCGGCCACCGTCATCACGCGCGCCACGGACGAAGTGGCGGTGCCGGTGCCGTAGAGGAACAGCGGTTTGCCGTCGTTCGTGCCGCTGGTGATGTCGAAGCTGCCGGAAACGTCGCCCGGGAACACGACGTTTCCGACGCCGACGATCCCGAAGAGTGCCCCCGCGTTGCCGCAATTGGCCACGCGGGCCACGCCGATCAGGTCACCCTGCTGGACGGTCACGGCGGGGGACATGGAGAACGTGTTGTCGGACACCGTAGTGCTGAAGGGCCCGCGCTCGGCGGTCAGCGTGAGTGTGTTGCCGGCGCGACGGAAGAACTTGATCTTCAGGGCATTGGAACAGCCGGTCGAGGACCAGTAGACGTGGACCGTATCGATCGTCCCATTCGCCGACGCGGGCTGGAGACTGATGTCGGTGCGCGTCGGGCTGATGGCGAGGTCGCTGGAATTCGGGGTGCCTCCGTAGGACGTGCCGATGGTCAGGGCCTGCCCGAACAGGGCGGGAGCAACCAGGAGAACCGCCGCGAGCCACGCTGTCTTTTTCATGTCGCCCCTGAAGGTAGGTTCCGAAAGGATGCGGTGTGGTGACAGGTGTCACTGCTTCAGTGGAGTGTGACCGGACGAGAGACAGCACGAGTGGGGAGGGATGTGTGTGACCGAAGGCTGAAAGGCTGAAAGGGCCAGAGGCAGCACGGGCTTCCCTTCCAGCCTTTCAGCCTTCCAGCCTTTCAGCCTTCGTATTCATCGCCTGATCGGACATTAGAGGTGCAACGCCAGTCACCGGCGAACTCCCGCTACGGCGTCGCGTCGCCCGCGTCGATCCGCAGCACGGTGGTCCCCTCGCTGTCGTCAGCCGGATCGACGGTGAAGTAGATCTTGCCCGCGGCCAGCACCATCGTCGTCAGGCGGTTCATGCCGGACCAGAGGCGTTCCGGCGCTTGGCCCGGGCGCAGGCGGAGGATCTCGGCCGGCTTCGGAGGTGTTCCCGGTGCCTGGAAAGCCATGTTCGCGCCGACGTACGTCGTTCCGCCGGCCGCGGCCACGAAGAGCGGGATGTCGATACCGGTGGCGAGCTGCTCGCTCTTCCCGGTCTTCGTGTTCCACCTCGCGACGCCGTTCGACCGCGTGTACACGAGCCACTCTCCGTCGATGGCGAGGTAAGGCATTTGCCCTGTGTCGGCGTCGGGCGTGCGGACCGGCCCGCCGCGCTTGCTCACGGCGCAGACGCTCGTCTCGCTCGAGAAGTAGACGTTGTCCCCGTCGAGCGCGAGATTCCGGGTGGCGACATCGAGGCAAAGGTATTCTCGCAGCT
>CAZYTO010000058.1:13501-22224 GCA_964650405.1 uncultured Thermoanaerobaculia bacterium | reverse complement strand
CTCGGCGGCGTTCCTGTTCAACTTCGGCACCGGCCCGATCCGCGGTTTCGCGACGACGCTGGCGCTCGGCCTCTTGTCGAACCTGTTCACTTCCATCTTCGTGTCGAAGACGCTGTTTGAATTCGTGCTGTCGCGCAAACGTCAGGTCGCGACGCTGTCGATTTAGCCATGCATATTTTCAAGGACACCAAGTTCAACTTCCTCCGCTGGCGCTGGCACGCCGTCCTCGTTTAGTTGGCGGTTATTCTCCCCGGCACCTTCGCTGCGGGAACGAAACGACACACCGAAGGGTGCGCATTGGCGGGGTGTTGGGAGGGCTCGCTTATTCCTGGTGGGAAACCGGCGCCCTGTCTCGAGATGCTTCGGGGGGAGTTCGTCAGTTCATCGTGCGCCCTATCTCTGCGTGGCGAGCATCGATCACGGAGATCAGGCGCTCCCAGGTTTCGTTCGGCCGGCAGACGACATCGTCGTTCCGCAAGCGCTTGACGCGGATGCCCCATCGCGCCAGCACGGCCGAGCGAAAGTCGTCCTCGAAAGGCTCGTGACCATCGCCGTCGATCTCGATCGCCAGACGTAGCGCGCAGTAGAAATCGAGGACATAGCGTCCGACGGGATGCTGGCGTCGAAACTTCCATCTGCCGAACCGCCGGTTGCGCAGCCATTCCCAGACAATTCGCCTCCGATTGCGTCGCGTTCTTCCGCATGTAACGCGCGCGGCCGTTGCCGCCGGCACGCCTGCTCTGCACATCCTGAACGTACCTCGGGGAAGCATTGATGCGAAGGTCCGCCTCTGTGATGGCAAGGCGTTTCTACCGCGAGTAGCAATCTCTGAAGTGAGTTCCCAGGCCGCCGCGAGCAACCCACAGGTCACCGTGAGGCACTCCGAGGTCGCACGAAGCACGCGAGAGGTCACACGAAGCGCGAGGTCCGCACGAAGCACGAGGTCGCACGAAGCACAAGGTCGCACGAAGGCACGCGAGCCCCACCCTCTCCCCGCGGGAGAGGGTCGCCGCGGAGCGCTCCTCGCCGGGCGCTGAATCGTCGGTCCACAGTCAGCGCCGCGGCGGGGTGAGGGGTGTTCCCATTCGCAGCAGGACAAGTGGAACCGGGCGCGAGCCCGGTCCCACTCATGCCTCATGCATTTACTGCTTCGACTTCGTCCCGCCCTCCCGAAGGCGCGTGAACGGCACGCCGTCCACGGTGATGTCCACCAGCGGCGTTTCGCCCGCGGGCACGCCGGCGATCGTGAAGACGTACGTACCGGTCTGCTTCGCGTCGGTGGGAACCGGCGTGATGCGGCCGGTGCTGTGCAGCGTGGCCGTCACGAGCGAGGCGTAGCCCGGGCCCATGTAGTTGCCGAACTTGTCGCGCGGCGTCACGGCGATGAGGACGTTGTTGAATGCGTCGCGGGTGAGCTGGATGATGCTGCTGGCGAAGTCCGGCAGGATCTTCACCGTCTGCTCCAGCCGCTCCTGGCGGTGCAGGCGGCCGGTGCGCGGGTCGTCCCAGTCCAGCGTCACTTCGAAGCCGTACTGGCCCGGGACCGACGTGCCGGCGAACGAGCCGCCGTAGACGCCGTTGCCCTGGTCGGTGAGGGTGATGGTGTCCACGTCGCGCGGCAGCAGGCGCGCGAGCAGGCTTGCATCCTTGATGAAGGCGATCTTGCGGTCGTACGGCGTGAGGATGTCGCCCGAGGGCGTGACGGTGTTGCCCGTGCCCGGGTCTTTCGGCAAGAGATGCAGGATCGAACCGAGGGCCTCGGGCGGACGCTGGATGCGCACGCGGATGGCGCCGGCCGGCAGGCCGGGCAGCGGCTTGCCGTCCCAGGCCACCACGGCCTGGATGCCGATGTTGTCGCCCGTGGCCGTGTGCACGTGGTCGAAGGCCAGGCGGTAGTCGAGGTGCTTCTCGGCGAAGATGACGTTGAGCGTGTACGGGATCTGCTCGTTGGTGGCCGACTTGTCGCGCTTCACGCGCACATGCCAGGTACCCACGTCGCTGAGGTCGCGCGAATTGACGATGTCGAACGTCTTGATCGCGGAGAAGGCCTGCTGCTCGCTCGACTTCGGCACGGCCGGCAGTCCGCCCGCGGCCGGGTCGACGCCGGGCTTGTAGACGTCCATGTCCAGCGCGAAGCGGTGCTCCGGTCCCCACTGCAGGAGGAACACGGCCCGCTTTGCCGAGGCGTCGACATAGAGCGGCGTGAGCGGCGTGGGGCCGGTGCCGGTCATGGTGCCGTTCTGCTGCAGGGCCAGCCCGGCCGTGTTGCCCTTCAGGATGGCCACCAGCAGCATGGCGAAGGTGTCGTACATCCCCTGATCGTTCACCGTGAGGAACGACGCTCCCGACGTCTCGAACGAGACGTTGGTGAGGAGCGTGAGATCGACGCCGGCCGGCTGGCCGAAAGCCACGGTGTGGATGGGGATGAAGCGCTTGCGCAGCTCCTGCGGCAGTCCGGCCACGGGTGTGAGGCCGAGGAAGCCGCTGCCGGTGGGCTGGATCAGCGGGGCGGTGTTCTGCTTGCCGTCCGTGACCAGGATGACGGAGAGGTCGTTCCTGGGGTCGGCCACCCATTTGGCCATGGCGTCGTTGATGCCGCCGCCGATGGAGGTCGAGCCGCCGGGCGAGAGCGTATTGACGCCGTTGATGGTGTCGTCCCAGTTGCCGGGGATGACCGAGCCGCGCTGGACGAAGAAGTTCGCCGGAGGATCGCCGGAGGGAAACGTCTGCGGCAGCGGGCCCTGGTTGAAGAACTCGACGCCGATGCGGTCATTCGGCCAGTTCTCGCCGGTCGGCTCCGGCTGATCGAGCTGGCGCCAGGTGGAGACGAAGGCGTCGACGGCGGCTTTGAGAATCTCGGCCTTCGACGCTCCGCCGTTCGCGCCCGGCGGCAGGTCGGCCATGCTGCCCGATTTGTCGAGCACCAGCGTCACGTCGAACTGGTTGCGGCCGAGGCTCTGCGCCACGAGGGCCGGCGCGACGCCGTCGGCCACCGGCGTGACCGTGGCCGGGGTGTCGCCGGTGTGTTTCGACGGCTGCGAGCATTCCACGGTTGGAGAGGCCACGATGTAGGTGGCAATGCGGTAGGCCGTCACGTCCTGCGCGCCGGAGAAGCGCATGGGGATGCTCTTGGGCACGGCGAAATTGCCCTGGCAGAAGTCGGCGGCGAAGTTGGAGAGCGGGATGTAGGTGATGAGGACATCGTTGCCGCCGGCGGTGGCATACGAGACCGAGTCGCCGCTGACCATCTTCGTGTCGCCGAGGTTCAGCGTCGTCGCGCCGTTCACCACGAGCTGCGAGCCGGCGGGCGACGCATTGAGCGTGAGCTGCACCTTCACCTTGCCGGTCTCCTGGTTCGGGACGCCGCGGATGGGAATGTCGAGTGTGAAAGACTCGCTCGCGAAGCATGGCACGGCCATGAGCAATGCGAGCGCAATGAGAATCACCGGGGTGGACCGGGTCATGGCGCCTCCCTTGGTAGATGGTTTAGGAACGACGGGCAGCGATCAATTCGTGAAGTAGTGACAATGGGCTCATCACCGTTTCGCCGCCGTGACGCAGGACACGGTGAACCGGGTAACGGGTACCGGGTGACGGGTACCGGGGTATCCGGTATCGGGTATCGGGTGTCCGAGTCGTGCCTGTCGCATGGATGCGTGGATGGCAGAGGCCGGAAGCGGCGGTTATGGAAAGGTATCGGGACTGGGTGACGGGTTTCGGTTGACCCGTATCTGTCGTCTCTGGTTTCCGTCACCCGTCACCCGTTACCCGCCCCCCGTCACCCGTTCCCCGCCCGTAACCTAGTCCCGCGGCAAGCCCCGGTATACTCCCCGCCCGATGGCTTCCGACCTCGCGTCGCTGTTCCAGGCGCTCGGTGACCGTACCCGGCTGCGGCTGCTCAACCTGCTGGCCGGCGGGGAGCTGTGCGTCTGTTACTTCGTCATGCTCCTCGGCGCGGCTCAGCCGAAGGTCTCCCGCCACCTGGCCTACCTTCGCCGGAGCGGGCTCGTGGCGGCCCGGCGCGACGGCAAGTGGATGCACTACCGCATGGTCCGGCCGTCCGATCCCCGGGTCGCACAGATCCTGGACACGCTGCTGGGCGTGCTGGCCCAGGACCGGCAGATGCAGCGGGACCGTGCCGCCCTCGACCGCATCTGCTGTGCCCTGACGTTGCCGCCGGCCCTGCGGGATGCGCCGCGGCCGGAGCGGGTGGTGCCGACCGCGTGACCCTGTCCCGCCTCGCCCTCGCCGTCGTGGCGTTCTTTGCCGGCTCGATCTCCTCCATCAGCGGCTTCGGCATCGGCACGATCCTCACGCCCTTCCTGGCCCTCAGCGTGGGCGTGAAGCTGGCCGTGGCCGCCGTCTCCATTCCGCACTTCGTCGGCAACGCCATCCGCTTCTGGACCCTCCGGCACAAGCTCGACAAGCACGTGCTCCGCACCTTCGGCGTGATGAGCGCGGCCGGCGCGCTGGCGGGCTCGCTCATCCACGTCTTCGCCCAGAACACCGCCCTGCGCGTGGTGCTGGCGGCGCTCCTGATCCTGGCCGGCCTCCTCGGCGTGACCGGCCGCGACGCCCACATCCGCCTCGGCCGCGTCGGGGCCTGGATCGCCGGCGGCCTCTCCGGCTTCTTCGGCGCCCTCATCGGCAACCAGGGCGGCCTCCGCGCCGCGGCCATGCTGGCCTTCGACGTGCCCAAGGACGCCTTCGTGGCCACCGCCACCGCCACCGCCCTCATCGTCGACGCCGTGCGCATGCCCATTTACGCCGTGCACGAAGCCGGCGCCATCGCCGCCATCTGGCCCGACGTCGTCATCGCCGCCGCCTGCGTCATCGCCGGCACGTTCTTCGGCCGCGCCCTCTTCGGCCGCATCCCCGAGGCGCTGTTCCGCAGGTTCGTGGCGGCGCTGATCCTCGTGCTGGGCGTGGCGATGCTGATCACGAGATAAAGGTGACGCCACACATCAAAGTGTCACCCTTCGCTTGCGAGAAGCTTCGAGTGTTTATGTTTGGTCTTACGAGCTAAGCTGGTGAACGTGACGCCGGTGCCGTGAGCCGCGAGGCGGACGGACAATCGTGTCCGTCCCCCGAACGCATGCCCCGAGGCCGGCAGTTGCGCGAGCAAGAGTCTCGAGTGTTGACGACAACCTCCGCTGCGCGGGGGCGTGGCGCAGGCGAATCCTCGTGTCGTGACCCCGCGTCGTCGAGGAAGACGTTGTTGCCGAAGACCCCGTGCCCCTCTCGGCACTCGGCACTCCGCGCTCGGCACTAGTTCTTATGGGTCCACACGCTCTTCGGCATCTTTACGTGCACGCCCATGTTCGGCTTGTCCACGAGTTGTGTGACCACCACGTGTCCGGCCATGCTGACGAGCTGATAGGCTTGGTGCTTCGTCAGGTTGCGCGTGGCCGCGAGGAAGTCAACCATCTCCTGGATGGCCGTCTTCGTGGCGACCATCAGGTCGGGATCGGTGGCCATGCTGATGTAGTCGTCGGGCGTCTCGGCGCGCGGCCAGGTCAGCTTCAGGTCCTTGCGCACCGTGAGCTGCAGCCGGGCCCGGAGCGACGTCTCGATGGCCGTCTGGTCGACCTCTCCGTCGCCCTGCGCCGCGTGGCCGTCGCCCACTTCGAACAGCGCTTCTGGCGCGAACACCGGGATGAACAGCGTCGTGCCGGCCACGAGTTCGCGGTGTTCGAGGTTCCCGGCGGGCCGGCCGGGCGGGTTGCTGCTGACGCGTCCCAGCTCCGGCGCCGGCGCCACGCCCATGCTGCCGAAGAACGGCTTCAAGGGAATGACGATCCCCGGTGCGTACTCGGCGGTCATCGTCTTGCGGTCGAGTGGCAGGATCTTCAATCCCGCCGCGCGGTCGCAGTTCTCCGGCACGATCCCGCTGCAGCCGTTGTAGCCGTAGTCGATGGCCAGGTCGATGGAGAGAATCCGGACCTCCAGCACGTCGCCTGGCTCCGCCCCTTCGACATAGACCGGGCCGGTGAGGATGTGGCCGCCCGGACCCTTGCGCTCGCCGGTCACCTCGGCGACGATCGTCTTCAGCGACTGCTGGATCCGGTCGTCCGCCACCCCGGCCCGCGCGAGGCCGGTAGGCGTGTTGGTCAGCAGGGTATCGACGTCGAGGATGTCCCCCGAGGCGATACGAAGGGCCGGCTTCGCCTCGGACCAGTAGTAGCCATACGCCACCGTGGCCGGCGTCACCTCGAGGCGATGGGTGGCCGGCGCTTTCGTCTGGGCCGCGATGGGGATCGCGATCCAGGCGGCAAGCGCGAGCGGCATGGCAAGTCGGACGGCGCGTCGGATCATGTGCGCAAGGCTACCAAGCCTTCGCCATTGCGCGTAGCCCGGGCTGCCCTTGGACGCTCCTCCACCGCTTAAGGCCTTCATTTGTGATGCGTATTACGCGTCCCAGCCTGCATCCGGCCTAGGATAGGCCTAGGATCTACCAGTGGTTCGCCGGAGCGAGCGGCAATGTCTCCATGCCCGTGAGCGGCGGCAGCGGCGCCATCCTTTCGGTCAGCCCGGCGGTGACGACGTCTTACTGGGTGCGGGTGACGGGCCCATGCGCGCCTGCCGCGGACAGCGCCGCGGCGACGATTACCGTCAACCCCGTTTGCGCCGTACCCCAGATCGTCAATCAACCACAGGACCAGCAGGCCCTCAGCGGGACCACGGTCTCTCTTGCCATCGGTTTCGCCGGCTTGAATACGACCGTCACCTGGTACCAGGGCACGAAGGGCAACACGGCGACTCCCGTCGGCACCGGCCAGACCATCACCAGCCCGGCCCTGACGCAGACGACGCAGTTCTGGGCGCGCCTGACAAACGGCTGCGGCTCGGTCGACAGCAACGCCGCCACGATCACCGTCATCCCGAAGGTCTCGCACCGTCGCGCGGTGAGCCATTGATGCATGGCGGCGCTTGGGCCGCAACGGCGTACGAGATCGTTGGAGTATCATGAATCGCCCGAACCCATGGCGCACCTACTCATTGCCCACCCGGGGCACGAGCTTCTGCTGCATGGTTGGATTTCCCGGACCAGACCGTCCGTCCACGTTCTGACGGACGGTTCGGGACATTCCTCGGAAACCCGCCTGGACAGCACGGCAGACCTTCTCCACGGCCTCGGCGCGCAGCGAGGGGCGATCTTCGGCCGCCTCTCCGACCGCGAGGCTTACGCCATGATCCTGGAGCGCAATACCGCGCTCCTGCTCTCTCTTGCCGCGGACCTCGCCGCGCAACTGGAGAGGGACCAGCCGGCGATCGTCGTGAGCGATGCCGCGGAGGGCTACAACCCGGTCCACGATCTCTGCCGCCTCATCGCCGGCGCGGCAATCGCGATGGCCGGCGTCCCTGCGAATCAGTACGAGTACCCGGTGGTCGATCCTCCCCGCGCGGCCGGCGATGGCGCCATCGTGGTCGAGCTCGGGGCCGCGGAATTTGCCGCCAAGATGATCGGGGCCCGCGGACAGGCTGCCTCGTTGAGCGACATCGACGAGCTGGTGTCGCGCCACGGCGCGGAGGCGTTTCGACACGAAGCTCTCCATCGCGTCGCCGACTGGACGGCCATCGACTGCGAGGCGCCGCCGCGATACGAGCGTTACGGCGAGGAGCGCGTGGCCGCGGGCCGGTACGCGCAGGTGATCCGCTTTCGCGAGCACACGCTTCCGTTGCGCGACGCGCTGTGCGCCGAGGTGGAAAAGCGCTCATGCGCGTTCTGATCGCCGATCACTCGCTCGCGACGGCGGTGGAAATCGCCTGATGAAGAAGCCGTCACGCGAGACGCGACGTCGTTCGCTTGCTCCAGCGGCTCGGGAGCTGCCGGCGGAACGCGCGACGCGTGTGCAGATCCTGCTATGGGTAGCGCTCGGCTACCTGGCGTATGCTGGACTCTGGTACGTCCTGGGATCGTACGGCCGGTATCGATTCCATGTCCTTCGCGATGCAGAGATCGCGCGCATCGCCGGTAAGCGGGCGCATCTCATCGCCACCGCTCAGAAGGCAGCCGCGCTCACTGCGCTGGACGAGTGGTTGCCCTATCGCATCTGCGCCATCGGAAGTATCGTGATCTGGGGGGCGCTGGCAATTGCCGCTGCCGTGGCCATGTTCCGTGACCTGGTGCGGCGGCGGAAGCTGAGCGTTCTCCACATCAAGTTCACTGCCGTAGCGATCGTACTGGCCTCGTTCACGGTGGTCCTGTGCGGCGTTGCCGCTCCGCTTCTGATTGAGCTGGCGTGGGAGCGCTACTTGTGGCTTTCGTGGTGAGAAGATACTGAGGAGAGGACGATGGCCAACCAGGCGAAGCCGAAGACGATCGCAGCGTACATCGCCCCTTTCCCGCCGGAGATTCGGGAAATCCTGGAGAACATCCGCACGACGGTGCGCCAAGCCGCACCCGCCGCCGAGGAGACCATCAGCTACGGGATCCCTGCCTTCACCCTGAACGGCACACTGGTGTATTTCGCAGCGTTCAAAAAGCACATCGGGTTCTACCCGCCCGTCCGCGGCGACGCCGCATTGGTGAAGGCGGTGTCAAAGTACGCCGGCGAGAAGGGCAATCTGCAGTTCCCGCTCGATCAACCGATTCCCTACAGTTTGATTGCGAGGATCGTGAAGCTGAGGGTCAAACAGAGCACGGCCAAGGCGCAGGCGGCGCGAAAGTCGCGATCGTAAATGCGCGTGGAGGACGGACAATCCTGTCCGTCAAACCGCGA
>CAZYTO010000058.1:993-13401 GCA_964650405.1 uncultured Thermoanaerobaculia bacterium | reverse complement strand
ATCCTCCGAAGTGGAGGACGGACAATCCTGTCCGTCAAACCGCGAATCCTCCGAAGTGGAGGACGGACAATCCTGTCCGTCAAACCGCGAATCCTCCGAAATCGCAGCCTCGGCGTCATTCTGTCAGGGGGACGGAAAGGATTGTCCGTCCTCCACCGAAACCATTCCCCGAGGCGGTCGTCCGGCAGCCATTCCCAACACGCAGAGCAGCAACCCGGCAATGGAGATGGCGACACCGGCATTCCAGCCGGGCGGGTGATAGGCGAAGCGCACCGTGTGTGAGCCCGGCGGGACCTCGACGGCGCGGAATGCATAGTTCGCGGCCAGGATGCGCGCCGGGCGTCCCTCCACGGTCGCGGACCAGCCGCTCATGTTGCTCTCCGAGCACACCAGCAGGCCGGCGCGCGGAGCGTCGACACGGATCACCACCTCGTCGAGGCCGAACTTCATGATGCGCGGCACCACGTCGGGGCCGGCCGTCGAGGCAAAGTGCGGCCTCTCTTCCACGAAGACGCTGCCGCGCGGCAGGGCAGGGAGGCCGGCCAGCGCGCGGTTCCCGTCGAGCACCTCGTACTGCGACGTGAACGTGTACCGCGCCTGCGTGGCCCGGCGGACGAGGTGCATGTAGTCGTCCGCGTAGAGCGTCTCGTATCCGCGCCGCGCCACCTCGGCGAGATTGGCGGCGTCGCTGGAGACGATGGCGAAGTACTCCATGTTCGCGGCGTCGAGCACGCGCTCCGGCGGGATGCGCGTCGACTCGCGCAGGATGACGTCGGGGATCGGCCCGAAGTAGCGCCGGTACAGCTCGTACATGCGCGGCGATGCGGTCAGGATCGAGTCCAGCGTCGGCAGGCGGAAGACGGACTCGGTGTTCGCCGGAAAGATCGGCATGGGCAGCACGCGCCCGCCGGTGTTGCGCGCCAGCATCAGCTCGATGTAGCGCGGCGGACGCGAATAGAGGTCCCATGGCCGCGGACGCGGATAGGCGCTGTTGCCGATGCCCTCCGCGGCCAGGACCAGCACGGCCAGCGCGAGGGCGAGCCGCGACGGCGGCCGGCGCAGGGCGATCCACGAGGCGATGCCCGCCAGGGCGAGGTACACGATCAGCAGCCACCAGTCGGCGAGCCAGCGTGCGCCGTTGGGATGCACAGCCACCCGCGCCCGTGTGGCGACGCGCATCACGATCAATGCCGCCGCCAGCGCCGCGCCGGGAAGGATCACGTGCCACGCCCTGGCCCGCCCGCCCAGCAGCGCATCGGCGCCGAGGGCAGCCAGGAGGGCCATCGCGTAGGCCAGCCCCATCCCCAGGTAGGCGGCGTAGTGGAAGCTACGCAGGAGTGGCACGTGCTCGATCCATTGCACGGGCGGCACGCCGAAGATCTTCAGCATGGAGAACGCGGCCACCACGAGCGCGGTTGCCTGCAGCACCTGCGCGCGTCCGCTGGCCCGCGCCAGGGCGCCGGCGCCGGCCAGGAGCAGTACGGCGATGCCCGCGTAGTACAGGTGGACGCCGTAGATGAAGCCCACCGCGGGATTCGCATACGTCGGCAGGCCGCCGTCGATCCTCGCCGAGAGAATCTGCGGGAGAACCTTCGGCGGCATGAAGGGGTGGGCTGCGTGCTGGTAGTACTCGCGGATCTGCGTCGTCTCCGCCATTAGCGGGATCGCCGGCAGATAGGCGAAGGCCACGACGGCCAGCGCGACGGCCGCTCCCGCCGCGAACCAGCCCACGGTCCGGAGCCGCGGACGCGAGAGGAGCAGGTACAGGACCGCCATCCCGAACGCCTGCAGCAACCCGGGCGGGAACGTGGCCGTGGCCACGAAGGCAAACGCGAGGGCCAGTTGCGCCGCGCGCCGCGCACCCGGTTCATCGAGGAGCCGCGCCGTCACGAGCAGCGGGAGCGAGAAGAGCGCGACGGGCTGCCCGACGACGGAGGGGGCCGTCGTCACCACCGCGCCGGACAGCATGAACGCCACGGCGCCCGCCAGCGCCGCCAGCCAGTGCGCGACGTGCCGCCGGAGGAAGAAATAGGTCAGGACGCCGGCAGTGAGGATCAGCAGCAGGATGTAGATGTTGGTGATCAGCCGGCCGTTGCCGAGTAGCACCACCACCAGCGACGGCGGAAAGAGATACGCCGGCACGAGCGACGCAAACGACGGCGCCCCGCCGCCGAGGTACGGATCCCAGAACGGAGGCTCGCCGCGCCGGAGGCTGCGCCGGAGAAACTCGCGCGACGGGTCGGTCTGCATCACCGCCGAGGCGACATCCCGGAAGTTGGGATACACGACGAGCCCGCGCTGCGTCCACTCCTCCACCGGCACCGCATCGGGCCCGCGCAAGCGGTAGTCGAGCGGGTTGTGGCTGTCGGAGACGACGAGCGAGCGCCCGCCGAAGACGACGTTGGCAAAGGCAACGATCACCAGCAGCGCCAGCAGCGCCGAGGCAATCCAGTCCTCACGCCGCCGGTTGTCGCTTCGCATCCGCCGGTCTCAGGCGATCGCGGCCTGGGGTGCAGTGGCGTCGAAGAGCGCACTCACGGTATCGAGCTCGTGCTCGATCAGGTCGGCTGGGATCATCGACTCGATGATGAGCGGGCAGTCCGCCGGCACGGGCGTCGAGAACGACACGGGCGAGTAACTCCAGCGGTGTGACATCGGTCTGGCTGCGGATCAGATCGGCGAGCATGAGGTAGAACTGCTCGTCATTCTCCACCAGGTAGAGCTCGGGCGGCGCGAAAAGCTCGCCGGAAAACGCCGCAAGCAATCCCCAGACGAAGAGGAGCTTCCGTGAAAAGCGCAGCTTCACGTTCCGGATGCCCCATTCCTTCATGCTGCGCTCGCGTCACTGCCCTCCGTCGCCTCGGCCCGACCGAGCGAGCCGGTCACGACTACCGAGCAGTTGTTATCGTGTAGATCCGTCAGCGTCGCGGAGAGTCTCCCAGCCACGTCATCTGTCCGCTGCCGGGCCGCGCGGATCGCATGCCACTTCGCACCGAGGCGGCCCTCGAGCGTGTCGAGCGACGTTGTCACGGCAGCAGTTTGTCACATTGATTTGGAACGCGCGTGGAGTGCGCGCCGGACTACGATCTGACGGCATATTGAGGAAGTGTGATGCGCCAGGAGTTATGATCTCGCGCTCGGGCCGGGCCGCGAAGGGCGGGTCCGTTGGGTCATCGATGAACCGTTTCACGTCCACGCTCGCCTTTGGGCTCGGCCTGTTTGTCGTGGTGAACGTCACATCCTGGTTCGCATTGTCCGACGGGCACGTTGTGCAGACCGTTTATGACGGGATGCAACGAGCAGGCTTCCCCTGGCTGTTCTGGCGATGTGTGAGATGTTCTCAGCTCTCTTCGATCGACAGTGCTACGCTCTCGCGCTCATGAAGCGCATCGGCATGGCCCTTCTCCTCCTCACCGCCACGCTACCCCCCGCCCTCGCCGCAGCCGACCGCTGGCAACCGAATGATCGGCTGCGCCTCGTCTCCGCCAGCGATCCGCAGATCGCGGCGGATGGCAAGACGGTGATCATCGTCGTGGCCCGGGCCAACGCCAGGGACAACCGGTTCGACAGCGACCTCGTCGCGGTCGACGTGGCCACCGGCGCGCAGCGGCCGTTGACGTTCGATCGGCGCGGCATCGCCTCGCCGCGCATAGGGGTGGACGGGCGGGTGGCGTTCCTGGCGAATGACAAGGACGGCAAGCGGCAGATCTGGATTCTTCCGGTGGGCGGTGGGGATGCCCGCAAGATCACCGACGCGCCGCGCGGCGTGCAGCAGTTCGCCTGGCGTCCGGACGGGACGCAACTGGCGTATGTCACCGCCGACGACGCGCCGAAGGCCGAAGAGAAGCCGCTGGCGTTCGAGATCGGCGATGACGACTACCTCATGCGCGAAGAACCGGCGCCCTCGCACATCTGGCTGGTCGGGGTGAACGGCGGCGCGGCCAAGCGCCTCACTTCCGGTACCTGGAGTCTCCCCATCGCCCATCCTCCCGGCCCTGCCGCTTCGCCGCTGGCCTGGTCGCCGGACGGCAAGTCGATCGCCATCACCCGGCGGGAGAACGCGCACGCCGGCAATCCGAACTCCGCGCGCATTGCCGTCGTGGACGTCGCCACGGGCGACGTCAAACGCCTCACCAGCGCCGAACTGGATGAAGGGCAGCCGGCGTTCTCGCCCGATGGCAAGAGCGTGGCCTACTGGTTCCCGCGCGGCGGCAAGCGCGGCAGCAACAACGCCATCTGGGTCGTGCGCGACGGCGCCTCGCGAGAGGTGACCGCGGACCTCGACCGCAACCTCTTCCGGGCCATCTGGCTACCGGACGGCAAGTCGTTTCTCACCGCGGGACACGACGGAGCACGCACCAGTTACTACCGCGTCTCCGACGGCAAGTCCACACGCCTCGACCTCGGCGACGTCGATCCGACGCACGGCTTCTGGCCTGACGCCTCGGTCGCCGCGAGCGGCGTTATCGCCTTCACCGGCTCGACGGATTCCCATCCGCGCGAGCTGTACGTCGTCGAGAACGGCGGCAAGCCGCGCCAACTGACGCACTTCAACGACTGGATCAGCGAACGCCAGATCGGGAAGAGCGATGTCCTCACCTGGAAGAGCGACGGCATGGACCTGGACGGCATCGTCACCTATCCGCCGGACTTCGACTCCGCGAAGAAGTATCCGCTGGTGCTCTACATCCACGGCGGTCCGCGCTCGTCGTCGACGACGTCGTTCTCCACGATCCCGCAGTCGCTCGCCGCGCGGGGCTGGGTGGTCTTCCAGCCGAACTACCGCGGGAGCGACAACGCCGGTGACGAGTTCACCCGGGCCATCCTCGACGACTCCGGAGCCGGTCCCGGCCGTGACGTCATGGCCGGCATCGAGGCCCTGAAGAAGAAGGGTTTTGTCGACCCGACCCGCATCGCCGTCGGCGGCTGGTCCTACGGCGGCTACATGACGTCGTGGATGATCGGCCACTACCCGATCTTCAAGGCCGCCGTCTCCGGCGCCGCCGTCAACAACCTGGTCGACCAGTACGTCCTCGGCGACGGTGGACCTGGCCGCCGCCTGACCTGGGGCTCACCGTACAAGGGCGAGAACGCGAAGAAGTACATCGACCAGTCGCCGATCACGTACGCCAGGAGCATTACAACGCCAACCCTGATCATGAGCGACACTGGAGATGTCCGCGTGCCCGTCGTGCAGTCGTACGAGATGTACCGCGCCCTGCGGGACAACGACGTGCCGGTGAAGTTCATCGCCTACCCCGTCAGCGGCCACGGTCCCGAGGATCCGCTGCGGCAGGTGGACATCGAGAAGCGGTATGTGGAGTGGTTCGGGCAGTATCTGAAGTAAAGGGTTTTCTTTCACGTCAGCGGCTAGCCCAGGCGATAGGAGACGCTCCACCAGCCGTTGCCGAGATCGCAGTCGAGCGTCCACTCGCGGCCCGGCCCTTCGGTCGATTGCCCGCGGCTCAGCTTCACGCCGCGATCGGCGTGGAGATAGCCCCACTCCCCGGCGTGCCCGCGGTCGAGCCTCTCGATGGCGATGAGGAGGTGCCCCTGCTTGTCCTTCTCGACCCAGACCGTTCCAGCACCCTGTCCGCGCAGGGGTGACCGGCTATCGGAGTCCAGATGCAACGTCGATACATTGCCTGGATCGTCGAGGCGATACTGCCGGCGTTCGCCCGCCTTCAGTCCGAGGGACTGGATCTTCGCCACGACCGGCTCATAGCGAGCGTGATCATCGGCGCGCGGGCAGTCTCCACAGGAAATGCAGATGGCCAGGGCCAGGGCGATGATCGTTCTTGCGGCATTGCGCATGGCGTCAGTGATTCAGATCCACGGAAAACACTCCGGCATTTGTCCCAGCGTAAAGCCGCTCCCTGGAACAGCGGAGTTTCGTCACACTGGTGCCGGCCAGCCCGTCGTCATCAGCGAAAAGCCAATGCCAGGAAGCGCCGCCGTCCGTCGACTTGGCGAAGCCCGGCTTTTGCTCCCCATGCGCGACGGTCCCCACATACAGAGTGCCCGGCACCGTTGGATATGGCTCAACAGCCAGGGAAACGACGTCTCCGAACCACGGACCGATCGGTTGCCAGGATGCTCCGAAGAGAAGTGCGGAACCGAGAAGTAGGAGGATGGACAGCAAACCACGCACGATCTACTCCTTGATGCTGACCGGTCATCCTACCACCCGAGCTTACCGGGGAAGGGCCGCCTGGTTGTTGTTGTGGTAGTTGCCGAGCACGACTCCGCCCCGCGAAGCGGCGTGCCGTGGGGAAACCCTGAGCTCGACCGGCAACCGGCCGGCTCAATCAAGGATGAGCTGTCGCAGGAAGAGGTCGATCGCTTCATCGCGCGAGAGCTTTCCGTCGATGTGTGCCTGCCAGAACTTCTCCAGCGGTGGCAGGTACGAAGGCCACAGGCCGCGCTTGTAGTTGCCGTGCGCATAGCCGTAGGGAACGTAATCGGACACGCCACGTGACGCCAGCACGCGCCTGGTCAGCTCGCCTGACGTGTAGAAGATGATGGCGTGCCACAGACCGTCGGGGGCGCCCTCGGCGGTGAGCCTGGCGCGGTCGCCGACCAGCGGCTCATCGATGACGCCGTGAGAGCTCTCGTGCATCAGCATCTCCAGGGCCGCAAAACCGCGGTAGCCCGGGTCCCGGCTCGAGACCGTCGTGTGCGTGAGCTTTGCGTCGCCCGTGGTGTACGCGCCGAAAGGGCCGGCGAATGGCGAGACGTCGACACGTATCCGGGCCGGCCACGTCGTCCCATACACGCGCTCATGCTCGCGAATGAGATCAGCCTCGGTATCGTGCAGCATCCCTTCCACGGACGCGATCCAGAACCGGTTGGCGCGATCGTCGGCGGCCCACTGCGCGCGGCGATAGAACGGTGCGATGCGCAGCAGGATCTCGCGCACGGGATCGGGGAGGCCGCGCGGCTCATCCTCATCGCGCGTGTTCGAAAGCACGTCGTTGATGGCCACGAGCTCGGGATCGAGGAATGGGGAGCGGCGTCCGAAGCGCGCGCGATATGCGTCGACGGCTTGCTTCCACTCGTCACCGTTCAGGCTCGCCGTGGTACCTGCCGAATCGTTCTGCAATCGTTGATGCAGGTTGACCCAGAAGTTGCTCTGCAGCTCGAAGCGCGACGCGAGGAGTAGGGCGGCGAGAATCATCGGCCTTGCGGAAGAGTGCGTGACGGAGTGTATCGCTTTGTCACACAAGACATCGCTCAGCCGAATTCGCGTCGTCCCCTCACGAAGAAGTAGATCGCCAGGGGGACCATGGTGAGCGGCAGCACCAGGCCCAGCTCGTCGGTGTACTTCGCCGTGTCGCGGTACTGGATGGTCAGCGGGTTGAAGACGGTTTGGATGAACATGTTGTGACTGGCGTGGAACACCGCCCCGGTCCAGAGGCTGCCGGACTTCAGCCGCAGGTAGGCCATGATCACGGCGGCGGACACCACGCAGATGAAGAACATCGCCACCTGCCCCCAGCGGGGCAGTGCCGTCTGAGAGTTGTTGTGGTAGTTGCCGAGCAGAATCACCGGCAGGTGCCAGGTGGCCCAGATGATGCCGGTCGTCAGAGGAGGCTCCCTCTCCGCGTCCTCCGCGTGCCCCGCGTGAGCCGCTGCTCACGCGCGATGCAGAGGGACGCCGCCCTTTGTCACTTCGTTTTCGCTCCTTTCGACCGGAGGTAGGCGGCCACCTCGTCATGTTTTCTCTCGACCGCGTAGTCGAGCGGCGACTTGCCCTCGTCGTCGCGCGCTTCGAGATCCGACTCGCGCTCGACGAGCAGTTTCACCATCTCCAGGTTGCCGCTGGCCGCCGCTTCGTGGAGGGCCGTATCGCCTTCGCCCTGCCGCTCCAGGACGTCGGCGCCGCGGTCGAGCAGGAGCTTCACCGTCTCGTAGTCCGAGGTGAGCATGGCCACGAGGAGCGCCGCGTTGCGGAACTTCGTCTTTGCCCGGAGCCTCATGTCGGCGCCGCGGTCGAGGAGCAGCTTGACGTTCGCTGCGTTTCCGCCGAACGCCGCCATGTGCAACGGCGCCCAGCCGAAGTCGTTCAGCGCGTTGATCTGATCAGGCCTCAGGATCTTCGAGAGCTCCGCCGGAGTCCCGAGCGCGGCGGTGTGCCAGAGATCGAGCTTCGGGTGGCGCGCCAGGATCACTTGCAGCACCTGATTCTTCGCCGCCGGAATGAACGCCTCGTTGTTGACCAGCGTGAAGAGCGCAACGGTGACGAGGGGACGCCCCTTGCTCGTGGTCGCATCGGCCAGGGAAGGATCGGCCTCGAGCATCGACTGCACTTTCGCCGCATCCCGGTCGCGGACGGCCTTGAACAGCTCCGCGTTGGCGTCGGCCGGGGCCTGTGCGGCGATGGGTGTGGATGAGGCGAGTAGGAACGTGAGAACCAGCACCAGTATCTTCATGCCATGAATCTGGACCGGCCGGTGGCGACGCGCATGTGCCGGTTGGCCTATGTCGCCAGAGGGCCAACGGACAACGCCTTCGCCTGGGCGACTACCTGAATCAACGATAACTTCCTTGCGATCGAAGGTTTCGATGCGAAAGGCGGTCGTCCGCGGACAGCCACGAGATGGCTCCTCGCCAGCCGCGGAAGCATCGTAGGAAGAGTTGATGAAGAGTTGACGCGATCGCATACGTGCCGGGAGAGTGATGTCCGGAGGGTTTACACTTCGACAGAGGAGCACGAGATGAAGAAGTTGCTGACGCTCTCATTGTCGATCGTGATCACCTTCTCGCTTAGCGCTCAATCCAACGTTCCGCCCGCGCAGCGAGGCGAGCTTGGCGAGATCTCGGACACATTAAAGAGGATCGAGACGGCGCTGAAGCATCAAACCGATATCCAGAAAGCGGACGTGCTGCTGCGCCGTGTCATGTTCGCGGCGACGCAGATCACAACAGCGGAAGCGACGCTGAAGAAGCTCGACGAGGAGAGCCGCACGCTTCGCGCTGAGAACACCGATATCGAGTCCGCGGTGAAGCGCCTCGAGCCGATGGCGGAGTCGGACCCGCAGCGGGCGCAGTTGTCGTACGCGAAGAGTCGGATGACGGCGATTCAGGAGCGGCTTTCAGCGATCGAGCAGGAGCGCGTTTCCACCGCGAATGAGATTCAAGCGCTCCGGCGCGATAGCCGAGAGTGGCAAGCGATGCTCGACAAGACGCTCGCGACGCCATAGCTGCTACGGCTGCTTCATGTTTTCGAGCGGGAACGCTTGCACGACCCCGGAGAGCGAGCCGGCGTAGAGGATTCCGTCGCTCGACACGCCCAGGCCGCGCGGGATTTGCCCGACCGAACGACACCACCGCATCTCGCCGCTCGTGCCATCGAACGCGCAAAGATCTTTCTCTTCACTTCCCACGATAACAATCGAGCCGGTCACGAGCGGGCGATACGTCGTCCATTCTTTCGGCGTTTCGCGCTTCCACTTGATCGCGCCGCTTTCAGGGTCGAGCGCGAGGAGCGTTCCCTTCGCGCCCGCGGCGAGAACGTAGAGCAGCGGTGGCGCGAGGATCGGTGTGCCATACGGCCGCCCCTCGTCGAAGCGAACGCGTTTCTTCACGTCGCCCGAATTGGTGGCGATCCAGTTCAGATAGCCGTCCAGCGTGGCCAAGAGCAGTGTGTCGCCGTTCACGACGAGAGCCGTGGTCGTTCGGGCGGGAAGGGTCTTCTGCCAGATCGTTTCGCCGGTCGCCGCGTTCAGCGCGAAAAGCTTGCCCGTGTTGTCGGCGATGAAGACGCGCTTTCCGGCGTACGTCGGCGAGGAAATGTACGGTTGTGGTTTGAGCGCGCCGGCCGGCATCTGATGCCACGCGACCTCTCCCTTCGCCGGACCGATCGCGACGACATCCCCTTCGGCGGAAACAGCGACGATTCGTCCGTCGATCAGCAGTGGTGTCGTGGCGACACCCTGATTGAACGCAAGCTTCCACAGCAGATCGCCGGTTGCGGAGTCGAAGGCGTAGATGTGGCCTTTGGGGTCGGCGTCGGTCGGAACGACCACGCGACCGCTGAGAAGGAGCGGTTCGCCGTGGAACTGTGCCGCCGAACCGTCCGCTCTCGTGTCGTAGGACCAGATCGGTTTCCCCGTCTTGCGGTCCAGCGCGTAGGCAGTGCCGGCGCAGGAACCGACGATCACCGCATCGCCAACGACCGTCGGCGAGATGAACACTCACCCGTGCGTCTCAAACCGCCACAGCGGTTCCCACGGCTTCGGGGCGGCGGCGGGTTCCTCTGCTCGCACCGTTGCAAATTGCGCGAGCAGAAGAACCGCAATCACGGCGAGAGATCGGTTTCGCATGATGCGATTGTCTTCCGATTTGGGACGCCGTGAAAGTCCAACGGGTTACGTCAGACCGCTTGTGCCTCGACTTGAGTTGCCTCGGGTTGACGTTGAGTCGCCGCCGTCTTCCTCGCCCGGAAGTTCACGCCGAGCGTTCCGAATGACGCCGAGTTCTTGTCCTGCGGCGCGCCGCGGAACACATCCGCCTTCCACGGAACCTCGATCTCATCGAAACCGCATTCCGCGAGCATCGCGATTAGCTCTGCTTCCAGCAGAGCGCCGGCGATTCAGCCGGCCCATAAATCGATGTTGCGTTTCGCCGACTCCGGCACCGCCTTCTGCACGATGATGTCGCCGATCTGCAGGCGGCCCTCTGGCTTGAGCACGCGGTGCATCTCCTGAAACGCCCTCTTCTTGTCCGGCGCAAGGTTGATCACGCCGTTGGAGATGATGACGTCTGCAGATGCGTCGGGAAGCGGAATGTTCTCGATGTAGCCGAGATGGAAGTCGGTGTTCGTTGCGCCCATCTGCGACGCTGCCTGGCGCGCCTGGTCGAGCATCTCCGGGGTCATGTCGATCGACAGGACGCGGCCGCTCGTTCCAACCATACGCGCGGCGATGAGCGTGTCCATGCCCGCACCGCATCCGAGCTCGACGACCGTTTCGCCGGGATTGAGTACGCCGAGCGCGAACGGATTGCCCGTGCCGGCGAGACGCGAGACTGATTCCTCGGGGATGCCCTCCAGCATCTCGTCGTTGTAGCCGAGGAGCGCGGCGAGCGTGCGACCGGTGTGGAAGTGGAATCCTTTGGTCGGGTTCGTCGCGACTTCTGCGTACTCGCGCTTGATCTCGCAGCGAAGCGTTTCGAGAAACAGCGATGGTGCCGGCGCCGATGGGTCGGTCATGGTGCAAGCATCACGGGTGAAGCGGCGTGATCGCGCGTTTGCAGTGCGCCGTCGGCGCGATGCCAGTCGCGGCGCTGCGGCCGGAACGGCATGAGGAGAATGCGTCCGATGGTCACGTCGCGCGCGTCTCGATACGCGGGCACGCCGACCGTGATGTCCTCTTGAGGAACGGAGAGAAGAATCGTGCGGTGGAGATAGTCCCAAACGGAGAGAAGGCTGGACCAGTTGCTATCGGTTTCGCTGAATTGGGTCGAATGATGGATGGTGTGCATGCGAGGTGTGACGATGATGCGAACGAGCCAACGTTCGACTGCGGCCGGAAGTCGCACGTTCGCGTGGTGGAAGAGGATCGACGCGAAGAGGATCACTTGCCACACCCACAGCGCCTCGGCCGACGCGCCGATGAGCGTGATCTGCGCGGCGCGGTAGACGATGGACAGCGCGTGTTCGCCGAAGTGAAAACGCAGCGCCGTCGAGGTGTCGAGATCGCGGTCGACGTGATGCACCAGGTGGAAGCGCCAGAGGAAGCTCACGCGATGGTTCGCGAAGTGCCAGATCCAAAGCGTATAGTCGAGTAAGACGACCGCGACGATCACGTTCAAAGCGCCGGAGATCCCGGTTACGTTCAGCAGACCGATGTGCCGCGTGGCGACCCACTTCGCCAGCGGCACGAGGAGAGGCGCACCGAGCAACGTGATCAACGCGTAGGCGGCGCCACCCGTCGTCAGATTCCGCGCGATCCGGCGCAGCTTCGGCTCGATCGGCCGGCGTAAAGGCCGGAGGCGCTCGAAGATGAGCATGAGGACGAACACGCCGGCGATGACGCCGGCGGTCACGAGCTGCTGCGATCGCATCGCCGGCAATGTAAGTCCGATCGCGGCGCTTGACAAGTATTCAATTGATTACTAAATTAGACGCAATGAGTAATCCCGATCTGGACATCCATCTCGCCCGGCCCGGAAAAGCGCTTGCAGCCCCGGGCCGCATCGCCATCCCCCCCTTCGTCAAAACCCCCTGCCACACGTCCCAGCACCTCGGCCGGGGCCTCGGCGACGACGTCGGTCTCCTGTTCTGGCTGCACGAGCGGATCTGGCCCTACGAGATCGCGCTCACCGAAGGGGATGCGGAGATCTCAGCCGCGCTCTGCGCGCTCGAACAGATCAGGAGCGCGACGACCACGATCTGCGATCCCGGCG
>CAZYTO010000058.1:0-983 GCA_964650405.1 uncultured Thermoanaerobaculia bacterium | reverse complement strand
GAGGAGCGCATCGGGGCGCGTCTCGTCGATGCGGAGAAGAACGGTTTCTACGTCACGGATCGCTTGGCGTCCGATGCCGTCGGCGATCTTCTCGTCCGCCTGAGGGAAGTCGGCGAAGAGCAGCTCGCGGAGGTGCGCGTGGCGCGGCAGGCGCTCGTCGAGAAAACCGCGGACATCGAGGAGATCGATCGCGAGACGCTGCTGCAGCGCATGCGTAAAGGTGAAGCGATCCTCATCGATGTTCGCCCGCGCGAGGAGTACGTCGCCGGCCATCTGCCGGGTGCGGTGTCGATTCCGTTGGCGGAGCTGGGCTCGCGGCTGCCGGAATTACCCAAGGGACGTGAGGTCGTCGCCTACTGCCGCGGGCCGTACTGCATGCTTGCCGTCGAGGCAGTTCGCACGCTGACCCGCAAAGGGCGACGCGCGCGAAGGCTGGAAGACGGCGTGGTCGAGTGGCGCGCCGCGGGATTGAGAGTCGTTCACGGCGAAGCAGCGCGCGGAAGAAGGAAGTAAATGAGAAACTCGCCATCCTGAACGAAAGTCCCTACGGAAATGAACCGCGTGAACCGTCCCCCGTCCATCGTTTTCTTCTCTCGGGGTGGACGAACCGCTGTTGTCGTCTTCCGCCCGCTGAAGCGGGCGGGGGAAATGGGGCTGGACCGGTTTTTCCCACGGGTAAACCCGTCGGCTAGGGATCTTGCGCCCGGCTACGCGGGCGCGGGTGTGCGCAACGGGAGGTCACCCGCGGGATACGGGAGGTTACACGCGGGGGAACGGCGGCCGGGCGCGACGTGCCTGGGGCACCAGCGGCGTCCCTGACGTCAATCGCGACGAACCGGACGTCACCTGCGATGTAACGGTCGGTCACTCGCGATGTACCGGCGGTCACCTGCGATGTAACGGTCGGTCACGCGCGATGTACCGACGGTCACCTGCTATGTACCGGGCGTCACTTGCGATGTAACGGTCGGTCACTCGCGATG
>CAZYTO010000057.1:0-22501 GCA_964650405.1 uncultured Thermoanaerobaculia bacterium | reverse complement strand
GCGCCTTATCTGTCTTTATCTTCTTGCATTTACGCACGCCAAGGACAGGAACTAGTTAGTGCCTCAGTTTCCGAATGAGCTGATGCAGCCGGTCGAGCCCCTGCCGCCGTTCGACGTCACTCCCGGTGAGCAGGTCTTCGATGGCTTCCAGCTCGGGGACATCCGCGGACGGCGCCCGTTCCGCCGTCGTCGTTGGGGCGGGCTCCGCGCGCGACGCGACGACGTCGACCGCGGCGCGCGACGGGCTGCTGGATGCCGTCGACGGCAGCTCCTGACCCAGGCGCTGAGCCTGGGCGCGGATCGAGCCGGCGTCATCGTGGTCGAGGGCCTTGCTGATGGCTTTCAGACTGGTCACGGCATCGGCGTAGGGGGAGTTGGGATCGTCGAACACGCGCGCTTCGAGCAGGGTGACGTCGACGTTGCCGTAGCCGGTCTCCTTGTCGGCGCGGGCGTACAGGCGGGCAGTGGCGCTGCGGGAGATCTCGTCGAAGTCCACGGTCTTGGTGTCGTTCGGCTCGAGCCAGACGCCCAGCTTCACGGTCTGGATCTTCGTGGTCCGGGAGCTCTGCGGCATGTACTCGATCTCCACGTGATCGAGGTAGACGCGGCGGTTCTTCGTCACGAGCATGCGCCGGGACGGCGAGGAGATGATGAGGCGGTAGGCGAAACTGCCCTTCACTTCGAGCTTGGAGAGCTGGTCGGCGCGGTCGGGATCGACGGAGTACGACTCGGTGGTGCGGGCAGCCTCCATCCGCTCGTAGCCGGCGTACTGGTAGGTATCGTCCGGCCGGTGGCCGCGCAGGGTGTCGATGTCCTGGTCGACGATGCGCCGGAGCAGGTCGCGTGGAAGGTCCTTCCTGCTCGCTTCGGCGATGCGGTCGAAGACGCGAGAGTCGTCGGACACGCGTGCCACGGCGGACGGCTGGGGCTGCGCCGCCAGGCCGCCGGCGATGAGGAACAACGTCGAAGCGATCACGGCTCGGTTCACTTGAGCACCTCCTGCAGGACGCTCGTTCCGGGCAGCCCGTCACGCGAGAGGCCGAGATGTTCGGCCAGCGTCGAGCCGAGATCAGCAAAGGTCGTGCGCGTGCCGAGGGCCAGCGGCTGGACGCGAGGTCCGGCCAGGATCAGCGGGACGTATTCGCGGGTGTGATCGGTGGAGACGTCGGTCGGGTCGCAGCCGTGATCGGCCGTGATGAAGAGCACGTCGTCGGGGCGCAGGTTCGTCAGGAGCTCGGCCAGCTCGCCGTCGAATGTCTCCAGGGCCCTGGCGTAGCCCGCCGCGTCGTTGCGGTGCCCGTACTTCGAGTCGAAGTCGACGAGGTTCGTGAAGATGAAGCCGGCGCTCGATTCACGCACCAGGTCGATGGTCTTGCGCATGCCGTCGGAGTTCGACTCGGTGCGGATCTCCTCGTCGATGCCGACGCGGTCGAAGATGTCGGCGATCTTGCCCAGGCCGACCACGCGCCGGCCGGCGTTGTGAGCGCGCTCCACGACCGTCTCGCCCGTCGGGCGGACCGAGAAGTCCTTCCGGTTGGCCGTGCGTTTGAAGCGGCCCTTCCCCGGTCCGACGAACGGCCGGGCGATGATGCGGCCGATGTTGTGCTCTCCGCGCATGAGCTCGCGGGCCACGGCACAGATGCGCCACAGCTCTTCGATGGGGATGACCTCTTCGTGCGCGGCGACCTGGAAGACCGAGTCGGCCGAGGTGTAGACGATGGGCCGGCCCGTCCGCATGTGCTCTTCGCCCAGCTCGTCGAGGATGACCGTGCCGGAGGCGGGCTTGTTGCCGAGGGTCTTCCTCCCGATGCGGCGCTCGTACTCGTGAATCACCTCGGCGGGAAAGCCGTGCGGGTAGGTGCGGAACGGGTCTTTGACGACAAGGCCCATCATCTCCCAGTGTCCGGTGGTGGTGTCCTTCCCCGCGCTGACCTCGGCCATGCGGGCGAAGGCGCCGCGGGGGTTCTCGCTGCTGGCCGGCTGCGGTAGGGTGTGCAGCAGCCCGATCCTGGCCAGGTTGGGCAGGTTCGGGTGCTGGGCCTCGAGGACGTGTCCGAGAGTGTTCGATCCTTCGTCTCCGAACTCCTTCGCGTCGGGCAGCTCCCCGACGCCGAGCGAATCGCAGACGATGACGATGGCGCGTGGTTTGGTCATGAACGGGCCTTTTTCCGAGTGGGCTTCGGGGCGGTGGCGGTCTGAGCGGAGATCTTTATCTTCTGAGGCATAGCAGCCGTCCCGATGCGCACGAGCGTTCGCAAGGCCTCGTTCACCGATTCCGAGTCTGGAAAGACTTCGAGAAGATCCGGGGCGAGCAATCTAAGGTTCGGTGACTTGTAGTAGTCCCTCGCAAAGGGATTCGGTCGAGCGTTGCTGAAATCGATCTCGTGGTCGAGGGGGTCGTCATCGACGATGGCGGCGGTTTCTTTTTTCTTCATAAGCTTGCTCGCTGCTCATGTCAGGTGCTCGTGAGCGAGCGGCCGTCCGTTGGGCGGCGCGTCACCGATCTCCACGAACGACAGGAAGCGCGCCACCAGTTCGTTCGTATCGCGCTGGCCGTGGCCGAGCTGGATGCGGGCTATGGGCTCGCCGGCCTTCACCTCGTCGCCTGTCCGCTTGTCGAACATCACGCCGGCGGCGTAGTCGATGACGTCATCGGCCTTCTTGCGGCCGGCGCCGAGGTCGACGGTGAACATGCCGGCCTGGTAGGTGTCGATGTGGCCGATGTAGCCGGAGCGCGGCGCCTTCACTTCGATCGTCGTGCGCGGTTGGGGGAGGCGCGAGTAGTCGTCGACGATCTCCGGGTCGCCGCCCTGGGCGGCGATCCACTTGCGCGCCTGTTCCAGGGCCCGGCCGGAGCGGAGCGCGTCGTCGAGCGCGACGCGGGCCGATGCCTCATCGTACTTGCCGGACATGACCAGGATGCGCTCGCACTGGGCGCGCGTCACATCCTCGACGTCCGCGGGGCCGTGGCCCTTCAGCACCTCGATGGTCTCCACGATCTCGTTGGCATTGCCGGCGGCCACGCCCAGGGGGCGGTCCATGTCGGTGATGAGCGCTTCCACCTTCGTCCCGCTGCCGGCGGCGGCGGCGATGAGGCTCTGGGCCAGGGCCTTCGAGTCCTGGTAAGCGCGCATGAAGGCGCCGCTGCCGGTCTTCACGTCGAGAATGAGCGCCGAGGCCCCCATGGCCAGCTTCTTCGACATGATCGAGGCGGTGATGAGCGGCAGCGACTCGACCGTGCCGGTGACGTCACGCAGGGCGTAGATCTTCTTGTCCGCCGGTGCGATGCCCTCGGTGGACGTCGAGATGACGCAGCCGGCCTCGTGCACGCAGCGCTCGAACTCGGCGCGCGAGAGGCGGGCGTTGAAGCGCGGAATGGCCTCCAGCTTGTCGAGCGTCCCGCCGGTGTGGCCGAGGCCGCGGCCGGAGAGCATCCCCACCTTCACCCCGCAGGCCGCCACCCACGGTGACAGAACGAGCGAGACCTTGTCGCCCACGCCGCCGGTGGAGTGCTTGTCGGCGATGAAGTCGTAACTGTCGCGCAGGTGCCACTGTTCGCCGCTGCGGAGCATGGCCTGGGTCAGCGTGGCCATTTCCTCGCCGGTCATGCCGTTGATGGCCACGGCCATCAGCAGCGCCGACATCTGGTAGTCGGGGATGTCGCCGCGCGTGTAGCGCTCGACGAACAGCTCGATCTCCCGCGGCTGCATCGGGGCACCGCGGCGTTTGCGGTTCAACAGCTCATAGACGTTCAGTTCGGACATGCGGGTGAGTGTATCCCGAGCGAGGCGGGGGGATCGGGTACCGGGTACCAGGTACCGGGTACCAGGTACCGGGTACCAGGTACCGTGGTATCGGTTGTCAATTCCTTGGTGGGTCGCGCCGCGTGCTCACTCAACCTTCTCGCTCAGTTCCAACAAAACGCCGTTGCCGGCGCTCGGGTGGAGGAACGCCACGCGGCAGCCGTGGGCGCCGGGCACAGGATGCTCGTTGATCAGGCGATATCCCTTCGCCTTCAGTGCCTCCAGGTGTGCCGTCAGATCGTCGACGCGTAAGCAGATGTGATGGATCCCTTCGCCCCGCTTCTCGATGAACTTCGCGATCGTGGAGTCGGGACCGGCCGGTTCCAGCAGCTCAAGATTGGCATCCCCCACCGAGAGAAACGCGGTCCGCACCTTCTGCGTCTCGACCACCTCGACGTGATCGATGGCCAGTCCGAGATCCTGGTAGATCTTCGCGGCCGCGAGGGAGCGCACGGCGATGCCGATGTGGTCGAGACGCGGCGGTTTCATGTGTTTATCCCCACGTTGCTCAGAGTGACACAGATCAGATTCCGCTTGCCGGAAATTGATCGCGTGTCATTCGTCATTCATCATCCTCGCAGATGCGGATCACGGAGATCTTCCACAGCATTCAGGGCGAATCGACGCACGCCGGCCGGCCGTGCGTCTTCGTGAGGCTCACGGGCTGCAATCTTCGTTGCCGCTGGTGCGACTCGGAATACACATTCAGCGGCGGTGAGCGGATGTCGCTCGACGAGGTGATGGCGCGCGTGCGGAGCTATGACTGCAGGCTCGTGGAGATCACCGGGGGTGAGCCGCTGGCACAGAGCGAGGCCTTCGAGCTCATTCAGCGTCTCGCCGAGGACGGCTTCGAGGTGCTGATCGAGACGTCCGGGTCGATCGACATCACTCCGGTGGACCCGCGCGCGAAGATCATTCTCGACGTCAAGTGCCCGGGCTCCGGCGAGGTGGAGAAGAACCGCTGGGAGAATCTCGAACATCTGCGTCCCCACGACGAGATCAAGTTCGTGATCGCCGGCCGCGCCGATTACGAGTGGGCGTGCCGTGTCCTCGAAGAAAGGCAGCTCGGCCGCTGGACCGTGCTCTTCTCGCCCGTGTGGGGAGAGATGGACATGAAGACACTGGCCGAGTGGATGCTCCACGATCGCGTACCGGCTCGCTTCCAGACGCAACTGCACAAGCACATTTGGGGTGCCGACGTGAAAGGCGTTTAGCGTTCAGACGTACACGGTCGGATCCTCGACCCCCGCCTCTTCGAATCCGCGTCGCCGCAGGATGCACGAGTCGCAGTGCCCGCAGGCACGGCCGTCCGGCGCCGGGTCGTAGCAGGAGTGGGTGAACGCGTAGTCGACGCCGAGAGCTGTGCCGCGCCGGACGATGTCCGCTTTGGTCATCGTCAGGAGAGGAGTCTCGAGGCGCGGGATGCCATGTTCGATGCCGCTCCTGGTGCCGCGCAGCATCACCTGCTGGAAGGCATCGAGGAACTCCGGGCGGCAGTCGGGATACCCGCTGTAATCGACGGCATTGACCCCGATCCAGATCTCCTCCGCCTCCCGCGCTTCGGCCAGGCCCAGAGCGAGGGAGAGGAAGATCGTGTTGCGGGCGGGGACGTAAGTGACCGGGATCCCCACGGCACCCACGGCGTCCTTCGGCACGTCAATGTCGGCCGTCAGCGCGCTGCCCCCGAAGACCCGGAGGTCGAGGGGAAAGATGACGTGCTCTTCCACGCCGATGGCGGCGGCCACGCGTTTCGCAGCAGCCAGCTCGATCTCATGGCGTTGTCCGTAGACGAACGAAATGGCGTGACACGTCCGCCCTTCACTGTGGGCGATGGCGAGCACGGTGGCCGAATCGAGACCTCCGGAAAGCAGAACGACGGCACGGGTCATGTTTCGAGTCTATCCTGGCCAATGCCGTTGTCCGTTGTTCGTTATCCGGCGATCCCGATACCCGATACCCGTTACCCGTTATCTGGTACCTGCCCCGCCACCCCGCCACCCCGCACCGCAACCCCCGCTCAGCTAAACTCCGAGCCGGCATGATCGAAGGCTTCGAGCGCAATGCGCTGGTCATCGTCAATCTCGTCAACCCGAAGGAGAAGTTCTTCGGGATGCTCCTGTCCCTCTCGCCGGCGGGGGTGACGATGCGCGGGATCAACCTCGATTCGTTCGACGACTGGCTGCGGCAGCTCGCGCGTGGGGAGGAGCCGAACATCGATCTGATCACGATGTTCATCCCCCTGCCGCGGGTCGAGCGGATCTTTCTCGACGAGGCCCAGGGCGCCATTCCTTCGTTTGGGCAGCGCTTCAAGAACACCGTCGGGCTCTCGGTGTTGGAGCATCTGGACGTCGATGGCTAGGTCCGCCCTCATCGCCGGCCTCGGCCTGATCGGCGGCTCGGCCGGGATGGCGCTGCACGCGGCCGGCTGGCGCGTGTCGTATCTCGACCCTCACGTGAGTGAGGCCGAGGCATGCGAGCGGAGGGCGGCCGATGGCCTGGGCTCATGGGATGGCGGGGACGACCTCGTCATCCTGGCGGCGCCGGTAAACGTCGCCCTCGACCAGCTTCGCGGCCAGGCCGGGCGGTCGCGTGGCGTCGTGACCTCCGTCTGCAGCGTCATGCGGCCGTTGCGTGCGGCGGCGGGCGACGTCACGTTCATCGCCGGTCACCCGCTGGCCGGATCGGAGAAGCGCGGTCTGGCCGCGGCCCGGGCTGATCTGTTCGAAGGCAAGAAATGGTTCGTCGACGGCGACGACGAGGCCGTCGAGGCACTGATCCACGACTGCGGCGCCCGGAGGATCCGCGTCACGGCGGAGGAGCACGATGCTGCCCTGGCCCTGACCAGTCATCTGCCACAACTGCTTTCGACGGCCCTCGGAGCGGCACTCACGGAAGGCGATGTCGACCGTTTCGCCGGCGCCGGGCTGGAAACGTTCCTGCGGCTGGCGGGAAGCGATTCGAGCGTCTGGGCTCCGATCCTCGAGGCGAATCGCGATAACATCCGCGCGCATTTCGACCGGGTGGTGGCGATCGCCGAAACGCTGATCGACGCCGACCCGGCCGAGGCGTTCCGGCGCGCGAATGCAATCGCCGATTCGCTCGATCGCAAGTCGCCGATCCGCTGAACCAAGAACGGCGAATAAGCGACTCAGCGAATCAGCGAATCCCCGGAATCAGCGACTCCATGAATCCCACCTGGCTCTACGTCGCGGCGCTCTATGCGCTCGCCGTCTGGCTGGCGCGCCGCGCGCGCGTCGGCCTCCCCGTGCGCGTGGCCCTCTTCTTGTACGCCCTGGTCCTCATCTTCCTCTTCCGGCCCATGACCCAGCACTACGTCAACCTGCCGGTCGACATCGTCAACTTCCTCCCTCCCTGGCACCACGTCGTCCCGAAGACCATCGTGCAGAACTTCGAGATGAACGACATCGTCATGCAGATCGTGCCGTGGGCGCACCAGGCGCGCGAAGCGTGGCGGCACGGATCGTTTCCGCTATGGAACGCCATGGCCGGTTGCGGCTATCCGCTCCTGGCCAACGGGCAGAGCTCCGGCCTCTCCATCCTCCGGCTGCTGGCCCTGCCGTTGCCGCTGGGCTGGGCGTTCACTGCCGAGGCGGCGATGAAGATGCTCCTGGCCATGACGTTCACGTTCCTCTACGGCCGGCGCCGCGGGTGGAGTGAGCTGCCCAGCGTCATCGCCGCGGTCTGTTTCGGCTTCTGCACTTTCATCCAGACCTGGCTGCACTTCCCGCTCGTCACGGTGGCCTGTCTCATCCCGGCCGTCTTCCTGCACGTCGATCAGTTCTTCGAAGGGGTGACGTGGCGGCGCTTCGTCTTCGCCGTCGTCCTCTGGTCGGCCATGTTCTTCGGCGGCCACCCCGAGACATGCGCCCACGCGGCGTTCATCGCCGGGCTGTATGTTTTGTGGATCGTAGCGGTCGAGCGGCCGCGGGCCTGGCGGGAGAACCTGCGCGTGATCGGCGGGATCGCCCTGGCCGGGACGCTCGCGGTGATCATCTCCACGCCGTTCCTGGCGCCGTTCCTGGAGACGGTGCATCGCTCGCAGCGGTGGGAAGAGCTGCAGGCGCATCCCAACGCCATCGGCTACTACTCCGACCTGCCCTCGGAGGTCATCCTCTTCCAGCCGCTCTTCTTCGGCCATGTGCCGTACGAGAAGGCCTGGGGGCCGGCCGTGGCCGAGTCGATCACGGGGTTCGCCGGCGTGTTCGGCATGGCGGCCTGGCTATCGCTGCTGCTCCGGGCTGTCGCAGCGCGGCAGTTCCGGCGGCGCGAGCTCTTCTTCCTCATTGCCACGTTGATCGTTCTCGGCATCATGCTGGCCTGGCCCGTCGTCAGCACGGCCTTCCACGCCCTCTTCAAGATGGCGGCAAATGCGCGCCTCCGCCTGCTCCTCTGCTGGTGCATCGCCGTGATGACCGGGGCGGAGGTGGACGCCCTGCTGCGAGAGCGCCGCACCTGGCCTCTTCTGGCCGGACTGGCCGTCGTCGCGGCGACGATGCTGAAGCTGTTGCATTCCATGCCGTTCCCGTCCGACTTCGGGCGCGACACGGCTGTGATCTCGCTGGTTCCGAGCATGCTCGTCGTCGGGCTGGCGCTCTTCTTCACCCTTCCCCTCCGCTTCCGCAACTGGGCGGCGATGGCGCTGCTGACCGGGATCGTGGCCGAGCTGTGGCCGGCCACGCAGGGGTGGAACACCACCCTGCCGCAGGCGATGTCGTATCCGCAGACGCCGCTCATCACGAAGTTGCAGGAGTTGCGCGCGGCGGACGGCCCCGCGAACCCGTACCGCTTCGTCGGGCTCGGCCCCGTGCTCTTCCCGAACGCGAACGCGATCTACGGCTTCGAGGACGTCCGCGTCCACGACCCCATGGCCTGCGGAAACTACCTCGGCTTCCTGCGCGTGCTCGAGGGCTACAACCCGTCCGACTATTTCGCCAAGTGGGAGTCGAAGGACTCGCCGCTCCTGGACTATCTGAACGTCAAGTACCTGGTCAGCGACACCGGCTGGAACCTCCCCGAGGAGCGCTATCGGAAGGTCTACGACGGGAAGGACGGGACGATCTTCGAGAACCGGTCGGTGCTGCCGCGCTTCTTCGCCGTGAAGACGGTCGTTACGGAGACGCACGACAACGTCTTCGCCGAGATGCTGGCCCGGCACACGAACTGGGCGAACACCGCGCTCGTCCGGGAGGCGGTCGCTCCCACGGGACCGGGAGCGGCGGTGACCCTGCTGCCGTCGACGGACACGGACTTCCGCATGCGCGTTCATGCGCCGCATGCGGCGCTCGTGGCCAGCAGCATCACCGACTTCCCAGGCTGGCGCGTCTCGTTCAACGGCCGCTCGCTCGAGCCGCTGAGCGTGAATGGCTCTTTCCTCGGCTTCGTCGTGCCTTCCGGCGACGGCGAGGTGCGCGTGCACTACGCTCCGCTTTCGTTCTACGGAGGGCTGGCTGTCTCGCTGCTCACGATTGCGGCGCTCGTCGCGACAGACGTGCGATTCCGGCGACGCCGGCGAGCAGGAGCAGAACGATCGGAATCAGCGATCGCCCGTCACCCGGCCCCGTGAATGCCTCGCCGAGGTTGAACGACGTCCACTCGGAGGCAGTCGAGCCAGGCGGGTGGCGGCGGAAGACGATGGCCTCGTCGTACGTGAGCCGGTTCACGGACGTGTGGCCGGTGAAGGTGCCGGCCGACCAGGGCGGCGTGATCGGTACGCGCGGGGAGAAGTGGCCAGTGATCAGCAGGGGCAGCAGGTACTGCGTGACGGGCCGCGGAATCGTTCCGGACGGCTGCGGATCGACTGCGGCGGCGGCGAAGTTGATCCCGAGCGACAACACCGCGGCGACCGCGGTGAGCGTGACCTGCCGTGCGTAAAGAATGGCGATCCCGAAGAGCGGAATGAGCGGCACCAGGTAGCGCCCGCCCACACCGAACCCCCCATCCCACCCGTTGAAACAAACGTTGAGGGCGAACAGCGCGGCGATGGCGGCGAGAGCGAGCGCGCATTCCACGCGGCGGTCCCGCCACCAGGCGGCGAAACCGAAGAAGGCGACGAGCAGCAGCGGCGCAAAGAAGAAGACGCCGCGGTAGGGCGAGAACGTGACGCCGTAGATCGAGTCGAGCGTCGGCAGCTGCAGCACGCCCATGGCCGATCCCTTCGAGAGGAATTGCCGGTTCTCATGGGCGAGGCTGTTGCTGAGGAAGCTGCCGAAGCAGACCTGCTGGTACCCGGCCAGCAGCAACAGCGGTACGACGGCGCCGAGCGCGTAGGCAAGGCGGCGCTTGCCGGCGAAGGCGAAGAGCAGTCCGATACCGCAGAGGTAGTTCATGGCCGTGGCCAGGCCGGCGGCAAGTCCCGCCAGGGGGCGCCGCTCGCCGGTCAGGGCGTACAACAAGAGCAGCGCGCTCGGTGTGTGCAGCATGAAGAGCGTCGAGTAGGGGAAGAGCTGCGTCCCGAATGCGACGGCCAGTGCGACGAATGCCGATCGCGTTGCGGGCAGCCCGCGACGGCGGGCGAAGACATACAGCAGTGCTGGAATGAGCGCTGCCGGCAGCGCCACCGTCAGCAACGTGCAGGCATAGGCGTTGAGCGTGAGGACGTGGACGTCGTCGACGTCGAGACCCCGGGCCCGCTCCACGCTCACCAGCAGTGCGTAGGGCATGGCCGCAATCCACGAAAGTCCGGGCGACTTGTTCGAATAGAGATGATTCTTCGCAAACGACACGTCGCCGCTGTTGCCGGCATAGGCGTCGATGACGAACGTGTGGTGCTCGGCGATGGCCCGGGTGAGGTCGAGCTGCGAGTTCTGGTTCCAGCCGCCGCCGGCGTGGAAGTAAGCGTAGGCGGCGAAAGTGAGGAGGAAGAGCCATTCGGAGATGCGGCGGTCCGTGCGGCTCATCGGGGCGGATTGTACGCGTGACCGGCCGGGGTACACTGGCCGCCGGTGCAGGACGAACGTGCCGATTTCTACGAACTGGCATTTCTGGCAGCGGTCTGGGCCATCGTCATCGCCGTCGTCCATCCGCAGGGCAACTTTCCGGTCATCGACGACTGGGATTTCGCCATCGCTACCTGGAACTATGCCCGCACCGGTCATTTCCACTTCACCGCGTTCACGGCGGTGAGCCTGCGGGCCATGGTGCTGTGGGGCGCGGCCTGGACGCGTCTCTTCGGCGAGTCTTTCGACGTCCTGCGCGCCTCGACGCTCACGCTTTCACTGAGCACCATCCTGATCGTGGATCGCACCCTGGCGCAGGCGCAGATCGTGCGCGGCGCGCGCATCCTGGCCTCGCTGGCTCTGCTCTTTCATCCGCTGTTCCTCTGGTCTTCCTGCACGTACATGACGGAGGTGCCGTTTCTCTTTGCCTCCTCGGTTGCGCTCTATGCCTTCCTGCGAGCCCTTCAGGAGGCGCGCTACGGCTGGCTGCTGGCCGGCTGCGCGGCGGTGATGACGGCGTGGTTCGTTCGCGAGAACGGCGTCGTCCTCCTGCTGCCTCCGCTGCTCCTGCTGCTGTGGCGGCGGGAAAAGATCGCGCGCCACTGGCGTGCGTTCGTCGTGACCATCGGCGTGTTTCTGGCCGTCTTCGCCGCGCTCTTCTTCTTCAAACGCGACTGGCTGGCCGGGACGCCGGCCATGCTGACGGCGCACTACCACGTGTGGCTGGAGTCGACGTTCCGTCTTCCCGATCAGGTCACGACCCTCTTCCGCTACGTGGCCTTCAACGCGCAGAACTGCGCCGTGTTCTTTCTGCCGCTTACTCTCCCCTTACTGGCCCCGCTCCGCGGCATCCGGCGTCGAGAGGCCATGGTGCTGACGGGGATCGCGGTGGTCCTGGCACTGCGGGCCCTCGAGCTCGGCCTGGGCGGCTATTTCATGCCGTACCACAGCACGCACCTCTATTCCGAGATTCAGCCGGGCAACCTCTTCATCAATTTCGGCGTCGGGACGCCGATGCTCTTCGACACCGCGGCGTTGAATCTGCCGTATCCGTTCACCATTCCGGTAGGCGCCACGGTCGCGCTGACAGCCTTCAGCGTGGTCGTCGCGGCGCTCCTGGTCTGGGTGCTGCTGCCGGCCGGTCCTCGCCCGATCGGCTTTCAGCTTCCCGCGCTGTCCGCGGAGATCTTCACCCTGGCCCTCTTCGCGTCCGGCTACTACTACGATCGCTATTCGCTCGATTCGGGGTGGATGCTGGTCCTGGCATTGCCGCTCGTCGTGCCGTGGGAGCGGCGCGTGGCGCGGACACTTGCCGCCGTGGCCCTGGTGGCGATGGCGTTCTTCTCCACCTTTGCCGTGCAGGAACACTTCCGCTGGCAACGGGGGCGCTGGACCGCGTGGCGCGATCTCCGGGCCCAGGGCGTGGACCTCACCGAGATCGACGCAGGCCCGGAAGCGATGATGCTGTACGAGTTCGGGGAGCAGCCGGTCGGGGCCGCGCGGCGTACGCATCCCATGCGGCGGTATGAGATCACCTTTCATCCGCTCGACGGGTACCGCGTCGTGAAAAGCTATCCCTTCACGAGTTTCCTCGGCATGCGGCACGGGCAAATCTACGTGCTGGAGCGGATCAACGCCTGAGGGAAACGCGGCGCGCGCAGGCGGATCGCAAGCTCATTTGAACTTCCGGGTGAGCCGCTCGCGGCTGACCGCATCGACACGGGCCAGGATCGGGCTCAGCGCCTCGCGCTGCTTCTCGACCAGCGCGCCGATGCCTTTCTTCGCCAGGCCGACCATGGCCGTCATCTCTTCTTCGGAGAAGGACGCCCCTTCGGCCGTTCCCTGCAGCTCGATGAAGCGCCCCTTGTCCGTGGCCACGACGTTCATGTCCACGCCGGCTTTCGAGTCTTCCTCGTAGTTCAGGTCGACCACGGGCGTGCCATTGACGATGCCCACCGACACGGCGGCGATGAACGTGCTGATGGGCCAGCTCGTGAGATTGCCGTCGACGTACATCCGTCCGAGGGCCAGGGTGAGGGCCACGAAGGCCCCGGTGATCGAGGCCGTGCGCGTGCCGCCATCGGCCTGAATGACGTCGCAGTCGAGCCAGACTGTCCGCTCTCCGAGCATCTCCGGGATCACGGCCGCGCGGAGCGAGCGTCCGATGAGACGCTGGATCTCCATCGTCCGGCCGCCCTGCTTCCCCTTGGCCGCTTCCCGCTCCGTGCGGTCGGTCGTGGCCCGCGGCAGCATCCCGTACTCGGCGGTCACCCATCCGCGGCCGCTGCGGTAGAGAAACGGCGGCACCTTCTCCTGGATCGAGGCCGTGCAGATCACCCGCGTATCGCCGACGTCGATCAGCGCGGACCCCTCCGCATGCTTGATGAAGTTGGGAGTGATCGTCACGCGGCGAAGCTCGTCGGCCGCCCGCCCGTCAGTGCGGGGCTTGAGTACGGTGCTCATGGGCGGGTAGTTTATCCCGAGCGCCAGCGAGGGATCTGGCGGCACTTCCCGCAAGCGAAGAACAGCAGCGCACTTGCCGCCGGATCCCTCGCCGGCGCTCGGGATAAACTCATGCCCCGGTCGCCTGCTCCTCGATCTCCGCCCCCTTCGGCACGACGACGATCCCGGAGTCGGTGACCGTGTACTTCAGCCGGTCGGCTTCGGGGTCGTGTCCGATGGTCGTGTAGGGAGGGAGCTTCACGCCCTTGTCGATGATGGCGCGGCGGATCTTCGAGTGGCGCCCCACTTCCACGCCGTCCATGAGGATCGACTCGTCGACCTCGCTGTAGCTGTGGATGCGGACGCGGGGGTGGAGCACGCAGCGGTTGATCGTGCCGCCGGAGATGATCGAACCGTCGGAGACGAGCGAGTCGGTGGCGATTCCGATGCGCTGCGACTGGGCGTCGGCAAAGACGAACTTGGCCGGCGGCAGGTGCATGGGCGCGGAGATGAGCGGCCACATGGGGTTGTAGAGGTTGAACGCCGGCGTGACGCTGACCAGGTCGAGGCAGGCGGCCATGTACGAGTCGATCGTCCCCACGTCGCGCCAGTAGCCGCGGTTGTGTCCTTCCTCCCCGGCGATGTAGTTCTTGGCGAAGTCGTACGCGTAGACCTTCATTCGCGGGTACATGTCGGGGATGATTTCTTTGCCGAAGTCGTGCGCCGCGTCGCGCAGGGCGTTGCGCTGCAGGACGTCGATCATCCCCCGTGCCGTGAAGATGTAATTGCCCATCGAAGCCAGCACCATGTCCGGCCGTCCCGGGATCGTCTTGGCCCCGCTCTTCGGCTTCTCCACGAAGCCGGTCACCTGCCAGTCGCCGTCCACTTCCACGATGCCGAAGTGATGTGCCTCTTCCACGGGGACGGGGATGGTGGCAATGGTCAGGTCGGCCTCGTTGGCCAGGTGTTCCTGCAGCATCTGGTTCACATCCATCTTGTAGATGTGATCGCCGCCGAAGACACAGACGTACTCCGGCCGTTCGTCGAAGATCAGCTCGAGGTTCTGGAACACCGCGTCGGCCGTGCCGCGGAACCAGAACGGTCCTTTCCGCATCTGCGCCGGCACGACGTCGACGTACTGTCCGATCTCCGGCACCAGGCGCCAGGTGCGGGTGATGTGCTCGATAAGCGAGTTCGACTTGAACTGCGTCAGGACCTTGATCTTGAAGAAGCCGGAATTAACGAAGTTGTTGATGACGAAGTCGATGATCCGGTATCGCCCGCCGAACGGCACCGCGGGCTTGGCCCGGTCGCGGGTGAGCGGATACAAACGCTCTCCCATGCCGCCGGCCAGGATCATCGTCAGGACGTTGCGTCGCGCCAGTGAGCCGTACATCAAAACGATTCTTCTCCTGATGGGACTTCGAAGCAAATGTGGAGCCGCTGGTCGCTGGTCGCTGATCGCTGGGCTCAGACGAAGGTCAGAGCTTCCGATCAGCGACCAGCGATCAGCGATCAGCGATCAGCGACCAGCGACCCTAGTTATACTTCCCAGCCGCCCATGGCAGAGAAAGACTATTACGACCTCCTCGGCGTGAAGAAGTCGGCCTCCGAGGAGGAGTTGAAGAAGGCGTACCGCAACCTCGCCAAGAAGTATCACCCCGACAAGAACAAGGGGAACAAGGAGGCGGAGAACAAGTTCAAGGAGATCTCCGAGGCCTACGCCGTCCTCAGCGACAAAGAGAAGCGCGAGCAGTACGACCGGCTCGGCCGCGAAGCCTTCCACTTCGGCGGCGGCGGACCGGGCGGTGCGGGCGGACCGTTCGGCGGGGCCGGTTTCGGCGGCTTCGATTTTTCCCAGTTCGCCGAGCAGTTCGGCGGCGGGCGGGCGAAGCGTGGCGGGCGCAAGACGACATCGACGGGCGGTGGCGGCTTCACCGACATCTTCTCGGAGCTGTTTGGCGGCGGCTTCTCCGGTGAGCCGCAGCGCGGCGGCGACATCGAGGCCGAGACGACGATCGAGTTCCGCGATGCCGTCCTCGGCACGACGCTCGAGCTGCAGCTTCCCACCGGACCGCAGAAGGTCCGCATCCCCGAGGGAGTCAAGGACGGCCAGAGGCTCCGGCTGCGCGGCAAGGGACAGCCGGCGGCGGGCGGCGCGGGCGACCTGAACCTCGTCATCCACGTTCGCCTACATCCCTTCTACGAGCGGCGCGACGACGACATCTACATCGACCTCCCGATCACGGTCGCCGAGGCTTTGCGCGGCGGCGAGATCGAAGTGCCGACCATTCACGGTCCCGTCCGGGCGCGCATCCCCGCCGGCACGCAGGGGGGCCAGACCTTCCGCGTCAGCGGCAAAGGAGTGAAGAAGAAAGGCGGCGCGCACGGCGACCACTACTATCGTGTGCAGATCACCCTGCCCCGCGACGCTGGCCCGGACGCCCTCGAAGCCGCCGACACCATCGCCAGGTACTACAAGGAGAATCCGAGAGCGGGGTTGAAGACGGGGCTCTGACGGGGTTGCGGGGATCTCCCGTCGCACGTTTGCCGACGCAAGCAACCGATCCGCGTCTGCGTGTGACCCGCAATCCTGCAACTCAGCAACCCTGATCCCGAAAAACGAACAACCGAATGAACATCGAGCTTCTCCGCGCCGACATCAGCTCGCTCAAGGTCGACGCGATCGTCAATCCGGCGAATCCGCAGCTCCTGGCCGGCTATGCGCCGCGGCCGGAGGTGGGCGAGGCCATCATCACGGAAGGGGGAAACCTCTTCTGCAAGTTCATCATCCACGCCGTCGTCCCGCGCCTCGGCGAGGGGAACGAAGAAGCGAAGCTGCGCAGCGCCACGTGGTCGTCCCTGCAGCGCGCCGAGGAGCTGGCGCTGTCGAGCGTCGCCTTCCCGGCCATGTCCGCCGGTGTGTTCGGAATCTCCTATGAACGTTGCGCGCGGATCATGCTCGGGGCCGCGGTAGACTTCCGCGGTCAGGCGCGGTCACTGCGCCGTATCGTCTTCTGCCTTTTCGGCAAGGGGCCGTACGACGACTTCGATCGCGTGCTTCGCGAGCTGCAACCGACTTCATGATCCGAGCGGGACAGATCTTCGTCATCGGCGATTCGCACATCGGCCTCTCGGAAGGGAGCGAGGTGCCGATCCTGGCCTGGATCGACCGCTTCGTGCATCTCCAGCCCCGGGCCCTGTATCTCAACGGCGACCTCTTTCACTACTTCATCGCCGACCGGAAGTTCTACACGCCGTCGGTGGAGAAGGTCTTCGCCCGCTTCCGCGAGCTGCGCGACAGCGGCGTGGCCGTGCACTACGTCGAAGGCAATCGCGACTTCTTCATCAGCGGCTCGTTCGCCGAGAAGGCCGTGACCGACGTGGGCCTGGAGTACGTCGTAGCCGCCGGCCCGCAGAAGTACCTCATCGTCCATGGCGACGCCATCAACGACCGTGACTACCCCTACCGCTTCTGGCGCTTCGCCTCCAAGAGCCCGCTCTCCCGCTTCGGCGTACGTTTCATCCCGGCCGGGATGGCCCGCAGGTTCGTGGACAGCGTCGAGCGCCGCCTGGCCCGCTCCAACTTCAAGCACAAGTCGCGGCTCCCCATCGAGCACATGCGCGCCTTCGGCGACAAGCGCAGGGAAGACGGCGTCATCCACGTCGTCTTCGGCCACTTCCACGAGAAGCTCGTCCTCGAAGGCTCCTCGACCGTGACCATTCTCCCGCCGTGGTACGAGAACGGGGAGGCCATGGCCATCGACCCGGCGACCGGGGACTTCGAGTTCGTCGTGGTGTAGGTGGTTTATCTCGAGCGCCAGCGAGGGATCTGGCTGCAAATGCACTGCTGTGACTCGCTCGCGGAACTTGCCGCCAGATCCCTCGCTGGCGCTCGGGATAAACTTCAGGTCCTGATGCGCGTGACCTTCCTCGGCACCGGCACTTCGACAGGCGTTCCCGTCGTCGGCTGCCGGTGCGGTGTCTGCCTCTCGGACGACCCGCGCAACAAGCGCCTCCGGCAGTCGGTGAAGTTCGAGATGGGGGGAAAGATCTTTCTCATCGACACCACGCCCGACCTGCGTCTCCAGTTGCTGCGTGAGCCCATTCCGCGGCTCGACTTTCTCCTCTACACGCACTCGCACGCCGATCACCTCATGGGCCTCGACGACGTCCGCCCGTTCAACTTCCGGCAGCGCGAGACCATCCACGCCTTCGCCAGCCCCATGACCGCCGCCGGCATCCGCCGTGCCTTCAGCTACATCTGGTCCGACTCCCAGGCCGGCGGCGGCAAACCGCAGATCGAGCTGCACGAGATCACCGGCCCCTTCACGCACGAAGGCGTCACCATCACTCCCATCCCCGTCCGTCACGGCGACTGGACCATCTTCGGCTACCGCATCGGCCCGTTCGCCTACATCACCGACACGAACGGCATCCCCGAGGAATCGCTGGCGCTGCTGGAAGGCGTCGACACGCTGGCGCTGGACGGCCTGCGTCCCGCACCAACGCATCCGACGCACTTCACGATCGGAGAGGCCGTCAGCGCGGCAAAGCGCGTCGGTGCGCGCACAACCTACATCATCCACGTCGCCCACGAAGTCGACCACGAGACCGTCGAAGCCACCTTGCCGCCGAACATCCGGCTGGCGTGGGATGGGTTGGTGCTGGAGTTTTCGGAATGACTGGTCTCTCTAACCACTAACCCCTAACCACTCCCATCACGAACCGAATGAAAGTCATCCCCAAAGTCTCGCCGCTCAACGCCACCGTCACCGCCCCTCCCTCCAAGTCCTACTCCGCCCGGGCGCTGCTCCTGGCGGCGGCGTCGGAGGGGACGACCCGGGTCACCAACTGCCTCGATGCGGACGACACACGCTATGCCGTCGAAACGCTCAAGGCCATCGGCTTCGAAGTGAGCGGCACGTTCAAGGAAGGCATCACCATCGGCCCGCGCCGCAGCATGTCGGCCAATGAAGTCCCGCTCTACGTCGGCAACGCCGGCACGGCCATGCGCTTCCTCACCGGCTGGCTGGCCTTCACGCCGGGGCGGTTCCTCCTCCGAGGGGAGCACCGCATGCACCAGCGTCCCATCGGCGATCTCGTCGATGTCCTCCTCTCCATCGGCGGCGAGGTGGAGTACGTGGAGAGCGAGGGCTACCCGCCGCTGCGCATCCGCGGCAAGAAGATGCGCGGCGGCTTTGACGTCACCATCTCCGCCGAGACTTCCAGCCAGTTTGCCTCGTCGCTGATGATGGCCGGTGCCGGCCTCCCCGACGGCATCACCATCCGCCTCCCCCCCGTCGCTTCGGCGCCCTATCTCGACAGCACCGCCGACATTCTGAAGGCCTTCGGCGCCGAGGTGACGAAGAACGGCAACGTCTTCCACGTGAGCGGCGGCCGGCTCCAGCGCGACGAATACCGCGTGGAAGGCGACTACTCGTCCGCCAGTTACTGGTTCGCCGCCGCCGCCGCGACCGGAGGCGTCGTCCGCGTTCAAGGCCTGGCTCACCCCTCGGCCCAGGGAGACTCGCGCTTCCTCGACATCCTCGAGTCCATGAGGTGCACGGTCGACTATGCCGACGGTGACGTCACCGTCGCGGGTCCCGGGTCCCAGGTACCAGGTGGCGGGTCCCCGGGTCCCGATACCCGATACCCGATACCCGATACCCAGTCCCCGGTACCCGGCACCCAGTACCCGCTCCAGGGTGGCACCTTCGACTGCAACGCCACCCCCGACCTCGTCCCCACCCTCGCCGCCATTGCCCCGCTCGCAAGCGGACCCGTCGAGATCATCAACGTCGCCAACCTGCGTGTGAAGGAATCCGACCGCCTGGCCACGGTCACCAGCGAGCTGCGCAAACTCGGCGTCACGGTCGACGAGCGTCCCGACTCCCTCCGCATCGAGCCCGGCTGGTCGTCGGAGCCGGCCACCATCGACACCCACAACGACCACCGCATCGCCATGGCCTTCGCCATCGCCGGCCTGGCCCGCGGCAACGTCACCATCGCCGAGGAAGGCGTGGTGTCGAATGGCTACCCAAGGTTTTGGATGACGCTGGATGAGGTGGTGGGTAGCGCGCTGGCTTGAGTGGAGGACGGACAATCCGGTCCGTCTGGCGTTGGGTTAAGTTGCGAAAGCTTCGGATGATGGCGAACGTATAATCGGAACATGGGCGAAGGCCGCACGTTTCTGCGCGAGCTGCGGGTTCGCAACTACAAGAGCATCGCCAAGTGCAGCGTCGTCTTCAGGCCGGTGACGCTGCTCGTAGGCCGCAACGGTTCAGGGAAGAGTAATCTGCTGGACGCCCTGCGCTTTGTCGCAGACGGTCTGCAGAGCTCCCTCGATCACGCCATTCGTTCGAGAGGCGGTATCGACAACGTTCAACGCCGGAGCACGGGACATCCGCGTAACTTCGCGATCGAACTGGTGTTCTCACTGTCGGATGAGCGCTCGGCAACGTACGCGTTCGAAATCGCGGCCCGCTCGAATGCAGCATTCGCGGTGAAGCGTGAAGATCTGGTGATTCAGGAGAGGGGGCGCGTGGAGGCCTTCTATCGGAGGGAAGAGAAGGCGATCGTGGAGGCGAGCCATGCCAACATGCCGCCAATACTCGAGGACCGCCTTTACCTCGTGAACGCTGCCGGTTTGCCCGCGTTCCGCCCAGCGTATGACGCGTTGCTCAGTATGGGGTTTTATAACCTCAATCCAGAGGCGATGAAGGAGCCGCAGAGTCCCGATGCCGGCGAGCTTCTCCATGCGGACGGTTCGAACATCGCCAGCGTCGTTGGACGGATGCACAGGCAGCGCCCGGAGACTCTTGGGCGTATTCGCGAATACCTAAGCACGATCGTGCCGGACGTAGCCGATTTCGAAAGTGTATCCCTGGGGCCACGTGAGACGCTGATGTTCAATCAACGGGTCGAAGGTGCGCAACACCCCTGGAAGTTCTATGCCGCAAGTATGTCCGACGGGACACTCCGCGCCCTCGGTGCTCTCGTTGCGGTTGGTCAGACGGGAGTCACGGATTCGACCGTGCGCCTGATCGGTCTCGAAGAGCCTGAGACGGCCTTGCATCCGGCCGCGGCAGGCGCACTGATGGACGCTCTTCGTGAAGCTAGCGTGCGGACGCAGGTCGTTTCCACGACGCACAGCCCCGATCTCGTGTCTGAAGTTGATCTGGCGCGCGATGGTCTGTTGGTTGTCGTCTCTCGGGACGGCAATACGCGCGTTGGTCCGGTGGACGAAGCCAGTGTCGAAGCCGTTCGGCGTCATCTCTACACGCCGGGCGAACTGCTTCGACTCGATCAGTTGCAGCCCGATGAAGCCGACCTCGCCCGCCAGGAGCAACTCGATCTCTTCTCGGTTCCCGCATGACGCTTCTCACAATTGCTCCCATCGTAGAAGGCCATGGAGAGGTTGTCGCCATCAGGCTGCTCTTGGAGCGCGTTGCGGTCGAGCTGCTGAAAGCAACTACGCCGATCGTCCTTCGACCCATTCGTGTATCGAAATCGAAGATTGTCGGCGACGAGGAAGAGCTCCTTCGCTCCGTCGACTTGGCTGCGTTGAAGCTGCAACAGGCCGGCGAGAGAGGCTTGATTCTGCTGCTGATGGATGCCGATTCTGATGCTGCCTGTCAGCTCGCTCCAAAGTTGATGCACTGCGTTCAGACGCAGCGTGGCCATCTGGACGTTGCCTGCATCATCGCAGTCGTCGAATACGAGACGTGGTTCGTCGCAGCGGCCGAGTCGCTCCAAGACTACTGGATTGACGCCTTCAGCGGCGCTATTCCGAGCGATCCAGAAAGTGTGAGGGCAGGGAAAGGTTGGGTGCAGCAGTTTTACCGCGCTCCTCGCTACTCGGAAACGGTGGATCAAGTGAAGCTCACTGCAGCGTTCGACTTGGCAGCGGCACGAGAGCGTTCTTCATCGTTCGACAAATTGTGCCGAGAGCTGTCAAAGCGGATGACGCCGATCGTGAGTTGAGCCAATGCGCCGGCATGACATCGCCGCGGCGCAGGTGCGTGGGGTAGTTCAGTGAGGACGACGTGCTCGCGAGTCTTCTCCTCGTAGTGCTGCCCGACCACCTGTAGCGCGTCCTGCAGGCTGGCAGCGGCCGACACCTGCAGCGGCGGGCTCTCGCCGGAGGAGCGGTGACACATGGCGAGCCCGAGCAGGAGCACCAGGGCAAGAAGGGCGGAGAGGCGTTTCATCCGGGCTTCGCTACAATATCGCGCCACTATGGAATCCGTGCCACCGTGCGCGGCGCCACCCGGGCGCCGACGCTAGTATGCCCACCTGGTACCTGCTGCTCGCCCTCCTGTTCATCGCCGCGAACGGATTCTTCGTCGCCGCCGAATTCGCGATGATCCGGGTGCGCCCGACCCAGCTCGCGGAGCTGGCGGCGGAGGGCTCGGCGCGCGCGAAGATGGCGCGCCGGATCACCAAGCACCTCGACAGCTATCTCTCCGCCACCCAGCTCGGCGTGACGCTGGCCTCTCTCGCCCTGGGCTGGGTCGGCGAGCCGGCCTTCGCGCGGCTGATCGAGCCCCGCCTCGCTTTCCTCGGCGGCTGGAGTCCGGCCGTCTCGCATTCCATCGCCGCTTCCCTGGCCTTCCTCGTCATCTCCTGGCTGCACATCACCTTCGGCGAGCTGGGTCCGAAGTACATGGCCATCAGCCGCACCACCGGCCTCACTCTCTGGCTGGCCCACGCCCTGCGCGGCTTCTACCTCTTCGCCTTCCCGGCCATCTGGCTGCTGAACAAGTCGTCGAACGGCGTGCTGCGCCTCTTCGGCGTGCGGCCGGCCGCCGAGGGGCAGATGGCGCACTCCCAGGAAGAGCTGCGGATGATCCTGGCCAGCTCGGAGAAAGCGGGGATCCTCAGCGAGGAGAACCGCGAGATCATCGAAGGGGTCTTCCAGTTCTCGAAGCGGACGGCGCGGCAGATCATGGTGCCCCGCACGGACGTGGCGGTGCTGTCGACGCTGAAGTCGATTGCGGAGAACCTGGAGATCATCCGCATCACGCGCCATACGCGCTATCCGCTGTGCGACGGGACGCTCGACGCGACGGTCGGCCTCATCCACGTTAAGGATCTCTTCCTGGCCCAGCTCCGCGGTCCGGGCCGGCCGCTGGAGGAGCTGAAGCGCGATGTGCTGTTCGTGCCGGAGAACTCGACGGTGGAGGCGCTCCTCTCGCAGTTCATCGAGCACAAGACGCACATGGCGGTGGTGCTGGACGAGTACGGAGGAGCGAGCGGGATCGTATCGCTGGAGAACATCACCGAGGAGCTGTTCGG
>CAZYTO010000056.1:0-23092 GCA_964650405.1 uncultured Thermoanaerobaculia bacterium | reverse complement strand
GCTGAAAGGCTGAAAGGCTGAAAGGAAACCCCGCGCTGCCTCTGGCCCTTTCAGCCTTCAACCTTCCAGCCTTTGGGATCAGGCTCCAAACCAACTTTAGGTGCAAAGCCCCGAGGAGCGCCGAGCCAGCGCAGCGGCGTTCCCGGGCCCCCGCTCCCCGGCCCCCGCTCGCCCCGGCAGGCGATAATCCCCGCATGCCGAAGATCGAGCTCACTTCCGATGCGAACGCGTATCGCATCACCCTCACCGACCCGCCGCTGCACATTCTCGACATCGCGCTCCTGGAAGAGCTGCGCGACGCGCTGGCAGCGGTGAAGGCGGACCGGCATTGCCTGATCCTCGACGCCCAGGGGGAGAAGGCGTTTTCCGCCGGCGCGAGCGTGCAGGATCACCTCGGAGATCGGGTGGTGACCATGCTGGAGCGCTTCCACGACTGCTTCCGCATGCTGGCCCACCTCGACCTGGTGACGGTCGCTCTCGTTCGCGGCGCGGCGCTCGGCGGCGGCTGCGAGCTGGCCCTGGCCTGCGACTTCGTCCTGGCCTCGGACCGCGCCCGCTTCGGCCAGCCCGAGATCAATCTCGGCGTCTTTCCCCCCGTCGCGGCGTACCAGCTCTCCCGGCAGACCTTCCCGCGCCGCGGTTTGGAGCTGCTCCTCACCGGCGAAGCCCTCGATGCCGCCGCCGCCGAGCGCCTCGGCCTCGTCAACGCCGTCTTCCCGCTCGCCGAGTTCGACGCAAAGGCCGGAGAGTGGCTGGCCCGCCTCTACCGCCAGAGCGCATCCTCCCTCCGCTTCGCCAAACGCGCCTTCCGCCTCGCCCAGGCCGCCGACTTCGAGCAACGCCTCGCCGCCGTCGAACGCCTCTACCTCGACGAGCTGATGCAGACCGGCGACGCGAACGAAGGCCTCAACGCCTTTATCGAGAAACGCACGCCGGTCTGGAGTGGGAAGTAGGAACGGCCCGTCCTCGAGGGCTTGACGCCTCTCGCCCGCGCTGTGGACAAGCCGCGCGCCGGCGTAGACCGGTGGTCCACACGCGTGGACGGGCGGTCCACACGCGTGGATGGGCAGTCCACACGCGTGGACGGGCGGTCCGCACGCGTAGACGGGTGGTCCACACGCGTGGATGGGCGGTCCACACGCGCAGACGGGCGGTCCACACCGAAACCCGAGGCCTTTGCCGCGGTCAGTGCCCTGCCGCGTGCGGCTTTGCCGGTTTCGGCAACGGCGCGGTCGAGAGCACTTCGAGCGAGTGGTCGGTCAGCAGGTAGAACGTCCCGGGAACGGAGGCGGCGCCGCGGACGAACGAGGGTGGCGTGAAGGACAGGGCGCTCGTCCAGGCGGTCGGATTGGCGGCCGAATAGACCGTGTTCGCGTTCCGCCCTGTGATTGCCATGCACGGGGCGGTGCCGCGGAGGCGCCCGTCGGCGTAGGCGTTCTCGCCCACGACCCCGCCGAAGGAGTCGAGCTGTGTGCCGATCGCCGAGAGCGACGAAGCCGTGTATGTAGTAAGGCGGTCCACAAGCACGTAGACGTTGTTTGCATCCCCGTCGATGGAAAGGAGTGACAGTCCGTTCGTCAGCGCCGGCTTCTGGGAGGCGGTCTGGACGGGGTGCGCGGGGTTGCTGATGTCATAGACGCGAATCTCGTTGCCTCCGGCGATGGCGTAGGCCCGCGTACCGACCGTGGCCACGTCAGTGATGCCGCCAGTGATCTGATCCGTTTGGGCAAGGGTCACGGGATCGAGAACGAGCGTCACCTGTTCGCAGCCCGTGGTGACGCAGCCGCGCGTAAGCCAGACCCAGACGGCATTGCCGGCCGTGAAGATGGCCTGGGACTGGGCATCGGGCGCCGTGGAGACCGTGGACGACTTCAGGAGTACGCCGTCGGGCGACCATGCCGTCACGACCGGAGCGCCGCTCAACGTATACAGCCCCTTGCTGCTCGCCGCCGCGTCGATGATGCCGCCGCCGGCCTTGGCCACGAAGCCGAGGCCGTTCGTGAGGATCTCGACCGAATTGCCGAAGAGGTAGACGCGGTTGCCTGCGGCGATGACGCGCTTGAAGAAGTCGTTGCCGGTGGGAGGGGCGGTGGCCACGGGAAGCCTCGAGCTGCTGGTGAGCGCGATGGAGCTCACGCCGCTGCTGGTGGTGATGTCGGCCAGCGTCGAGCCGCCGGCGATGCTGAGGTCCCCGCTGTCCGCCGGCAGCGTGTAGCGCGCGGTGATGGCGCCGCTGCCGTCCGTGCTCCAGACGATCAGCTCCGTCTGGGTCAGCTCCGTGAGCGTCGAGCCGGCGAAGGCCATCTGCAACGGCGCCGCGGCGTTCGACTTGGCCAGCGTCCGCACGCCGCCGCTGCTGAAATCGACGAGGTTGATGCCCTTGAACGTGAAGATCGCCGCCGTCGTGCCGTTCAGGGCGATGCTGCCGACGGGAGCTCCGTCGATCTTCACGGAAGCGCTGGGCGTGCTCAGGGACGCGGTATTGGCGAAGAAGTAGAGGGTCGTCGTTCCGTCGCTGTTCTGCTGTACGAAGGAGACGGCGGCTCCGGAGCCGGCCATGCCGCTGATCTTCGTGGCGCCGGCGATGACGGCCGTCTGCGGCGTGGCCGTGGCGTTGCTCATGTCCGCTGTTGCCACGGAGCCGTTATCGAGGACGAAGATGGCGGTCAGCCCTTCGAGCGCGGCGGCGATCACGTTCGCGGAGAACGTCGCCGTGCTGACCACAACGGGAATGGTCGACTGCAGGGTCCAGAGCGTCGCCGTCTTGCCGCTCGTCGAAAGCAGGAAGCCGTTTCCGCCGTCGCGCACGACGTCGGTCTGCGTGGCGTCCCACGTCCGCGCCTGCGTCAGCGCGCCGGTCGCGGCCTGAGCATATTCGAGGATGCCTCCCGTCGAGGGCGTGGTGTAGATGTGATCGCCGAGGGAGACGATGGAGGACGGCGTGGCCGTGGTGGCATAGGAGCGGAGAGCGAACGGCGTGGTGAAACCGCTCGTGTCGTAGGTCACCAGCCCGCCGTCGCCCGCGGCGACGTAGAGGCGGCCCGTGGCGGCCGTCATGGCGTTCACCCGGTTGACGTTTCCCGAGGAGACGGGCGTTTCGTTGTGATAGAGCTCGACCGGCGAGCCGGCCACGGAGAGGTCGAAAGCCCGAACGCGCCGGTCGTTGCCGGCCGCGAAGAGGGCATCGCCGGTCAGCGGCGCGGCGCTGGTGGTGGCGACGTTGATGCTGGCCGCCGCGGCCGGGGTGCCGCTGATCTGAACGAAGATCTGAGTCTGCAGCCCGTCGCTCACGTAGAGGCGGTTGTTGATCACGTGCACGCTGGCTACGTGGGCCAGCGAGCTGATGGGCGTCCGCGTCTGCGGCAGTTGCGGCGTGAGCAGGTCGAAGTTCTCGACCGTCGAATCGCCGTCGGCCGCGAAGAGGATCGAGCCCGACAGGGCCAGCGACGTCACGTTGGCACTCGACGTTGCGAGATTCACGGCCGTCTTCAACGGATGCAGTGGATCGAGCAGGTCGTACTGCGCCAGGCCGTTTTTCGTGGCGACGTACAGGAAGTTGGGCGTGAGCAGAATGTCGTTGACCGTTCCCGCGGCCTGGAACGTCGAGGCGATCTGCAGTCGTCCGCCGGCCTTGCGTATGACGGCGATGGAGTCGCCGCTCCCGGCGTAAGCCGTGCCGTTCGACGCCCGGACGAGTTTCGTCGTCTGCGGCACCCCCACGAGGGCGGTGAGCTTCGGCGGATCGACCGAGCGGTCGTACAAGGCGACGCCGTAGCCCGTGGCCAGCCACAGGTCGTTGCCGTCGACGGCGACGTCATACGCCGTCGACCGGAACGGCGCCGAGGCGACGGGAGAGTACGAACATTGGGGAAGGGCCGCTTTCGCGAGAAGAACCGCCAGGAGAGAGAGAACCGCCACACGCCCACGCATGGGGGGATTGTAACCAGACTCAGTGCCGAGTGCCGAGTGCCAAGTGCCGAGTACACAGTGCCGAGTCCTCCGCACTCGCGAAAGCGCTCGGCACTCGGCACTCTGCACTCGGCACTGAGGGTGCCCTACTTCGCGAAGAGATCGAGGCGGATCCCGACCGAGTCGTCCACCGTCACGAAGACGTTGTGGGGCACGACGATGCCGAAGTCGGGGAGCCGGACGTTGAAGTGGGAGATGGCGTGGATGCGGCCGTCCGCCAGGAGCGTGACCTTCACCGGAATGGTCATGCGCTTCGTGACGCCGTGCAGCGTGAAGTCGCCGAGGATGCTGATGTCGGCCGGCTGGCTCGGGGCGATGAATGCCGGCCCGGTGACGCCGAGGGACTTGAACGTCACGGCCGGGAACTTCGCCGTCTGGAGGTACTTCTCGCGCATGTGCTGATTGCGCAGCGCCACGCCGGTGTCGAGGGAGGCGAGGTCGATCGAGACCTCGACCTGCGAGCGGGTCGGATCGGCGGGATCGGCCACGATCGTCCCGGTGGCGTTCGCGGTCTTGCCGTCGAACGGATCGACGCTGTCCTCGACGTTGAAGACGACCGAGTTCGGTGCGCCCGCGGAGATCGTGTACGTGCGCCCCTCGGCGTAAACGCAGGGAGCGATGGCGAAAAGTGCCAGGGCCGCGAAATGGCTCAGGTACTGACGGTTCTTACTCATGTCATTCATGCAACTGGCGACTGGGGAATCGCAATCCCGATGCCGTGTGACAAAGCGGTTGCGGGGTTACCCAACCACCGCAACCTCGCAACCCCGTCACCCCGCAACCTTTCGCGCGAGTTCCAGCGCCTTGCGCACGTAGCTGGGGTGCGGGATGCCGGCGAGCGCGGCGGGATCGATCCATTCGTAGGCTCCCGTCCGCCGGGCCCGCGCGCGGAACAGCTCAAACGTAATGCGGCGGTTCGTCACGGTGTGGCGGAACGTCCCGACGGCATGGGCGTCCCTCACGGCCAGTGGAGTGGCGTCGAGGAGCGCGGCATTGCCGTGGGGGAGGTGGAACATTGCCGTCATCAGCTTCCCGGTCTCGCGCCGCATGAGGATCCGGCCGCGGCGGTCGAGGACGAGATAGAGCGGGATGTGGAGCTCCCGGGTCGCGACCTGCGTCTTCGGCCGCGGCAATTCGTCCGAGCGCGTCCGGCAATGCGAAGCGAGGGGGCAGACCAGGCACGATGGATTGCGAGGGGTGCAGACCATCGCCCCGAGCTCCATCAGGCCCTGATTCAGCATCCGCGGCGAGCGGGCCGCGGCCACCAGTTCCTCCGCCCGTTTCCAGGCCTCGCGCTGCAGGGCCGGCGTGCCGAGGGGCGCGTCGATGGCGAAGAGTCGCGAGACGACGCGGGCGACGTTGCCGTCGACGATCGCAGCGCGCCGGTCGAAGGCGATCGAGGCGATCGCTCCGGCCGTGTACGGTCCGATACCGGGGATGGTCCGCAGCGCCTCGACGTCGTCCGGCAACCGGCCGTCCAAGCGCCGGCAGACATCGATCGCTCCCTGGCGCAACATGCGCGCGCGGCGGTAGTAGCCGAGGCCCGACCAGGCGGCGGCGACCTCGTCGTCGGAGGCTGCGGCGAGGGTTTCGACGGTCGGGAAGCGGTCCGTGAAGCGCTCGAAGTACGGCACGACCACGTCCATCCTTGTCTGCTGAGCCATGACCTCGGAGACCCAGATCCGGTACGGATCGTACGTTCGGCGCCAGGGGAGGGGACGTTGGTGGCGCCGGAACCAGCGCTCGACGGCGGTGGCGAGGTCAGGAGTTGGCAACGAGCTTGTATTGTATCCTTCGGCAACGGGGAGCCTCGCCGACCATGGAAGAACAAGCGCAGTCTCCGCAACCGGAGACAGAGCAAGGCAAGTACGTCTACTGCATCATCAAGACCGACACGCCGCGTGACTTCGGTACGGTCGGAATCGGCGGCCGCGGTGACCGGGTCTACACCGTGCCGTACAAGGAGTTCGCCGCCGTCGTCTCCAACTGCCCGCTCATCGTCTTCGACCCCACCCGCGAGAACGCCCTCGCGCACGAGCACGTGAACGAAGTGGTGATGAAGGACTTCACCGTCCTTCCCATGAGCTTCGGCACCGTCTTCCGCACGGAGAACGACATCAAGGAATTCCTCAAGGGGACCTACGACGCGCTCTCCGACGTGCTGCAGAAGATGGACGGGAAGATCGAGTTCGGTCTTAAGGTGAACTGGGACAAGGACTCGGTGGTCCGGGAGATTGAAGCCGACAGCGAAGAGATCCGCCGGCTGAAGGAAGAGATCCAGTCGAACACGTCGACGTCGACGTATTTCTCGCGCATGCAGCTCGGGCGCGTCGTGGAGTCGGCCCTCCAGACCAAGGCCGACGCGTACGTGAGCGAGATCTACGAAGCGCTGCGCGACGCCGCCATCGCCTCGCGCTCGAACAAGCCCATCGGCGACAAGATGATCATGAACGCCGCGTTCCTCGTGGAGCGCGAGAAGACCAAGACCTTCGACGACCAGATCTCCGAGATCGCCAAGAAGTACGAGAACAAGCTCTCGTTCCTCTACACCGGCCCCTGGCCGCCGTACAACTTCGTCAACATCCGCCTGAAGCTGGAGAGGGCGGAGAGGTGAGAGGCTCAGAAGGCAGAAGTCAGAAGGCAGAAGGGAGACTCGGCTTCTTCTTCTGCCTTCTGCCTTCTGCCCTCTGACTTCAGAATGTTCCTACTCGACGACATCCTCCTGCTGCCGCTCAAGCTGCCGGTGGCGGGCTTCAACTGGATCATGAAGCAGATCCAGACGATGGCCGACGAGGAGCTGCTGAACGACCAGCCGTGGAAGGAACGGCTCATCGAGCTGCAGATGATGCTGGAGGTCGGCGATCTCAGCGAGGAGGAGTACGGCCGGCAGGAGGCGCAGGTGTTCGCGGCGCTGCGGGAGATCCGTGCCCGGCGCGAAGAGATCGCGCGGCAGGTGGCGGCCGAGCGCGACGAGGACGAGGGCGGGATCGGCATCTACACCGGCTACGGAGAATGACCAGGGGCGATCGAAGGGCGATCGATGAGCGATGAAGCGGCGGCGGCGCCGTCGTTCATCCACCAGCTTTCAGCGAACCTCAACGGCCGCCGGCTCGTGCTCATCGGCGGAAAGGGGGGCGCCGGCAAGACGACCGTGGCCTGCGCCCTGGCCCTCCACCGCGCACACGCCCAGCGGACGATTCTCTTCACCACGGATCCCGCCTCCAACCTCGGCGACATCTTCAAGGGCCGCGCTCCGTCCGGCAACCTGGTCCTCGAGGCCTTGAACGCGGAGCAGCTCTACGCGCGCTTTCTCGAGCGCAACCTGGCCAGCTTCCTCAAGCTGGGCGACCGCGGTACGTATCTGGAGAAGGACGAGCTTCGGCGCTTCTTCGAGCTCTCGCTGCCGGGCGTGGATGAGCTGATGGCCTGGCTGCACATCGGCGAGCTGGCCGAGTCGGATCCCGAGGCCGCCATCGTCGTCGACACGGCGCCGACGGGCCACACCCTGCGCATGCTCGGCTCCTCCGAACACTTCCGGGAGATCGCCGCCGCACTCGATGCCATGCAGGAAAAGCACCGCGGGATGGTGCGCCAGTTCACGCGCCGCGACGTCCGGGACGCCATGGACGAGTTCATCGAGCGGTTCGCCGATGATGCCGCGCGCCGGCGCGCGCTGCTCACGTCGCCGGCGGCCGCATTCGTCCCGGTCTTCCTCGACGAGCCATGGGTGATCGAACAGACCAGGCGCCTCATCGCCGAGGTCCGCGCCGGCGGCATCGAGGTCCCCGTCGCCGTGCTGAACCGCGCCAGGCGCGACGTCGACATCAGTGTTCCGGTGGTTCGGGCGCCGGAGTCTCCGCGCCCGCTCGACACGCCGGAGTCCATCGAACGCTGGAGCACCGGCAGACTCGGGAGCGCCGGCTTCCAGCCGGCTGGCCCGGCGGCTTCCAGCCGCGGCAATGCCCCGTCCCCCATCCGCCTGGCCCCGGCTCCCCTCACGTTCTTCGCCGGCAAGGGAGGTGTCGGCAAGACGACCCTCTCCGCCGCCACCGCCCTCCGCCTTGCGCAAGCGCGGAAGGTCACGCTCATCTCCGTCGATCCCGCGCACTCCGTACGTGATGTCTTCGCGCGGGAAACGCCGCCGCCCAACTTGACTGTCGAGGTCATCGACACGAAGGGGGAATGGCAGGCGTTCCGCGACAGGATGGGTGCCGAAGTGGAGCGGGCCGTGAACGCGCTGGCGCCGCGCGGCATGAGCGTCGCCTACGACATCGAGGCCATGCAGAAGCTGGTAGAAATCGCGCCGCCGGGAGCGGACGAGCTGTTCGCCGTCAACCGCCTCGCCGATCTCGTGCAGGGCGGCCAGACGGTCATCGTGGACACGGCGCCCACCGGCCACTTCCTGCGGCTCATCGACCTTCCGCGTACGGCCGGCGAGTGGGTTCACGAGCTCATGCGCACCCTCCTGCACTACAAGGAGCTCGTTCACCCCGGCATGCTCGGCGAGGAGCTCCTTCGCGCCTCTAAGGCGCTCACCGCGCTCGACGAAGCGATGCATTCCGACCGCTGTACAGTTCTTGTCGTCACGCGCCCGGAGCCTGTCGTCATGGCAGAGACGCATCGCCTCATCGGCGAACTGAAGCAGCGCGGCCTGAGCATCGGGGCGGTGATCGCAAACTACGTGACGGACGAAACGGTCGCGGACGACTCTCTCGTCGTCAGGAGGCGGGATACGCCGCCGGTGACGCTCGCCGAATTGACGGCAATGGTGGAGGTATGAGGCGTCAGCTACACTGAGCCCGTGCCGAAGGGCCTCTGGATCTACGCGATCGGGCGGGCCGATCATCCGCAGCCGGCGGAGGCTGATGCGATCGAGGCGGTCGATGGGTCGTCGCACGTCGATGTCGTGTCCGGCGAGGCGCTGGCAGCGTTCTGTTCGCGGGTCGAGCTCGACGAGTTCTCCCAGGACGTCATCGACGCGCGGGCCAGGGACGTGGAGTGGCTCGGAGCGCTCGGCTATCGCCACCAGTCGGTGATGGCGGCCCTGATGCGCGGCGGGGCGATCATTCCCCTGCGCGCCTTCACACTCTTCGGCAGCGATTCCGCCTTACGCACGATGCTGCACGACGAGCGCGAGACGCTGATCACGACGCTTCAGCGTCTCGACGGCAAGCAGGAATGGACGCTGCGCATCGAATTCGATCCGCAGCGCTGGAGCGAGGCCCTCGTGCGCCGGGTCGCGTCTCTCCGCGACCTGGCCGGACAGATCGAGGGCGCACCGTCCGGAAAGGCCTTTCTGCTGCGAAAGAAGCTCGACGAGGAGAAGAAGCGCGCCTCCCGCGAAGCCGAGCAGCAGGTGGCCGGCGAGATCGAAAGCGCCGTCCTCGACGCCCTGCGCTGCGATACCGTCACCGAATCGCGCACGCAGCGCGCGGGAGCCTTCCCGCAGATCAACGTCCTCGTCGACCGCGATGAGGAAGGGCGTTTGCAGGAATTGCGCGAGACGCTCGAATCGCGCTACGCCGCCGATGGCGTGACGCTGGCGGTGACGGGGCCGTGGCCGCCGTACAGCTTCACAGGAAGGGCGAAGGGCGAAGGATGAAGGGCGAAGGACCTGAAACAAACGATCAACGGTATCAGCGTGAGCTGCGAAGCTCGAAGGGTAAGCCGTTTTTCCTTCGCCCTTCGCCCTTTACGGTGTGTCATGTCTGACGAGACCGAAGAGCTGTCCCTCCTCGAGACGATCGACCATCTCCTCGATAGGGGCGTGGTCATCGCCGGCGAAGCGATCGTCTCCATCGGCGACGTCGATCTTCTGTACCTCGGCCTCAACGTCGTCTTGGCCAACGTCGACGCGGTGCAGCGCACAGGGAAGCGATGAAGTGGATCATCGCCGGTGCGCACCTGCGCGCGGAGGATGTGGAGCCGCTCGCCACGGCCATTCCGGCGGGGGATCTCGTGTTGAGCGGCGTCGAGATCGCCGACGATCAGCCGCTCGGTGACCGTGACCTGCTGCTGCGCGTGGCGAAACTGCGCGCCGTAATGCTGGAACGGGCGACGTTCCTCGCCATCCGCTACGGCTTCACCGTTCACAGCGAGAGCGAGGCGCTGGCGGAATGCGCGGGCTACCTGCCGCGCTGGCGCGCCCTGCTCGAAGCGCATCGCCACGACGTGGAGATGACCTTGAAAGTCGCAGCGGCGGCTCCGCGAGTGCGGCCAGACCGGCGCGACTTCAACGACGGCGCCGCCTATCTCCGCGCACTCCATGAAGCTGTGTCGTCTGCCGAAGTGAGCGACGACTTTCGCGCAGCGGCCGAGCGGGCCATCGGCGGTACGCTACAGCGATGGACGCATCGCGACGAGAAGTCGATGGAGCTCGCTGCGCTCGTTCCACGCGCGGACGTTCAGCGTATCCGCGAAGCGGGTGAGGCGCTGAAGCGTGAGTTTCCGGATGAGCCGTTTCTGCTGTCGGGGCCATGGCCGCTGGAGGTGTTCGCGGAGTAGGGCGTTCGCGCGTATGTCCACGGGAGTGGCCTCGCCTCCGGCCACCGGAGACCTCAACGCTCCGAAGTGAATCGGGAAACCCCTCACGGTCCCTCCGCTGAGTGGGTTGAAATCGATGCACGGTCTGCCGGCTGCGGGACCGACCCTCTCCCGCGGGGAGAGGGTGGGGCGCGTGCTGACTCGACCACGTCACGTGCTGACTCGAACATGTCGCGTGTTGACTTGACCACGTCGCGCGTTGACTCCAGCGCATGTCTCGAGGCGTTCTTGGTAACGCAGATTCGACGAGCCGGAAGAGCGCGCACCCCACCCTCTCCCCGCGGGAGAGGGTCGGCCACGGAGCGCGCATCTCATGCAGAGCGAGTCGCTTTCACAGCTCTCAGCGCGGAGTGGCCGGGGTGAGGGGATTCCCCCAAAGAGCGATGCTGCCGTGATTCCAGCCGCTCGCCGCTCGCCGCCCCCCCGCTCGCCGTTCCGACGTGTCAAACTGCCCCTGCGCATGTTCATCGCCAACGACGAAGACCGCCCCCGGGCCGCTCTCACCTTTCCCGCGCGCGCCATCCCCGGGCGAATCGACGCAGGCACGGCGGCGACGGAGAACGGCCTGGCCCGGCTCGTCCTGGCCATCATCGAGTTGATCCGCCGGCTGCTGGAAAAGCAGGCCCTGCGTCGCATGGATCGCGGCACGCTGACCGACGACGAGATCGAGCGCCTCGGCAACGCGCTCATGCAGCTCGAGGAGAAGATGGCGGAGCTGAAGCGGGCGTTCGGCCTCGAGGATGACGACCTCAATCTCTCACTCGGGCCCGTCCGGACCCTCGATTGACCTCGTGATGATCCGCCGAGCTCGGGTATTGCGTCTATTGACGAACCGCAGTAGCACCCACTAAGGTTCGGCGCACATGGCAATCGAGCAGCGACAGCCCCAGGGGCTCGTCGATATCCTCGACAAGATCCTCGACAAGGGTTTGGTCGTCGCCGGCGATATCCGCGTTTCCCTGGCGAACGTGGAGCTGCTGACCATTCAACTGCGGCTGGTCATCTGCTCGATCGATAAGGCCGAGGCCATCGGGATCAATTGGTGGAGGTCCGATCGGTTCTATTCGGCCGCCACGCCGCCGTCGCTGGAGAGTGGCGACGCGCAGCTCCAGGCACTGCGTGCCCGCATCGAGGAACTGGAACAAAAACTCGGAAAGTCCGGGGAGAGGAAAGGCAGGTAAGTCATGGCAGTCGAACGCGCACCAGGCGGCACTAGTCTCATCGACGTACTCGACCGAATCCTCGACAAAGGCATCGTCGTCGACGCATGGGTCCGCATCTCCCTCGTCGGCATCGACCTGATCACGGTGGAAGCACGCGTCGTCATCGCCTCGATCGACACGTACCTCAAGTACGCCGAAGCCGTCGGGATCACCTCCACCGTGGCACGTCCGACCATCGGTGAGCCGGGCCCGGGCGGAGGCACGCCTTCGGGTACGCCTTCCGGCAGCAGCCGGACGACGCCGTAACGAGTGCCGAGTGGAAAGTGCCGAGTGCCGAGTGGAGGCTGCTTTCGCCTCAGCACTCGGCACTCAGCACTCAGCCCTACTTCAGGTACCGATCCAGCCAATCGAGCACCGTCTGGTGCCAGAGCTTCGAATTCTGGGGCTTGAGCACCCAGTGCCCTTCGTCGGGGAAGTAGAGGAGCTTCGAGGGGACGTCGCGGCGCTGCAGGGCGGTGAAGAGCTCCAGGCCCTGATTCACGGGTACGCGGAAGTCGAGCTCGCCCTGGACCACGAGCGTCGGCGTCTTGAAGTTCTTCACGAACTTGTGCGGCGACCACTTCTCGTAGAGCTCGGGGTTGGCCCACGGCGTACCGTTCATCTCCCACTCGACGAACCATAGCTCTTCGGTGGCTCCGTACATCGATTCGATGTCGTAGACGCCGTCGTGGGAGACGAGCACCTTGAAGCGGTCGGTGTGCCCGAGGATCCAGTCGATCATGTAGCCGCCGTAAGAGGCCCCGGCGGCCCCGATGCGTGAGCCGTCGACATTCGGCGTGGCCGCGAAGGCGTCGACGCCCTTCATGATGTCGTCGTACGCTTTCCCGCCCCAGTCGCGGGAGACGCCTTCCACGAACGGCTGCCCGTAGCCGGTCGATCCCCGAGGATTCGGCATCAGCACCATGTACCCGCGTGCCGCGTACATCTGCGGATTCCAGCGATACGACCAGGCGTCGCCCCAGTGTCCCTGCGGGCCGCCGTGGATGAGGACGACCAGCGGGTACTTCTTCGCCGCGTCGAAGCCCACCGGCTTGACGACCAGTCCCTGGACTTTCGCGCCGTCGGCGCCGGTCCACCAGTAGTCGGATGTCGCACCGAGGGCGGTATTCGCCAGGAGGGCGTCGTTGTCGTGTGTGAGACGCACGGCCTCGCCCCCGCCGCGCGCCATGGAGTAGATCTCCGCCGGCCGGGAGAGCGTCGAGGCGTCGAAGTAGATGGTCTTTCCGTCCGGGCTGAGGGTCACGGCGCCGGCGGAGCCGTGCTCCCAGAGCGTGCGGGCCTCGGCACTTCCGGTCAGGCTGACTTCGTAGATGCTGTTCTCGGCCGCATGCGGCGCGGTGATGAGGATGGACTTCGAGTCGGGCGCCCAGGCGATGGACTCGACCCAGTCGGCGAATCCGGGGATGAGCCGCTTCGACTGGCCGCTGGTACGGTCGTAGAGCCACAGCTCCCAGAGATCGGATTCGTAGCCGTAGCGGGCCTGGGAGCGGTAGGCGATCCACCGCCCGTCGGGTGAGTACTTCGGCGAGCTATCGGCACCGGTGCGGGTGGTGATCCGCTTCGGCTCTCCTCCGCGGATGGGAACCAGGAAGAGGTCGGCGTTGGTGGAGATCTCCGGGTGTTGATCGGTGTCGCGCGCGAAGACAAGCTCCTTGCTGTCGGGCGAGACGTCGAACTCGTCGCCGCCGCCGACCGAGAACGGTGGCGCGTCGAACGGGCCCGGCGTCAGGTCGCGCGCTTCGCCGCTCAGCGGAACATAGAGGATGTGGCTGCGGGTCGGCTCCTGCCACGACTTCCAATGGCGATAGAGGAGGCTCGTGATGACGCGCCCTTTCGACGGCTGGCCGGCCGCGGCCGCGGTCTTCTCCTTCACGCACTGCGGCTCGAGGCCGCAGTCGGGATAGACGTCGCTGGTGACGAGGAAGCCGCTGCCGTCCGGCAGCCAGCGGACCGAGCCCGCGCCGCCGGCCAGATCCGTGACCTTCTTCGACGTGCCGGCGGCGAGGTCATAGAGGAAGACCTGCGACTCCCCGTCGCGGTTCGACACGTAGGCGATGGTCTTGCCGTCCGGCGACCACGACGGCGAAGAGTCCTGCTTCTTCCCTTCCGTGATCTGCTTCGTCGTTCCGCCGCCCGCCGGCATGAGGAAGAGCGCGCTCCGGCTGGCATTGGCCGCCAGGTCGGGCGTCGAAGCGTCGTACGCGATCCACTTCCCGTCCGGCGACACCTGCGGCGCGCCGATACGGTGCAACGAAATGAGGTCGGTGAAGCTGAGAGGATGGGGCTGACCTTGGAGTGTTGCTGCCGTTAGCAGCGCGAGGGCGAAGAGTCGTTTCATTGCGATCCTTTCAAGAAAGGCTGAAAGGTTGAAAGGCTGGAAGGCTGAAAGGGAAGCCCGTGCTGCCCCAGTGAGCTCAGTTTGCCTTTCAGCCTTTCAGCCTTTCAGCCTTTTCCTCTTTCAGCCTAGCCTTTATCTGATGTATCCCAGGGAGCGGAGATTCTCGTAGTACTCCTCGTTGACCTTGTTCGACGCGGATTTCGTCGCACGGGGGCCGTAGGAGGCGATGCGAGGCGGTTCGGTGCCGGCCAGCGTGCGGCCGGACATCTCATTCGACGGCGGGAAGCCCAGGAGCGCGCAGAGTGTCGGAGCGACGTCGAAGGGAGTCGTCGTGGCGCGGAGAGGGAATGTCGCAGCGATGACCGCCTGGCCGTTCTGGGCGTCGCCTGGCATCCCGGCGACCACGACGTCGTAGCCGCGAGCGCGGACGGCTTCGACGGCGGCCTTGAGACCGTCGAGCGCGCGCACCGAAGCTGTCAGCTTCGTGGAGGGATCGATGGCCAGACGGTTCAGCACCACGTCGAGGGCGGGAAGGTAGAGCGTCGCGAATCGGGGATGCTCGCGGTCCACGGCACGGAGGAAGCGCTCCGTGGCGGTGTGGTCGACACGGAGGGCGATCGTTTCCGGCGAACCGCCGCCTGCGCCGGCGGAGGTGAAGATCGTCGTCTGGCCGACGGAATCCAGCGCGCCTGCCTGGAGGTCGTCCGAGGTCCACCAGTTCACGGCCACGCTGGGCAGGCCGCGATCGGCGAACAGCTCCCAGACGAAGTGCCGCCGCCGCACGGTGGGCGGCAACGGCTCGCGTCGGGCGAGGTGGAGCGACTCGGCCAGGTCCAGCAGCACGACGTCGGCGTGCGAGACCGCCTGCAGGAGGTGCCGGCCGCCGCGAAGGCGCACCCCTTCGAGGGCGCGGACGCCGTGGAGGGTGGTCTTGACCCCGGTACCGAGCGAAGCCCACCGCTCCGTCGTGGAGCCGCCGCGGAGGGAGGCCGTTCCGTAAACAGTGGGAAAGGCGAGGTCGGGGCGGGCATGAAGGATGTCGAAGGTCAGTCCGTCGACGGCGATGAGAGCGACCCGGGCCGTCGTCGGGGTCGTGACGACCTGGATGGGCGGCTCATCGGCATGTTTTTCCTGGCCGGCGTAGGCGGGGAGGAAGAGTGCGGCGATGAGGAACGCCGCCGCCATGGTCATGGGCACGGTTCGCGGGCGCTGGTGAATGGCCGGGACGCGGCGGAGCTCATAGATCGAAAACGACAACAGCGTGGCGGAGACGGCCACGCTGGCAAAGAGGAAGAAGGCCACCATCAGGGCCAGGCCGAGCAGCAGCTCCGGCCAGGAAGAGGGGGCGTCGAACCGGTACCACCAGAAGGTGATGGCCGCTGCCGGAAGCGCGCTCGTGGCGAAGGAGATGCCGAGGAGCGCTCGTGGCGTATCAATGGCAAGGCTGGGGCGAAGACGGAGAAAGAGGGCGATGACGATCAGCAGGGCAAATAGAACGAAACAGGCCGCTGCACCGTAGAGCACTGTGATGAGCAGCGTTTCGGCTGCCGAGAGGGGATGGTTCCGAAAGAGCATAACGGTGACGACGGGCAGGACCGCGAAGAGCGCGATCAGGAGAGAGGCCTTGGCGGCCACGGTAGCCAGCTCCAGCCAGAACGCCCGCGAGCTCCATGGATCGAGCGCGAACCAGCGCTCGATCCCGTGGGAGAGATAGCCGCGCTCGCGGAGCTGACTGCGGAGGTCGTCGACCGACACGGAGGGGAATGATAGTGCCGAGGGCCGAGTGCGGAGTGCCGAGTCGGCAAATTGCCGATGTGTGCCGTTTGGATGAAGCGGAAGCCTTCTCCATGTCCCGGCACCGGGCATTCAGCACCAGGCGCTCTTCTGGAAATTTGACTGAGGAAATGGCGTTGTAACGCGCCACTACAAACCCCCGATGGCGTCGACAGAACATGCGCGTGTGGGCCCGGCGACCCCGCCGAAGCGGCGGCCGCGGTCGCGCTTCCTTTCGGGCCTCCTCCTGACCCTCGGCATGCTGGCGCTGAAGGTCAAGGCGGTGGCGTTCGTCGTCATCGACTATCTCCGCAACTTCGCCGTCAATCCGTTCGAGGGATTCGGTGCCGTGCAGTACGCCGTGGCCGGCGGCTCGATGCTCGTCAGCGTCGCTGTCTGGGCCACGAAGACGCCGTGGACGTTCGCCTTTGCCCTCGTGATCATCACCTTCGTCCACGAGCTCGGGCATGCGGTGGTCATCCGGCGCAAGGGGCTGCGGGCGGGGGTAATGGTGTTCATCCCGTTCATCGGAGGGGCGGTGACGCTGAAGGACCAGCCCCGCAGCGTCTACGACGACGCCATGATCGGCCTGGCCGGACCGCTGGCCGGAACGTTCGCGGCCCTGATCTCCCTGCAGATCCACAAGTGGACGGGTGCACAGCTCTGGCTGCAGATCGCCGGCGTCGGCTTCCTTCTCAACCTGATCAACCTCCTCCCGGTGGGCATGCTCGACGGCGGCAAGATCTCAGCAGCCATCACCAAGTGGATGTGGGTGATCGGCGGCGGGCTGCTCCTCTATAAGGTGATACGCCAGCCGAACCTCCTCCTCGTCCTGGTCGTCCTCCTCATCGCCTTCCAGGTCTACGCCTCGATCCTCCGCGAGCACGAGGACAAACACTTCTACGAGATCACCCTCTCCCAGCGTGCCTTCGTGGCCGCAGCCTACTTCTCCCTGGTGATCTTCCTCGGGCACCAGACGTATACGACGCTGACGGCGCTGCATCGGCTGGGGTGAAATCCTGAGCGGGGGTGGCGGTTGGGCGGGAGCGAAGGATCAAAGCGAGGCGTGCCGAGAAGCGGAGACATCGACACATCCCGGTTTGCAGCGCTTTGATCCTTCGCTCCCACCCAACCACCCGCCCGCGCTCAGGATTCATCGCGCGGGATTGTTGCGCCCCCCTTCCCCGTTCCGATAGGCTTGTCGTTCGCCGTATGAGTCTCTACCTTCTCCTTGCCATCGCCTTCGGCGCCCTGACCGGCGTGGCGGATGTACCCGCCGCGCGGCCGGCGTTTGCCGTGGCGCATGCGAGCGAGGCGCGCGTCAAGCGTCAGGCGGCTGCAGCCCGGGTGCTGCTGTCCAGCCGGGTGCGTGCGCCGCGTCCGGCCTGGCGACAGGTCACCCTCCTCACCCGCCGCAGTGACGTTCCCCTGACCGGAGCGTCGTCGCCGCGTGCCCCGTCACGCAACTGCTGAAACCGTCTCGCCGAAACCCGGTTTCGTTGTTGCTGTGCACGGAGAAAGAACCATGATCGACAAACTACTTGCAGCCATTTTCGGCACCAAGCACGAGCGTGACGTCAAGCGCATGCTGCCCATCGTCGCCGAGATCAACGCCCTCGAGCCGGAAGTCAGCGCTCTCACCGACGACGGTCTGCGCGCGAAGACGGCTGAGTTCCGCGAGCGCCTGAAGCCGGTGGTCGAGGCGCTGGAGGCGGCCAAGCGCGAGATCGTTCCGGGAGACGAAGGCCAGTCCGCGTTCAAGGCCGCGAAGCAGGACCTGCAGGACGCGCTCGACGACCTCCTGCCCGAGGCCTTCGCGGTGTGCCGTGAGGCAGGCAAGCGCGTTCTCAACATGCGGCACTTCGATGTCCAGCTCATGGGCGGCATCGTCCTGCACCGCGGCAAGATCGCGGAAATGAAGACCGGCGAGGGCAAGACCCTCGTGGCCACCCTTCCCGTCTACCTCAACGCGCTGGCCGGCCGCGGCGTTCACATCGTCACGGTCAACGACTACCTGGCCCGCCGCGACTCCGAGTGGATGGGCCGCATCTACCGCTTCCTCGGCCTATCGGTCGGCGTCATCCAGAACCACCACGGCGACCGTGAGCGGCAGGAAGCGTACCGTTGCGACGTCACCTACGGCACGAACAACGAGTTCGGCTTCGACTACCTCCGCGACAACATGAAGTTCGACCTCGAGGCCATGGTGCAGCGCGACCACGTCTTCGCCGTCGTCGACGAGGTCGACTCCATCCTCATCGACGAAGCGCGCACGCCGCTCATCATCAGCGGCCCCTCGGAGGAGGCCACAGACAAGTACTACGCCGCCGATCGCATCATTCCGAAGCTCGTCAAGGACACCGACTACCAGGTCGACGAAAAGCAGCACACGGCCGTCCTCACCGAGGAAGGTGTGTTGCACGCCGAGAAGCTCCTCGGCGGGATCGAGCTGTACGACCCGGGCAACATGGACACCCTGCACGCCGTCAACAAGGCCCTGCAGGCCCACATGCTGTACAAGCTCGACGTCCAGTACATGATCAAGGACGGCGAGGTCATCATCGTCGATGAGTTCACGGGCCGGCAGATGCCCGGCCGCCGCTGGTCCGACGGCCTCCACCAGGCCGTGGAAGCAAAGGAAGGAGTGAAGATCGAGGCGGAGAACCAGACCCTGGCCACGATCACCTTCCAGAACCTCTTCCGGATGTACGACAAGCTGGCCGGCATGACCGGTACGGCCGATACGGAAGCGGCGGAGTTCGACAAGATCTACAACCTCGAGGTCGTAGTCATCCCCCCCAACCGGACCATGATCCGCAAGGACATGGCCGACCTCGTCTACCGGACGGAGCGGGAGAAGTTCACGGCCATCGTCGACGAGATCAAGCAGAAGCACGAGGCCGGGCAGCCGTCGCTGGTGGGCACGATCTCCATCGAGAAGTCGGAGGCGCTTTCGCATGCCCTGAAGCGGGGCGGCGTGCCGCACGTCGTGCTCAACGCCAAGTACCACGAGCGCGAGGCGGAGATCGTCGCCCAGGCCGGCCGCAAGGGGGCGGTGACGATCGCCACGAACATGGCCGGCCGCGGCACGGACATTCTCCTGGGCGGCAACTGGGAGTTCGCCGCGGCGCAGAAGACGCGCGAGATCGAAGACGCGGCCGAGCGGAAACGGGTCGAGGAGGATCTGCTCGAGCAATGGAAGGCCGATCACGAGGAAGTGGTCTCTCTCGGCGGCCTGCACATCATCGGCACGGAGCGCCACGAGTCGCGGCGCATCGACAATCAGCTCCGCGGCCGCTCCGGCCGCCAGGGCGATCCCGGCTCCTCGCGTTTCTATCTCTGCCTCGAAGACGACCTGATGCGCATCTTCGGCGGTGACCGCCTGATGGGGTGGATGGAGCGCCTGGGCATGGAAGAGGGCGTCCCCATCGAGGCCGGCATGGTCACGCGCTCCATCGAGCGCGCCCAGAAGCAGGTCGAAGGCCGCAACTTCGACATCCGCAAGCACCTCCTCGAGTACGACGACGTCATGAACAAGCAGCGCGAGTCGGTCTACACGCTGCGCCGCTCCATCCTGGACGGCCGCGAAGGGAAGGACTACATCCTCAACTCCGCGGACGACATCGTCGACTACCAGGTCGAGACGCACGTTCCCGACGACGCGCGCGAGCAACCGAATGCGACCGAGCTGAATGCCGAGCTGTGGGATTACTTCGGCGTCGACCTCGCCTCCGCCAGCGTCGACCTCGACACCATGAAGCGCGACCAGGTGAAAGACCACATCACCGAGGCCGTGAACCGCAAGTACGAAGAGCGCGAGAAGGCGGTGGGGCCGGAGATGATGCGGCTCCACGAGAAGTACCTCCTCCTGCAGGTCATCGACCAGCAGTGGAAGGACCACCTCCTCAACATCGACCACCTCAAGGAAGGCATCGGCCTGCGCGGCTACGGCCAGCGCGATCCGCTCGTCGAGTACAAGAAGGAGTCGTTCGACCTTTTCCAGGAAATGATGGAGCGCGTCCAGGACCGGGTGGTCAAGTACCTCTGGAAGATGGAAGTGGTCATTGAGCGCGAAGGGGAGGGGGGAGCGCAGGCGCCGGAGCGCGAGCGGGTGCAGCGGGCCCTGCCGCCGCCGAAGGCGCCGAAGCAGAACCTCGTCTTCAGCGGTTCAGGCGGTGCGCAGCAGGAGACCGTCAAGCGGCGCGAAGCAAAGGTCGGCCGCAACGATCCCTGCCCCTGCGGCTCGGGCAAGAAGTACAAGAAGTGCCACGGGACGGCGGCGTAAACGCTGTGGATTCATGATCAACCAGATTGGGTTCATCGGCACGGGCAACATGGCGGAGGCGATGATTCGCGGCCTGCTGCACGGCCACGTCTTCGCGGCGGATGAGGTGATCGCCTCCGCGCCGCGGGAGGAGCGGGTCCGAGAGCTGGGGCATGCGTACGGCATCCACGCCACGTCGTCGAACCGTGACGCGGCTGCGGCGCGCATCGTCGTCCTGTCCGTGAAGCCGCAGATCCTCGGACGCGTGCTCGACGAGGTGGCCGAGTCGCTCGACCGCGAGTCGCTGGTCATCTCCATTGCTGCCGGTGTGCCGGTGGCCGCGATCCAGTCGCGGCTCGCCGCGGGCACGCGCGTCGTCCGGGCCATGCCGAACACACCTGCTCTCGTCGACGCCGCGGCAACGGCCATCGCCGGAGGCGAGCACGCGCGCGAGTCCGACCTGGCCGAGGCCAGGCGGATCTTCGACGCCATCGGCATCACCGTCGTCGTCGAGGAGTCGCAGCTCGACGCCATCACCGGGCTCTCCGGCAGCGGCCCGGCCTACGTCTTCCTGATCCTCGAGGCGCTCAGCGACGCGGGCGTGAAGGTCGGCCTGTCGCGCCGCACCGCGCAGCTCCTGGCCGCGCAGACGCTACTCGGATCGGCCAAACTGCTGCTCGAGACGAGCGAACATCCCGGCAAGCTGAAGGACATGGTGACGTCACCGGGCGGCACGGCCATCACCGGCCTGCACACGCTGGAGCACGGCGGCCTGCGGACGACGCTGATCAATGCCGTCGAAGCGGCGACCAAGCGCTCGCGCGAGCTGGGCGAAGCGATGCTGAAAAAGGCGTGAATCACGGCCTGTGGCGCCTCCGCGGCGTGCGACGTCAGCCTTGCTTGCCGTCCAGCCTTTCGGCGGAAGCCCGCTTCTTCATCCACGTCATCAACCAGTAAAGCGAGCCGATGACGACGGCGAAGCCGATGAGGTAGTGCGACTTGGCCTTGAGCACCGTGACCATGGCTCCGGGGTCGTGCATGAGCGCGGGCTGATCGCCGAGGACCTGCATGCCGAACCACGCAAGCGCGGCGCAGAAGATGCCTGCACCGAGGATCGTCATGAGCGAGAACTTCCGGAAGTTCATCCGGAACAGGCCGGCCGGGATGGAGATGAGATGGCGGATGACGGGGAGGAGGCGCGCCACGAAGATCCCGCCGGCCCCGTAAGTGTCGAACCAGCGATCGGTTGCCTCGATCTTGGCCGGTTTGAGGAACACGTACTTGCCGTAGCGCGTGACGAGCGGCCGGCCGAGCTTCCCGGCGATCCAGTAGCTGATCGCCGAACCGACCCAGCCTCCCGCCGTCGCCGCCAGCACGACCCCGGCGATGTTGAGCTTTCCCTGCGCCGCCCAGTACGCCGCCGGCGGAATGACCACCTCGGCGGGAATGGGCACGGCCGTCGACTCGAACACCATCATGACGAAGATGCCGAGATAGCCCCAGTCGAGGACGAACTGCATCCAGGCGGCCAGCAGGTGATGAATGGTCTGTTCCATCGGGCGGCGAATGGTACATGAACGGGCGAGCGGTGTGCGGCGAGCGGCGAGCGGGAGGCGGGGAGTAGCACTCGGCACTCAGCACTCGGCACTCGGCACTGGGTGGTTGGGCGGGCGGCCGCCCACCTCCCCGTTCGGCTAGGTTCCCGTTCGTCCCTCGCTGGTATCCTGCACGCCGGTACGAAGGAGAATCGAATTCATGGCTTACGTTCCGATGGTCGTTGAGCAGACGAGCCGCGGCGAGCGCGCGTACGACATCTGGTCGCGTCTGCTGAAGGACAACGTCATCTTCCTCGGGCAGCCCATCGACGACTGGGTGGCCAACATCATCATCGCCCAGATGCTTTTCCTCGAAGCGGAGAACCCTGAGAAGGACATCGCCCTCTACATCAACTCGCCCGGCGGGTCGATCACGGCGGGGCTGGCCATCTACGACACCATGCAATTCGTCAAGCCCGACATCACCACCATCTGCATCGGCCAGGCGGCCTCGATGGCGGCGGTGCTGCTCGCGGCCGGGAAGAAGGGCAAGCGGTACGCGCTGCCGAACTCGCGCGTGCTCATCCACCAGCCTCTCATGCACGGACTGGGCGGCCAGGCCGTGGAGATCGACATCCACGCCAAGGACATCATGCGCATGAAGACGCGCCTGAATCAGATCCTGGCCAACCACACCTCGCAGCCGCTGGAGAAGATCGACAAGGACACCGACCGCGACTACATCCTCCAGGCCAACGAGGCCATGGAGTACGGTCTGGTGGACCAGATCATCGCCAAGCGCGAGTAAAGCAGGGATTTAGACGCTCTGACGGCTGGAATGCTCCAGACAAGCCGTCAGTTGACTTGGGCTGAACTGAGGGATGAAAATCCTTCACGGCACTCCAGAAAAAGGACCAATTCGACATGTCGAAGAAGGGGAACAGCGGCGACGTCCTGCGTTGTAGCTTCTGCAACAAGTCCCAGCGCGACGTCAAAAAGCTGATCGCCGGCCCCACGGTGTACATCTGCGACGAGTGTGTCGACATCTGTCTCGACATCATCGCGGAGGACCGCAAGGACGAGCCGGGCACGCTGGAGGGGGCAGGCTCGCTGCCCAAGCCGAAGGAGATCAAGGAGTTCCTCGACCTCTACGTCATCGGCCAGGAACGGGCCAAGAAGATCCTGGCCGTGGCGGTCTACAACCACTACAAGCGGATCGACTACCACCAGCGCAACTCGCGCCAGGACGTCGAACTGCAGAAGTCGAACATCCTCCTCATCGGCCCCACCGGCACCGGCAAGACGCTGCTGGCGCAGACCCTGGCCCGCATGCTGTCGGTGCCCTTCACCATCGCCGATGCCACCACCCTCACCGAGGCCGGCTACGTCGGCGAGGATGTCGAGAACATCATCCTCAAGCTCTACCAGGCCGCGGGCAACGACAAAG
>CAZYTO010000055.1:0-23201 GCA_964650405.1 uncultured Thermoanaerobaculia bacterium | reverse complement strand
GGGGGCGAGCGGCTCCCGCTCCCCTGCCGCGCGCCGCTCGCCGCCGCCCGCTCGCTCGTCATGACGTCTTCCCCTTCTCGCCGTCGTCCTTTTTCGGCACCATCACCCGATCGTTCGGCGACAGGCCGCCGAGAACCGTCACGAATTCTTCGTTCTGTGCGCCGAGGCGCAGCGAAACGGCGTCGACGCTGAAGAGGCCGCGGCGGTAGGCGACCGGGCCCTGCGGAGAGAGAAACACGGCCGTACGGGGGACGAGCACCGCGTCACGTTTACGGCCCAGCTCGACCTTGCCCTGGAAGCGCATGCCGGGACGCATTTTGGCAGGATCGCAGCGGTCGAGCACGATATCCACGCGCAGCACCTTCAGCGGGTCCTTCGTGGTCATGGCCTGCTGCACGGTCCGCGCGGCTTTCCGGATCGTGCCGCGGAACTCCTCGTCCGGATGCGCATCGAGATGGAACGTCACGCGCTGGCCGACCGTGACTTTCCCGGCGTCCACTTCGTCCACGTCCCCCTGCGCCACGAGCCGGTTCAGGTCGGGGATCTCGATGACGCGCTCCATCCGCCAGCAGGTGTCGCCGACCTTCTTCTTGTCGCCGCGCCAGTTGGTGGTGTAGACGACTGTGCCGTCGCGCGGGGCCTGGATGGTCATGGCGGCGATGCCGGCCTGCGTGGCCGCGACGACGGCGCTGGCCGCCTGCAGCTTGCTCTCCAGCAGGGCGATCTGCGCGGCCGCGGCGCGCTCGAGGTCGGCGATGCGCTCCTGGCTGTCGTGCACCCGGCGCTCGGCCAGGGCGTGATCGAGCTCGACCTGCTTCCGCTCCTTGACGCCGATGATGTCCGACGGCGCCTCCAGCTTGAGCGCCGACTTGCGCAGGTCGGCTTCCGCCTCGGCCAGCTTCAGGCGCTCGTCCTCCCGGCGGAGTTTGAGGTCGGCCCGGTTCTTCTCGATCTCCTTGCGCGCCGACTCCGCCTCGGACGTCTTCGTGTCGAGACGCTTGGTCAGTTCGGTCGTGTCGAAGGCCAGGAGCGGCTGGCCCGCTTTGAGCTCCGCACCCTCCGGCGCCATCATCGACACTTTGAAGTCCCAGACGTCTTTGAGCTGGGGAGGACCAAAGCTGCCGCCCGCGGCGGAAATCAGCGTTCCCGTCACCTCGACGCCGGTGACCAGGTCGCCCCGCGTGACCTGCACCCAGTCTCCCTGCCGGTCGGCCGCGAGCTTGTTGCGCAAGGTCCAGCCGCCGCCGAGGAAGAGCACGAGCACGGCCAACGGGATGAGTACGCGCGCACGAATGATCCCCCTCATCGCAGATCCTCCCCATCATGGAGCCCGCCGGTCACGACGCACTCCTGGGCATTACACGCTCCGAGCGAGACTACGGAAAAGTGTCCGTCCGCGAGCAGAGCCCGCGCCTCGCGCCCGTGGAAATCAAGCGATGCCCGCGGCACGAGGAGCACGTCCTTCTGCACCGAGCGGTGCACGATGACCCGCGCCGACAGGCCGACGCGCATGCGGACGCGGTCGATCGCGTCGAGTTTCACCACCACGTTGAACGCGCGCCGCAGCGAGGCCCGCGCGCTCTCCTGGGCTACGGCGGAGATCGACTGCACGTGGCCTGTCGTCCTTATGTCGGAGTAGGCGTCGAGGATGACCGTCACAGGCATCCCCACCGCCACCTTGCCGTCGTCGACGTCGGCCAGTGCGGCGTTGACCTGCAGGGACTCGGACTCCGGGATCATGGCCAGGATCATCCCGACGAAGGCCCCGTCGCCCGCCTGCAGCTTCCGCGCTTCGCCGAAGATGTTGTCGCGCACGACGACGATGCCGTTGCGCGGCGCGCGAAGGGTGACGGCCTTCATCGCCGCGTCGGCCACGGAGAGCTCGCGCTCTGCTTTTTCCAGGGCCAACACAAGGTTGGCGCGGTCGGCGGCCGTGGTGGCCCGCCCGCCGCGGAGCACGTCCCTGGCCTTGGCCAGTTCCACCTCGGCGCGCTTCCGCTTGATCTCCCGCTCCTCGAAATCGCGCTTCGAGACGATGTCCTGCGGCACGTTCGCGTCGATGACAGCCTTGTCGAAGTCCGTCTGTTTCTGCTGGAGGTCGAGGGCCTTCTGAGCGATGTCGGCCGAGGCCTCGGCGTCTTTTTCGGTGAGCTGCTGCCGGGCCTGCACGACCGCCTGGCGCTTCGTGTCCAGGTCCCCGGTGTACGAGCCGCTGTCGAGCTCGACCACCTTGTCACCCTGCTGGACCTCGTCGCCGTCCTCCGCGATCCACCGGATCGACGTCGGCCCCGGCAGCGGCGGCACGGCGATGGTCGACCCGCGCGCCGCGTCGAGTTGCCCGGTCAGGACCATGTCGTCGGCGAACAAGCCACGGTGCACCCGCGGGATGGGATGGCTCGGGTCGTCATGCCGGTAGCCGAAGAAACAGCCGCTCACGAGGAGGGCGAAAAGAAGAGGCAGCCGGCGCATCGGAACATAAGACGCTCGAAACATGGCCAAGGTTGTGTCGAAAAACGATTTTCTTCGTACACCATTCCTGCCGAGGCAGGCGGGAGGGAGAGCGCAGCAGGAAGACGGGCGGCGGTAACGGTTTGTTAACCCGAGTAGACCTTCCCTCATCGTTCGGTTAAGCTCTCGTTGATGCGGCGATTTACCTCGTTCCGATTTTTCAGCTTCGGCGACGAAGCAGGAGCGAGTTTGCGCGCGCGTTAAGTCCTGACCAACTACTACACCGCGAGGCCCGCTTCTGATTACAGGAGCGGGCCTTTTTCTTTTCTGGAGGAAATGATGACGAAGACGCAGACAACGGAGATCACGACCATGGCGACGAACACGGGGTTGCGGGTGGCGTTTCAGGGGGAAGCCGGAGCGTTCAGCGAGAGTGCGGCCCTGCGGCTCCTGGGCGATCCGCTGGCCACCGTGCCCTGCCCGACGTTCGAGGAGATGTTTGCCGCGGTGAAGGACGGCGCGGCCGACTGCTGCGTCGCGCCCATCGAGAACAGCCTGGCCGGCTCGATCCACCGCAATTACGACCTGCTGCTGGAATCGGAGCTGACCGTGGCCGGAGAAACGAACCTGCGCATCGTGCACAACCTCATCGCCGCGCCCGGCGTGGCCGCCGCGGCGGCGAAGCGGGTCTACTCCCATCCGGTGGCGCTGGCCCAGTGCACGCGCTTCCTTCGCGCGAATCCCCACCTGGAGCCCGTCCCCGTCCACGACACGGCCGGGGCGGTGCGGATGGTCATGGAACGGGGCCGCGACGACGAAGCAGCCATCGCCTCGCATCTCGCCGCGGACCTCTACGGCGCCCAGGTGCTCACGCCAGGCATCGAGGACCACCGCCAGAACTTCACGCGCTTCCTGCTCATCACGCCGTCCGCGGCCGGCATCCGCGGACGGGAGGAGATGCGGCGCTGGAAAACGTCGCTCATCCTGCGCACCGCCAACAAGCCCGGCGCCCTCTTCCGCGCCCTCGGCGCCTTCGCCCTGCTGGACATCGACCTGGCCAAGATCGAGTCCCGCCCCATCGAAGGCCGCCCCTGGGAGTACGCCTTCTACCTCGACGTCGTCGGGAACGCGTCCGAGGAGCCACTGGCCCGCGCGCTGGACAACCTGCGGTCGATGGCAGAGATGGTCCGGGTGCTGGGGACGTATCCGACGAAGTGGTGAGGGTCGCTTTCGTTGTTCGTTGTTCGTTGTTCGCGGGTTAGTGGTTGCGGCGTCAGCTTTGGCCCCGTGTTTGATCACAACCTTCGGAGTGTCTCCGGCGTGGTGATCTGGCAGAGTGGCCGTCATGATTGACGAATCGCTCGATGCTCACGGCTGTGCGGTGTTGAACGGACTCCTCTCGGACGATGAGTGCTCCGCGATCGCGGCCAGTTACGAGCGGGACGAGCTCTTTCGCTCGCGGGTGGTGATGAGCCGCCATGGCTATGGCCGTGGCGAGTACAAGTACTTCGCCTACCCGCTGCCGGAAATCATCGCGCGTCTGCGCAACGAGCTCTATCCGCGGCTCGCTCCGATCGCCAACCGCTGGAACGAAGCGATGAGGATCGACATCCGCTATCCCGACGATCACGCCGCGTTTCTGGCGCGTTGCCACGAGGCGGGCCAGACCAGGCCGACGCCCCTGCTCCTGCAGTACGGCGAAGGTGACTTCAACTGCCTGCACCAGGACCTGTATGGCGAGCATGTCTTTCCGCTGCAGGTGGCCTGCCTCCTCTCCGAGCCGGGACGCGACTTCACCGGAGGCGAGTTGGTGCTCACTGAACAGCGGCCACGCATGCAGTCCCGCGTCGAGGTCGTGCCGCTACGGCGGGGAGACGGCGTCGTCTTCCCCGTCCGCAACCGGCCGGTCCGCGGCACTCGCGGCACCTACCGCGTGACCATGCGCCACGGCGTCAGCCGCCTCCACTCGGGCCGGCGTCACACACTCGGGATCATCTTTCACGACGCGCAGTAGACGCTCGCGGAGCGGCGGACGACGCCCATCCCAGCTCGCCGAGGTGAGGGAGGCTCAGCCGACACGGCGTACATCGTCCGCATCGGAAACGCTTGCACCAAACTCCACCTGAACTCATCGTCCTGTCAATTAAAGGACGTCCGAGATCACCATGTGAGCCAGGCGCTTATACTTCCTTCATCCGCAGGTGAGCGCATGGACGGTCTGATCAAGGCGATCATCAGTGTCAGGGATCCGTTCACGCTCTTCGCGTTCCTGGCCCTGGTCCTTCTCGTTGCGTTCCGGACGAAGACCGTTCCGTCGCTCTTTTTCAACTGCTGCGGGAGAAACTGACGCGCGAGCATTTTGCGCAGCTCACCCATCGTTTTCTCGTCTTCGGCTTCATCGCCTTCCTCGTCCTCTGCGGTGTGGCCAACGCCGGGCAGGTACTGGCCCGTCAGGCCGCCGCGCCGCCGACGGTCGACGCGTTCAGGAAGGAGCTCGAAGGGCTGCACGTGGAACATGCGAACGGCGTGAAGTCGCTCGCTTCGTACGAGCAGGCGCTGTCGCAGATCAGCCAGCAAAAACTCGATGACGCGGTGGCCTCGCTGCAGGAGTCGATCCGGCAGGTGCCGACCGCTGCGGCGAACCTCACCCTGGCTGGGCTGCTGGACAAGCAAAGGCGGCGTACGGAGGCGCGTCAGGCCACGGCGGAGGCGAGCATGCTGGCGCAACAGCGGGGCGACACGTTTGGATCGCTGCGTGCCGACGCCGCGGAGAAGCAGATCTCGCAGCACGAGGCGGCCGAAGATCCGAGTAATAACACGGGTCGCTACGGCTCGCCACTCGTAGGGGACAAGCGCCGCTTTCCCTCGGGCGGCAAGACGCTCGAAACCGCGCCCGTGATCGCGCCGGATACGTACATTGATGAGACGAACATTCCCGACGGCGAAAACCACTACTACAAGTTGAAGATTCAGCCGCGTCAGAAGTTGACGATGATGCTTCGGCTTCGCGATAACGGAGCGGATTGCATGTGGATTGGACTTGCGGACGTCAACGGGGCCTGGGGAAACCGCAAGAGCCGGCCTTGCTTTTCCGCCGATTTCATAACGCTCACGCACGACGCCGACGCCGGGCCCTGGGCATACGTCGTACTCAGTGGCGACACACGTGGAGCGGTGTTCGCGATTAACGTGCGGTGATCACGATTGCACGGAAGGCGTGCACGGTTGCACGAAATGCGTGCCCCGTTGCACTACAAGCGTGCACGAGTGCACGGCTTGCGTGCATCACTGAGCTGACAGAGTGCATCACTGCACGCAAAACGTGCACACATGCATTGAATGAGTTCAGCAATGCGCGCAAAACGTGCAAATTTGCACGAAAAACGTGCATTCGTGAGACTGCCGCGATGATCGAGCAAACCGCCGATGCCTCGCGTCGTCTCGTGGCCCTTCGCGACCGGCTTGCGGAGCTGGAAGCGGAGGCAGCGAAAGTTCGAGCGTAGATCGCGGAGTGCATGCTGGAGCTGTCCGGCACGGTCGGCGCGCTCACGGCGCCGCTCGCGGTTCCGAACACGCTGGCGGCGCAGATCCTTGCCATGCTGCACCAGAATCCCGATCGCGTGGTGGCCCCGGCCGACCTGGCCGAGGCGCTCGGCATCCCGGGCGAACGCGAGCGGGTTCGGATGACCCTTCATCGCCTGATGCGCGCCAGCCGGGTGAAGCGCGTCGCACATGGCCGCTACCGCATCGTTCCGATGCGATGAGCAGAGGAGAACAGCGAGAGGCGACCAGCGAATAAGCGATTAGCGAATAGGCGAATAAGCGATTAAGCGATTAAGCGATCAAGCGATTAAGCGATTAAGCGACTCACCGAATCTCGATCGCCTGCTGCACGTAGCTCGTCTCGTTCGTGGTCAGGTCCCGGATGGCCAGGGAGAGGGTGTAGCGGCCGCGGCGGAGGCGGAGGCCGGCGACGCGTGTGAGCTGGACCGGCGCCTGGCCGTCGTCGATGGGGAGGTCCTGGTCGACGACGCGGAGGGGCGATGTGCCGCCGTTGCTGTCGCGGACTTCGTAATAGCAGCGCACGTGCGCGGCCCTTCCCTGGTCGGCCGGCAGCGCCACGAGGCGGGTAGGAACGACGGTCAGGGTGATGGGGAGAGAGGAGAGTCCTCCGTCTTCATGCGGCTCGCCGACGGCCAGCACGGCGCCGAGCGGGTTCACGTCGAGGGGAAAGTCGAAGCCCGACTCGATGCTCTCCTGGATGCGTTCGTCGAACGTGCGGTCGCGGTAGGCCTTCGAGGAACGGACGGTGAGGCCGGGGCGCTTCACCCGCACCTCGACATGCTTGAGCGCCGAGGAGCCGCTCTCGGGGCGGAATCCGAGGGAGTAGTAGGTCGTCGTGTCGGCGGCGATCTCCAGCAGGGCCCGGTCGAAATCGTTCTCATTGACGATCGCGCGGCCGCCGGTCTCGTCGGCGAGAAGCTGGATGGTCTGGCGGCCGTTGTCGCGCATGAGCGTCGAGTCGAGGCGCGCCACCGAGCCGCCGTCCTCCACGTTCGCTCCGGAGTAGCCGGCGATCCCTCCCGCGTCGATGGTGTCGACCGTCACGCCGCCGGCCTGGGCATCGGCGATGACATGCTTGAAGGCATTGCTCTTCTCGACCTCCAGGCCGGCCATGTTCACCAGGTTCGGGTCGGCATGAAAGGCCTGCCGGCAATAATCCATGAGCTCGATGCCCGGCTGCAGGGGCAGGCCGGAGGAGACGTGGACGAGGACCCTCCGGCCCGGCACGCCGCGCAAGCGCTTGAGCGCGTCGCTCAGCGCCGTCACGCTGTTCTCCAGGATGCGCGCCTGTCCGTAGGAATAGGTCATCACCGCGCGCCAGATCTGCTGGGGATCATCGCCCGACCCGCGGCGTCCGTTGTCCACCGCGGCCGCGTCGATGCGGCGCATGAGCGAGCGACGCTCGGATACCCCTTCGAGTTGATGGGGCGACTCGTGCTCCAGCTCGTCGATGGCGGCGAGGATCTTCGTGCGATCGGACGTGAACGGCACGCGCACCTTCGCCGCGTCGTGGTCGAAAGTGATCAACGACGCCGTGACCCCCTCCTTCACATTGGCCTCGGCGAACTTCCGCACGGCCGCGAGGACGCGGTTGCGCTGGCGCAGGTCGAGGTGGGCGTTGTCCACGAAGAACGCCAGGTGTGTGGGCGGCGCGGGGAGCGGCGGCTCGGCCTGCGCCGCTTTCGCAGCCGGTGCTGCAGCGGCCGGCTCGCGCAGGAGCTGCCCCCGCTCCACGGCGTAGAAGTTCGTGATCTCGCGCGGCTTTCCCCCTTCGCGCAGCTCGAAATCGTCCTTCGTCAGGCCGCTCACCGGCTTTCCGTGTCCGTCGACGACCACGACTTCGATCTCGACCACGCGGACTTCGATGACTTCACTGACCTGGGCGGCGGCAGTGAGGGAGAGGAGCAATGCAAGACACGCCAGAGCACGGGGCATGGGTGAAGATGCAACGCCCATCGACGCGGCGTCAATGGGTTGACGGAAGCGTTACTTTCGTTGGCCGTTGGTCGCTGTCCGTTGTTCGTGATTCGCTTTCGGAAGTGAACACGAACTAACTATAACTAACGGACAACGACCAACGGCCAACGAACAACGAACAACGGCCAACGAGCAACGATCAACGAATCACGGCTGCTGATTCGTCACGACGAAATTGCCGGTGGTAGTACTGCGCACGATGCGGACGCGGGAGGTGCCGTTGCCGCCGAGGGTCGGCGAGACGGCCCGGATGCGCGACGTCGTGGCCGGCGACCGCAGAGACCCGGTCATGCCGAGCGTCGGCGAGACGGCCCGGATCCGCGAGGTGCCGCTGGAGGCCGGAATCGTCACGGCTGCCATGGTGCCCGAAGGCATCGAAACGGCCGAGGAGCTGATCATGCCGCCGGCCGGAAGCCCGCTCCGCAGGGTTCCGGTAGCCCGGCCGCGGACCGCGACGGACGCCATGGTCGCGCCGCCGGTGGGCGACGGCGGTGTGGCGCTGAACGAGGTCGTTGCGGCCGTCGTTCGCGCCGGAGTGACCGTACCGCTGACCGTCGCCGCCGTCGGACTCATGACTCCTGCCGAGGAGACCGTCGGGCTGACTACGAACGGACTGCGGGAGACGGGCGACGGAACCGCCGTCGACGCGGCCGTGGAGCCGGCCAGCCCCTGCGTCGCGTTGCTGTTCAGCGTCGCGGGGGTCGGCGTGACGGTGGCTGCGTTCGTCGCTCCGATCGTGACTGCCCCGTTTGTGCCGGCGGGCGCAGCGACCGCGCCGCTCGCACGGGCGGACGTTCCGGCCGACGTACCCGCGGTCGTCCCCGATGCACTCGTCGCGACGGGAACGGCGACGATGCCCAAGGCATCATCGACGACCACCGGCGTGGCCGCCGAGGACATGGTCGCATTGACCGTGGCCTGCGGATTGACCGCCTGCGCGGTGTTCACAAGTTGCCCGGTTGAATTCGTATTGACGGAAACCGCGCCGGTCGGAGCCGGATCCGACGGACCGAGGATCCTCATCCGGTACGCACTGCGGTTGGCGGCCGGGTCGCTGGCGAGGTAGGCGCTGACCATCGGGGCGTTGCCGCCGCTCAACGTCGTCGCACTGGATGAAGTGTACGCACTCGTCATCGGAACATTGCCGCCGTGGTAGGACGTACCGGGCGTCGAGGTGGGAGAAGACGGGCCGAGGCCCGGCTCACTGCTGTACGGCTCGCCCGTGCCCGGGTTGAGATTCGTGGTGCAGCCGAAGACGGCGAGAGTGCCTGCAACGGCGATCGCGGCGAGACGGCCGGCGACCTTTCCCGCGCCTGAAATCGTTGTCGTGAGCTTGCGCATAGTGCCTCCTGAGGTAACGGCAAGACACGAAGATTCAGAGCAATTCGGATGCCGCGAATGGCGGCCCGCATCTCACTGGATATGCATGAGATACGATCGAATGACGCCCTCAGCCGCCCGCTCCTTGGGCAGGTAGCCGGCACCGTCGCGTGCGGTGGGATCGGACTCGTACTTCCAGATGAAGAACCCGCGCAGCGAGCGCGACCTGCCGAGCGCCCCGAGCATGGCCTCGAACGCCCGCGCCTGGGCCTCCGGGTGCGGCGTGGCGCCCCGCTCCTCGTGCCATGGCTCGACCCACGGTGCCGCGCTTGCGGGGTAGCCGAGCTCGGTCAGCACGACCGGCCTCCCCTGCCGTGCGGCGAGCACGTCCACGCGGGCCACCACCGCCGCCGCGCCGGCACGCAGCTCGTCGTCGCCGGCATCCGGCTTCGGCGAGAGCGGAAAGTACGCATCGATGCCGATGGCGTCGAGCTCCGGCCAGAACGGCGTCCGCTCCACGGCGTCGAAGTTCGCGGCGTACGTGAGCGGGCCGTGGAAGAGCGCGCGGACCTGGGCGATGAGGCCGTGCCATTCCGGGCGCGACTCGCTGCGGGAGAGCTCCGTGCCGACGGCCAGGCAGTCGGCATGCAGGGCACGCGCGAGCAGCGCCTCGTGGACGAGGTAGTGCGTGTACGAAACAAACCAGGCCGGCCAGCGCTCCAGCCCGGGGTCGATCCTCGTCGGATCCCCCGGCCGGCTCCAGACATGCGGCTTGAGCAGCACCCGCATGCCGAGGCTGTGAGCCCGCAACGCGGCCAGCCGGATGGCCAGGTCGGTCTCCGCGGCCGGGCTGCCGGCAAACCGGCGCAGTTCCGTGGCCTCGGGGCCGCGCTGGCCGGCGAAGGGAATGAGGGCGACGGCATCGTAGCCGACGGCGTGGAGCCGTTTCAGCTCCTCAGCGGCGCCGGCGGCGAGGGTCGATTTGTCGATGCGATTGGTGAGGGAGAACGTCGCACCGTGCATGGCCGGCATGTCGAGACGCCGCGGCGGCGGACTGGCGTGACGCGCCAGTGCCCGCCGCCATTTCGCGCCGTCGACGGCACGCGCCCGCGCCATGGCTTCCCCGAAGGGCAGGACGTGCTTCGGATCGGCGAAGCGGATCTGCGAGGCCAGGAGCGGCACGGTGACGAGCGGATCGTTCTCGCCGGCCACGTTGGCGCGGATGCAGTCGGCCGCCCAGCGATCGACGTCCTCGCCGTCGAAGGTTCCGAGGAGGGCCACGGCGAAGGCATCGCGCTCTGCGCGCGGCGCAGATGGCGGCGTGAAGAGCGCACGCAGCTCCGCCACCTGCCACTCCTCCGGGAAGTCGTCCGTGGCCACGCCGCAGAGCGCCTCGCCGCAGTCGTCGACGACCTCGATCGAATTCCGCGTCTTCGCCGCGGTGACGTAGTCCTCGTCGAGGTTGATCGTCACCGGCAGCCGCGGCCCGAGTGATTCGTACTTTCGCGCAAAGGCGGCGATCTCCCGCTCGTGCGCCGCACGAAACGACTCAGTGCCCGCACCGCTGAACTGCGCGACAGCGAAGAGAAGAACGGAAGGCAGCACCCCGCAGCCCTTTCAGCCTTTCAGCCTTTTGGCCTTTCAGCCTTCCGCAGGCCCTTCGCCCTTACTTGAGCCCTCTCTGCTCCAGCAGCGGGCCGACGACGGGATCGCGGCCGCGGAAGGCGCGGTACATCGCCGCCGGATCTTCCGTACCGCCGCGGGAGAGGACCATGTCGCGGAAGCGCTGGCCATTGGCACGGGTCAGACCGCCGTGCTCCGTGAACCAGGCGAAGGCGTCGTCGTCGAGCACCTCGCTCCAGAGATAGGCGTAGTACCCGGCCGCATACCCTCCGGCCCAGATGTGCGAGAAGTACGTCGTGTGGTAGCGCGGCGGGACGGGGGGATACTCGACGCCGTACTTCTTCAGCGCCGCCTCCTCGAAGGCCTGCACGTCCGGGACGGCCGTGCCGGCGGGGACCGAGTGCCAGGCCATATCCACCAGCGCCGACTCCAGGTACTCCAGCAGGGCGAATCCCTGGTTGAACTTGCGGGCCTTGAGCAGCTTCTCCTTCAGCTCCGCGGGCATGGGCTCACCGGTCTTGTAGTGCTTCGCGTAACTGGCGAACACGGACGGCTCGAGCTCCCAGTGCTCGTTGAACTGCGACGGAAACTCCACGAAGTCGCGCGGCACGGAGGAGCCGGAGACTGACGGGTACGTCACGTTCGAGAACATGCCGTGCAGGGCGTGACCGAACTCGTGGAACATGGTCGTTACTTCGGTAAAGGTCAGCAGGGCCGGCTGGCCGGGCGCCGGCTTGGTGAAGTTCTCGTTGTTCGTCACCACCGGCTTCGTGCCGATGAGATGGCTCTGGCCGACGAAGCCGGACGTCCAGGCCCCGCCCTGCTTGTTCGGGCGGGAGTAGAAGTCGGCGTAGAAGAGCGCCAGCGGGGTGCCGTCGTGATCGAAGACCTCGAAGACGCGCACGTCCGGCTGGTACACCGGGATGTCCTTGCGCTCCCTGAAGGTGATGCCGTACAGCTTCGTGGCGGCGAAGAAGACTCCGTTCTGCAGGACGTCGTCGATCTCGAAATACGGCCGCACCTGCGATTCGTCGAGGTCGTACTCGGCCTTCCTCACCTGCTCTGCGTAGAACTGCCAGTCTTCGGAACCGAGGGCGAAGCCGGCGTGCTGCGCATCGATAACCTTCTGCATGGCTGCGCCCTCGGCCCTGGTCTTGGCCACCGTGGCGGGCACGAGATCGGTCATCAGCTTGATGGCGCTCTCCGGCTTCTTGGCCATCTCGTTGGCCAGGTTGTAGGAACCGTAGCTCGAGTAGCCGAGGAGTTTGGCGCGGTCGGCGCGCAACTGGGCCTGGCGCGAAACGGTAGCCGTGACGTCGTTGTCTCCGCCGTGGGAGCTGCGCTGCGAGGAAGCCTGCATGATGCGCTGGCGCAGCTCGCGATTCTTCAGATAGGTCAGCGCCGGCTGCTGCGTGGTGTTCTGCAGGGTCAGCACGAACTTCCCCTCCAGACCCTTCGCCTTCGCCTTTTCCGCCGCGGCCAGAATGTCGGACTCGGGCAGCCCGTCGAGCTGGGCCTTGTCGTCGATGACGATCGCTCCGGCGTTCGTGTCGGCCAGGAGGCGGTCGCGGAACTGGTTGTTCAGCTTGGACAGCTCCAGGTTGATGGCCCGCAGCTTCGTTTTGTCGTCCTCGGACAGCAGCGCGCCGGCGCGCACGAATTCGTCGTACGTCCGTTCGACGAGGTACTTCTGCTCGGCGTTCAGGCCGCTCTCGCCCCGGTGGTCGTAGACAGCCTTCACCCGGGCGAAGAGCTTCGGATTGAGGCTGATGGCATCGCGGTGGCCGGCCTGCTTCGGCGCCATCGTCTGCTGCACCTTCTGCAGCGCCGGGTTCGTGTTGGACGAGGTCATGCCGCTGAAGACGCGCTGCACGCGGCGGAGGAGCTGGCCGGACCTTTCCATCGCCTCGATGGTGTTGGCGAAGGTGGGCGCGGCGGGGTCGTTGGCGATGGCCTCGTACTCGGCAAGCTCGCGCTTCATCCCCTCCTCGATGGCCGGCTGGTAGTCCGTATCCTTGATGAGGTCGAACGGCGGCGCCTGGTACGGCAGCGCGCTCGGCTCGAAGAACGGGTTCGGCCGTTCCGCCGGCGGCGGCGGCGGGACCTGCGCGAAGGCGGTGACGGCGACGGTGAGGAGGGCTACGGCGGCGAGGGAGGTTCTGGCGAACATGGCGAGGAAGGGTACGCGATTTTGGGGTGGGGCGAGCGGGAAATGGGGCGAACGGAAACGCTCCTCCGGTTCCGCCACACGTCACCGTCTCCGGTGCCGAAGTACTGCTTCTTCACGTTGTCGTTATTCAAACCGGATGCGGAGGATTGTAGCCGAGCGCGGCCGCGGAGGAGGCTGTCTTCCGGCTGGCAAAGTGATAGCCGAGGAAGAGTGCGGCGATGACCGGAAAAACGAGCCAGCTCGCCTCGATACCCAACCCGCCGCCCGTCAGCCAGGCCGCGGCGTGATAGCCGCCGTTGAGCAGCTTCGTCGGAACCGGCAGACTGTGATTGCCGCTGTTCGGGGCGCCGTAGAGATAGATGGCCGCATAGTCGAAGAGCGTGTGGAAGCCCACGGCGTACCAGATGCTGCCGCTGCGGACGACGGTGAAGGCCATGAACAAGCCGAGCAGCGTCACCGAAAAGCGTCGGCCAGGTTCTCTCCCGGTTTGAGGAAATAGTGCACGGCCCCGAAGATCGCCGAGATGGCGATCGCCGCCGGCCACGGACCGATAGACTCGCCGAGGGTGATCTGCGAGGTACCGCGGAAGGTTGCCTCCTCGGCCAGGCCGACGCCGATGAACGCGACCAGCCAGCCGATGGCGTACATGGCCAGCCGCTGCCCGCTCATGGCCACCGAACCGAAGGTGAATCCCCCGAGCGCCGCGATCATGGCGATCACGCCGTCGGTGCCACGAGGCCCCAGAACGCCCCCCACAGCGCCTGCCGCAGCGCGCCGGTGCCGGCGTAACCGAGCTCGCGAAGGCGCCGGCCCTGCAGCCAGCAGACGAGCAGCGAGGCGGCGATCGCCGCCACGACCGACGCCGTCTCAAACCAGATGAACGCCGACGGCCGCCAGGTGCGGTCGTTCAGGTCAAGCACGTTCGCTTTCGCCACCACGAACTCCAGCACCCCATCCAGGACATGCGAGACGATAACGAAGACGAAGAACATCGCGAGCGAGGAGAGGCGGCTTCGCTTGAGGATGGCCATGGAGGGTGTACGGCGGAGCTCCGGCGAGGGTTTTCGGCAAGGGTCACATCTCCAGCTCAGCGGGAGCGCGGCGGATCACGGGCAGGAGACAAAGGGCGAAGGGCGAAGGAGAATCGTCCTTCGCCCTTCATCCTTCGCCCTTTGTCTCGTTGCGGTCAGGGACTCACAACTCCGCTTCCGCTCGGAGCGAGGGTCACTATCCGGTTCGACCGGCCGCCTTAAGCGCTGTTCCACGGCCGCGAGATCACGCACGAGTTGATCCCACCGATGCCCATGCTCAGCTTCCCGCCGTAGCCGCGGGTGATGTGCGTGCCATCTGTGTCGACGAACTTGGCATCGTGCAGTTTCACGTCCGCGTGCAGCTCACCCTCGGTGAGGGGGATGCCGTAGAGGCGGCCCTTCGACATGCCGAGGTGCTGTGCGGTCAGCTCCCAGCCGCCGCCGACCGACATGCCGTGGCCGAACGTTCCCTTGCGGGCGGTGAAGACGACGTCGGGATGGAGCATCTCCAGCGAGTGCTCGATCTCCGTGGCGTCGCCCGGAGTGGCCGTGGCGTGCATGTCCCAGGTCGTGACGTCGGCGGCGTGCACTTCTTCCATGGCCTTCCCGATGGCGAGCTGCGGCCCGCCCTTCGACGGCGTGATGATGTGGTGCGCGTCGGACGACGTGCCGACGGCCACGATCTCCAGGCCGAGCGGCCTGAAGCCCTGCTTCGTCAGCTCTTCATGGTCGCCGACGATCCAGACGCAGGCGCCGCCCGCGACGTGCGTTCCCTTGAGCGCCGTGAGCGGCCGCGACACTTCCGCGTCGGCCGACACGACGTTGGCGTTGTAGAAGCCGGAGAGGACCAGCGGGTGGGGAGGAGGGTCGGTCATGCCCACGACCACGGCTTTGGCCTCGCCGAGGTGGATGGCGTCGACGGCCATCTTCAGGGCCACGCCGAACGAGGCGCACGCCGCGATCGGCGCGAAGGCCGGGCCGTTGATCCTTCCGATCATCGAGATCTGCGCCGCCGGGATGTTGGCGATGTTCCACAGCAGGTTCGTCGACACAGACGCCCACGGCTCTTCCGGACAGGCCCACTTCTTGTTGAGGGCCCGGATGCGGCTCAATTTCTGGCGGATGGTGGACAGCTTGGCAGCGCCGGATGACGGCGGCACCGGCTCGCTCTGGATGGCCGCTGCCTCGGCGAGGTACTGCCGCAGCGCGTCGCTCCGCTGCATCCAGTAGGCCTCCCAGGCGTGCTTGGCCTCGATCCAGTCTTCCGAGCCGGTGGGAAACTCGTCCGGGTCGCGCGGCGCGCTGGAGTCGCGGTCGCCGTCGAGGTGCTCGCGCAGCGCCTCGCAACGCTCCGGCGCCGCCCAGAACTCGTTCCACTTCCGCTGGGCGCGGTCGTAGTCGAGCGCCGCATCGTACGTGACCGTGACGTCGCCCAGGCCCGTGCCGACGTAGACGTGGCACTGCAGACCGAGCGACGACAGATAGTCCTCGATGCCGGGATTCTGACGCAGCGATTGAATGAAGGCGCCCATGGCGAATTTCACCATCGGTCCCATCTTGTCGTTGAGCTGGGAGAACTTCGCCGGTGGAAATCGGGCGTCGAACCACTCGTGGTATGTTTCGAAGTCGAAATCGGGGTAGCCCACGAGAAAATTTGACGGTCCGTACCCGCGGAAGGGCTCGAGCCAGCTTCCGGTCTGCTCGAGGTTCTTCTCGAAGGTGTCGATGTCGGGAGACTTCGGCGCAACGACGCCCCACCCGAAGATGCCGATGCGCTTCCGGTCCATGGCGGCGTGCATTCTAGCGAAATCTGTCAGGGAAATTGCATGACGTCCCCCAGCTTCATGCGCGAACATCACGATCGGCCGGTGACGAAACTCACCTCGCTCACCCTCGCTCTCGCGTTCCTCCTTCTGGGGTGCCCGCGCCACGGCGGCGGCGCGAAGAACAACTCCTCCGGCACCCAGACCGAGACCATCTCCCCCGCCGTCGCCCAGCCCGGCCCGGCCGGCACCGAACCCATGACACAGACCGTAAATGTGGACGACAGCCGCTCCGAAGAGGACGGTGGCACCAGCAGGGCCCCGAAGAAACCGGCCACGAAACCCGCCGCGAAGCCGGCAGCGAAGAAGGGGCGTTGATTCGCTTAGTCGCTTAGTCGCTTATTCGCTTAATCGCGTACTCTGATTCGGGAGAGGCCCGCGAATCAGCGATTAAGCGACTAAGCGAATAAGCGACTAAGCGACTAAGCGAATCAGCGACTTTGAACCCCTTCTACGAAGCTCTCATCGAACGTGACTCCGCGCAGGCTCGAATCGCCGCCGCGGCGGTTCACGGCCACGAGCGCTTCCTCTCCGTTGCGCGGTTCGCCGTCCTGGCCTATGCGCCGTCGCAACACGCCAAGCACGCGTTGCTGGCGTGCCTGGCCGCGTACGAGCTGCGCGAGATTCTCGGTCCGCCCCGGTACGACGACGTCCTGCTCGAGTGCGCGCTCTATGCCGCGGCGTCGCGGCAGCCGTGGAGCGAGCCGCCCATTCTCGATCCGCCCGCGCCCGACGACGACGCGCCGGAGGGCTTCCACGACCGCCTCGCCGCCGAGCGGTGGCTGGCCCGCCGCTGGCGCAACGACGACTTCGCCGGCGACTACTTCCGCGAGGCCGGGCACGATTTCGAAGACCTCGGCCACTCCCTGATCGTGGCCGCCGCCGCCTGGAAGCTCGCCTCGCTGCTGGGAAAGCAAGGGAGATACGCCGTGCTCCGCACGGGCGTGTGGGAGATGGCCGCCCATCGCGGAGAGCGCTACGAAGAGCAGGGCGGTGCTCTCGATCGCGACACCCTCGCCCAGCGCCTCGCCGATGCCTGCGTCGCCGCCGGCGGCGAGATCGTCAGCGCCCACAGCGTCTTCCTCCTCGATGCTGCCATCGAATGCGGCGATGCCGACGTCCTTCGCCGCGTCTGCGACCACCTGACATCGACGACTGAGATCGAAGCTGCGCCGCAACCCGAAGCGCCCATCCCCGCCATCCCCGTCTACGATCTGGCCCGCGACTGCGCCGCGACACTCAAGGCCCACGTCGTCGGGCGCCGTCTCCATGCGCCCCGCTTCATCAAAGCTGTCGACGACAACCGCCTGCACGGGCCATCATTCGCCGAATGGACCTTCGCCTGAAAACCGACGACCGCCACAACCTGAATCGGCTGCGTAGCCTCCTCCAATCTGTTTTCGTCCTCGGCATGCTGCTAGCCGAAGTGCCCCTCCACGCCCAGCTCTCTGCGGTCATCGACCAGCAGCTCTCCACCTCCGCCCTGGAGCACGCCATCGCCGGAGTAGACGTCGAAGACGACGCTGGGAACGTCCTCTACGCCCGCAATGCCCACACGCTGCTCATGCCGGCGTCGAACCGCAAGCTCTTCGCCGCCGCCACCGCCGCGAGCTGTCTCGGTTTCGACCATCGTTTCAGCACCGAGTTGTGGCGCGACGGCCGCGATCTCGTTCTCCACGGCGGCGGGGATCCCGCTCTCGGCGGTCGTTACGCCTTCGACCGCGACGCGGTCTTCGCACCGTTCGTGGCCGCCCTGCGCGTACGCGGCATCACGGTCATCGAAGGCGATCTGATCGCCGACGTCTCCTCCTTCGACCGGATCCAGATCCCTGGAAGCTGGAAGTCCGGCAACCTCGGCGCCGACTACGCCGCTCCCATCGACGCCCTCACCTACAACGAGAACGTCGCCGGCGTCGTGGCCGAGCACTGCCCGCAACCGGTCCTTGTCACCGATCCCCCCTTCCTCGGCGCCCGTGCCGACGTCACCTGCGGCAGCGGCGAGCCGGCCGTTCGTACCGATGCCACGAACACCATCACCCTGACCGGTCTCATGGACGGGAAGAAGCTCGAAGCGCTCGTCGCCGTGTCCGACCCCGGTCTCTACGCCGCCCATGCACTCCGCGACGCGCTCCGCAACGCCGGCATCGAAGTGCGCGGGACGCTCCGCGTGCAGACGACTCCGCGGCCGTGGCAGGAGCGGCTCGCGTCGATCCCGTCCCTGCCGCTGGCGTCGCTGCTGGCCACGACGCTCAAGGTCAGCCAGAACCTCTACGCCGAGACGCTGCTGAAAGATGCCGGCGACGGCACCTACGCGGGAGCCCTCGACCACGAGCGCGAGCTGCTGACCAATGAAGCCGGCATCGACGGCCGAGAGTTCCGTTTCGTCGACGGCTGCGGCCTCGCTCCCGACGACCTCGTGACGCCGGCCGCGATCGTCAAGGTCCTCCGCTGGATGAACGACCCCGCCCGCCGCGGAATGTGGTGGCAGCTTCTGGCCACGCCCGGCGAGGAAGGGACGCTCCATCGCCGCCTCCTGGACCTCGCCCCGCGCCTGCGCGGCAAGACCGGCTCCATCGCCGGCGTCAACGCTCTGAGCTGCATCATCGCCGGCCGCAACGGCGGCTACCGCTACGTCTCCGTCGTCCTCAACCACCACATCGCCGCAACGTCTGAGGCCCTGCACGCGATCGACGCCATCGTGACCGCAGCCGCGGAGTTCTAATCACGCGGCGCCGCCGGAAAACGCGGGAGCGCCGCCTTCCAGGCGGCTGGCCCAGCGGCTTCCAGCCGCTGCTCCCGCGCCCGCCTACTGCCCCTGCCTAGCACGCACCGCCGAGACCTTCGGCGAATGCGGGAACACGACGACGACCTGGGACGGGAGCAGCGAGCTGGCCCCGAAGGTCGCGACATTGCTCTCCAGCCGGACGACATTCGCCTGGCCGGCAAGCCACGGTGTGATCTCGCCGAGGCCGTCCGGCGCGTCGTTGGATGGCTCGAGATCGGGAAGCCGGTAGTGCATCGGGATGAGGATCCGCGGGTGCAGAGCGGTGCGGATGGCCTGGATCTCGGACTCCTGGAGGATGTGGTGCTTGGCGTCGATCGGCAGGAGCAGGATGTCGACGCGTCCCAGCTCCTTGAGGTTTGCCTCGGTCAGAGGACCGTTGTCTCCCACGTGCGCGATCCTCAGACCGTCCGCTTCGAGCAGCCAGATGGTATTGGTCTGGCCGAACTCCTTTCCCCAGGGGTCGGCATGTTTTCCACGAATCCCGGTGATGGTGACGTCGGAGACTCTGTACGCACCCGGATCACGGTGCACGCGTACGTCGGGTGTCCAGGGAGGAGGCTGCTGGCCGAGCAGGACGTCGGCGTCATGATCGTAATGCGGGTGGGTGATCAGGACGGCGTCGCCTGCGAGCCGGTGCGGGAAGTCGTAGCCGAGCCACAGCCGGCTGGCAAACGGGTCGATGACGAGGCGCGTGCCTTTGGCAGTATGAATTCGAAAACAGGAGTGGGCGATGTATTCGATGGCGACCTCTCCCGCCTGCAATCGGAGGCGAGGGTCGGACGGATCGTCCGGAGAGATGGGAATCGGTACGACGACGACCGACGTCACGGCCAGCGCGTAGTCGCCCGTAGAGGACGCCTTGCCGGCGAGCGCGGCCTTCACGTCGGCCGCCACCTGCGCGTACGCCGGCTCCCCGCGATCGTAGACGCGGACCGTCGCTTCGCCGGACTCGGGCGACTCCGGCGACGGCGTCAGCCGCCGCGACACGAGCGAGAAGCGGCGCGCGCCGGCGGCAGCTTCGCGAGGACGCCGTTCCCGGAATGCAGCCTGGTCGACCTCCCGGGAGACCAGTTCCAGTTGCCTTGCAGGTTTCCCTTGGGCATCGAGCACGTCGAACAGATAGCGGCTGCGCAACGCGGTCAGGAACGGATACTCGTTCACGACCACACTGCCGTCGCCGGCCGGGAACTGCTCCCGTACGAACCGGAGGGTTATGGGAAGCGAGCCCGCCGTCATCGACGCACGCAGTTGCTCGATCGCGGCATCACGCTGCGACGGATTGCCGGCGCGGGCACTGGCTTCGATGAGCCCCAGCACGCCCTGCGGCTTGTCCGGCCGGAGCTCCATCATGCGGCGGAACTCGCCGCCGGCGCCGGCGTAGTCCTTCTGGCGCAGCAGGCAGTGCGCCGCCAGGAGATATGCCATGTAGTTCTTCGGATCGGCGGCGAGGATCTCGCGGAGCACCGCCTGCGCGCGGTCGCAATCCCCGGCACCGAACGCCTGCTGGGCAGCGCGCATCTTCTCGTCGATGCCCGCCGATTGCGCGAGCGCGCCGGCAGCAAGCGAGAGCAGAGAAAAGAGAAGCAAAAGCAGCCGGCGCATCGCTGGATTCTATGCCTGCATGCCCGGCCGCCTCAGTCCACGTCCGCCCAGGGCGTCGTGCGGATCTCCGCTACATGGTTGTCCAGGAACGTGATGGTGGTATCGCGCTTGCGCACCACGTCGGTCATGTAGTGCCACTCCTCGACCGACTTGCCGTCGAAGCGTAACCGCGCCTCCCGCCGTTCCGGGCCGTGGCCCATCACCGCCGCGACCTCGGCGGTGGTCTGGCCCATGGCCACGCGGTCGATGTTGGTCTGGTTGCGGTGCGCCTGGCGCCAGGTCTCGGTCGTGGCGAAAACGCAGCCGGAGAGAACCAGCGCAAGGAGGAGAACGGGCGTAGGGAAGAGCACGGGCAGCCGGCGTTGCCGGCTGCCCGTCGTGGTCCTGCTACTGGACGTTCTACTGGACGTTGAGCGCGAAGTCATCGACGACGAACGACGTCTGGAGGGTCGAGTCCTCGGCCCCCACGAGATACAACTGGATCGTCTGTCCCTTATACGACAGGAGGCTGAACGATTTCTGCGTGTAGCCCGTGGCGGCATTGACGTTCGAGTACGTGGCCAAGGTCGCCAGCACCGTACCGGACGAGTTCCGGACCTGGACCTTCAGCGTGTCGTACGCCGTCGACCCGCTTTCCGCGGTATCGATGTGGAGCCAGAAGGTCAGATTCGCCGACGTGGCCGTCGAGGGGATGGTGACCTGCTGGTAGAGCGTGTCGGTGTGGGTGGCGCCGTAACCGTCGAGCCATGCCTTCCACGAACCGGAGTGGGCCGCTTCGCTCGTGCTGTTGTCGATGATGCCGGCCGTGGCGGTCCAGGGCGATGCCGTTCCCGTCTCGAAGCCAGGATTGCCGAGGAGCTGCTGGGAGCCGCCACCGCCACCGGAGTACGTCGCCGTCAGCGTCACGCCCGAATACGCCGCGTAGCCGAACATGCCGATGTACCAGTCGCCGGCGGCCGGGTTGGTCACCGTCACGCTCTCCGAGTTGCCGGAGACGATCGACCGGTAGTCGTAGGTGGACGACGTCGGCTGCGCGCCGAGCTTCACGTAGATGTCCTCGTCTCCCGTTCCGCCGCTCGTGGTGATGGCCAGGCTGGTCTGCCCGGACGGGACCGTGATCTTGAAGTACTGCCAGCTATTGAGAGCGCCCGAGAGGCTGGACACGGGAACGCCGGAGCTCAGCGTCGTGACGCCGCCGCCGCTCGCGGTCACGGTGAGGGTCACCGTCGTGGCGTGCGACTTGCCGCCGCCCGTGCCGGTCACGGTGATCGGATAGCTGCCTGCCGGAGTGGAAGCGCTGGTCGTGATCGTCAGGCCGGACGTACCCGAGCCCGGTGCCGCGATCGAGGTCGGACTGAAGGCCGCGCTGGCGCCGGTCGGGAGACCGGTGGCGGTCAGCGTCACCGCGGAGTTGAAGCCGCCCGAGACGGCCGTGGTGATGGTCGAGACGCCCGACCCGCCCTGGGCCACGGAGACGGCGATGGGCGAGGACGAGATGGTGAAGTCCGGACTCGTGCCCGGGTTGAAGATGATGTCCAGGACGGCGTGGATCTCGATGCCGTTCGGCGCCACGCCCGTCTGCCCGTGCAGAAAGTCGAACATGCCCACGCCCGTCACCTGGACCGGCACGTTCGCCGTCTGGAAGCTCGACGTGGCGGTGTACTTCGCGTCGAACTCATTCCGGGAATTTGTGATGCCGGCGGCGAAGATGCTGCCCGTGCCGACGCAGTTCGGAGCCGGAATCTCGGCAATCAGCGTGTTGCCGGAGCCGTCCTGCAGCACGAGGTGATAGTCGGAGTCGCTCTCCAGTTTGTACTGCGTGAGCGTGGCGTTCAGCACCCACTGGGTCGTCTCGTAAGGGCTGACCCGGTTATTGGCGGGGATGGGGTTCGGCGCGGGCCAGCTTCGCATCGTAGCGATCGTGGTCGACGTCGAGGAGCCGAGGCTCACCAGACCCTTGTCGGCGTCGGTGCCGGTCTTGACCGACCAGCGTTCCACGCCGCACTGGGCGAAAAGGTGAGGGGCGGCCAGGAGGGAGAGGAAAAAGAAGAGTCGCCCGAGGGAACGGTGCATTTCGGTCCTCCAAACGGAACGGTTGGTCGAGACGGCGCGCTACGGGAACGGGAGAGAGGTAGCAAAACCTCTACCGGGCGTAGACTCGCTCCACGGTCGTTTGGAATCAATGAGTTAAGCGTGCATTTATCTCCGCGGGTGGGTCAATTCCGTGCCAATAGAAAGAGAATTGACCCGGCTGCGGGCACGTGGTTGACCCGGGGTCGTTGTTCGTTGTTCGTTGTTCGTGGTCCGCGGGGAGGGGTCACATCTTCGGCCACCTGTGATGGGAATCTGCCCTGCCTTTCGCCATCAGATCAGCGCAGGCGAGCTCGTAAGCCGGACACCTCGAAGCGTGAGTCGCGGGCTGGCCACAAAAAACTGCGTAACGGAGGCAAGGACCCCTATGATGAAGGTGACCAGCGTTGTATCGGTGTTTGCTCTGGCGGCGATGTTGGCGGCGACTGGTTGTAAGAAGAACGAGACTCCGGAGACGACCAGCGCCGCTCCCGCGGCGAGCGCGCCGTCCACGAGTACGACGGCAGCCGCAGCCGCCACGTCGAGCACTCAGTCCACGGGCGTGGCCGAGTGCGATTCCTATCCCGCGGCGCTCGACAATGCTCGCGACGTCTGGCGTTTCCTCCTGCTGACCCCGGTCGTCTGCTTGACGAGCGCCAGCATTTCCCTGGCGGCGATGTGGGCGCTCGGCGCCATCGAGCCAGTCGATCTCGCGACGAGTTGGCTCACCTGGTGGCTAGGCGACACGACGGGCGTTCTCGTGGTCTTCCCCTTGGTGATGGTTTTCG
>CAZYTO010000054.1:0-23308 GCA_964650405.1 uncultured Thermoanaerobaculia bacterium | reverse complement strand
CGGAGCCGAGACGGGGCAGACCGTCGCGTTCTCCGCCGCGCAGATGCGCGAAATGATCTCCTCAGCGCGGCCCTCGTTCAACGTGCCGACCGAGGAGGACTTCGGCGGTGCGACGACCGTGGCGCCCGCGCCGAAGGTGGCACCACCGAGCCCCCCTTCCGCGCCTGCGGCCGGCGACGATCGCCCCTCCACGCAGTACGTTCCGCCTGCCGGTGTCCGTCCCGGCGCCGGGCCCGGCGGCCCACAGACCGAAGACGCCAAAAAGCACGATGAGGCTCGCCGCTTCGCCCGGCTTCTCGTGTCCGAGATCAAGCTCTACAACGAATCGAAGGTTGATCAGGGTCGCAAGAACAAGGACCTGTACGAGCGGCTGAAGGAAGACATCGACCGCAGCCGCCAGATGTACGACGAGCGCATCAGTGAGGAAGTGCGGAAGTCGTCGAATTACTTTTACGACGAGCTGGTGAGGATCCTCGCGGACGGCGACGAGAAATCGCTGGGCCTCTAGCGGCTCGTTTTTCGCAGTTCAGGCGGCCGCATGACGTCTCGCCGGCGCTGGCTCGCCGCCATCGCCTCCCTCGTCCTTCTCGCCCTGGCCGGCATCGGAGTGTGGCGCTATCGCCGTGAGCATGCGCCGCCGATCGAGCACTACGTCCCGCCGAAGCCTCATGCTCCTCCCGACCTGGCGGAGCTCCGCCCGGCATTCAGTGCCGGCCTCGATGCCGTCCGGCACAACGACGGCGCCACGGCGATCCAGCAACTCGGATCGTTCACGTTCGGCGGACGGGCGGTCGAGGAATACCGCCTGTTCCACCTGGCCAAAGCCTTCGAGCTGGCGAAGAACGCACCGGCGCGGCGGCAGATCCTGGCGCAGCTTTGGGAGGGAGATCCAAAGCTCGCCATCCGCGATGAGGCCGGATCCGGGCTGGCACGCCTCTATGCAGACGCAGGCGACTGGATCAATGCGGCCGGCGTCTGTGGCGCGGTCGCGGAGCGCACGGCCGCTCCCGAGATCGCCGCAGCAGCCCGATTGGGCGTCGCCCAAGCCGGTTTCGCCAATGGCGACGTGGCCGCGCTCTTCGACAGCGCCCGGCTCACGGCCATTCGCAATCCGGCGCAGCACGAAGCGGCGCCGGCCATCGCCATCGTTCGCGCGCTCACCGGGGTCGCGCCCACGGCATCGATCCAGCTCACGGCTGCGGAGCGTCTCGAGCGCGCCGTCAGTCTCAGGCGCGACAACGTGCCGGCGGATGCGCTCTCGGAGCTCAATGCACTGGACGCTTCCGGTGTGCCCGCCGCTTTGAAGGAGCCCCTGCAGCTCAATCGCGGCCTCTGTCTCTCGCAAACCCATCAGTACGAGGCCTCGAACAAGCTCCTCGAGCCATTGACGTCACGCGCGTACGCCGTCGCCATTCCGGCCCTGCTGTACGAATCGAAGAACTACCGGGCCCTGGCCGCGTCCATCAATCCGATCGTCGTGCCGAAGAAGGCCGGCAAGGCCAAGGTGAGAGCGAAGGGCAAGAAGAAGAAGACCGGCACGAAGGCGAAGTCCGCGAACGCCCGGAAGAGCGGCCCGCAGATCGATCCGGCGAAGAAGGCGAAGAAGGATGAGTACGAACGGCTGGGCACGGAACGGCTCAAGGACCTGCTGACCCTGCCCATTGCTGACGAGGTGCGGCTGGACGTGCTCAATCAGCTCGTCGCCCTCGCCGAGGCAAAGAATCAGGATCCGTACGAACGGGACCTCGTGGGTCAGATCGTGAAGCTCGATCCGGACCAGGACCCCGGGCTGCAGCATTTCTGGGATAAGGCGTGGGAGGCCTACACCCACGGCGACTTCAACGGCGCACGTGAGCAATTGAAGTTCATCAGCGACACGTACGCCAGTACGAACGTCCGCCGCCAGGCGCGCTACTGGTACGCACGCGCAGGCGAACATCTGGGCATGAAAGACGAGGCGCGCGCCACGTATGCAGAGCTGGCCAAGGCGGCCTACGAGGACGTCTACGTGCTCTTCGCCGTCGCGCACGGCGCAACGAAGGAGGTCGCCTCGGGCAGTCCACTGAAGGAGACGCGGCCCGACTGGAACGAGATCGCCGAACGGGACATCCCGGCGGAGCTGCGTCTCGCCTATGAGCTCACCGCACTTTCCGACGCCCGCGACGCGCGGGCCGAGCTTCGGCTGAACACGAGCAGCAGCAATCACGTCTTTGCCGACGCGCTACAAGCCGACCTTTACAACAGCGAAGGCAACATGCTGCTCATGATGCGCTCCCTGCGTCGCGCGTACCCGCAGCTCGGCAGCGTCGATCAGGACAGCGTTCCGCCGTACTTTCTCCGCATGTATCACCCGACGCGCTACGCCGAAACGATTCGCAGGAACGCCGAGGCCGATGACCTCGATCCGTACCTGATCATGGGGCTCATCCACCAGGAGAGCTACTACAACCCGAAGGCGCGCTCCGCCCCCGGCGCCGCCGGCCTCATGCAGCTCATGCCCGCGACGGGCAAGGAGCTGGCGCGACGCCTCCACAGCTCCTCGGACCTCGAGAATCCCGACGTGAACATCCGGCTCGGCACGTTCTACTTCCGCCAGCTCGTGAACCTGTTCGGCGGGAACACCGTGCTGGCCATCGCCTCGTACAACGCCGGCCGCGGCAATGTAGCGAAATGGCGGCGCGCTGCGCCGAACAAGCCGATGGACGAGTTCCTCGAGTCGATCCCCTTCCCGGAGACGCGCACCTACGTGAAGCGCATCACCGTGCTCCAGTCGAGCTACCGGCGGCTGGCGGAGTGATCGCTCGCCACCGTTACCAAGCGGATAAGGAATGTGATGCGAACCGGGGCGCGACCCGGTTTCTGTAGAATGGTGGTGGGTGGTTTACTGGCATAAGTTCGATCCATCGGCGTTCACGTATGAGTTTGACGAGGAGGAGCTTGCAGGCCACGACCTCACCGTCGACGAGGCCGCTGAAGTCTTCTGGAACAGCTTCGATGTTCGGCGGAATAAGCGACGACACGGCGGCTATGTTCTCATCGGATGGACGGATGCCGGACGACCGGTGAATCTGATTGTTTATGAGAAGTCCAAGGGCGTGATTCGCGATCACCGGATGGTAATGATGACAAAACCTCGGAAAACGCACGCGGAATTGGAGCGGCAACTCAAGGCAGATGCGAGAGATCGCGACGCCTGGGAGTACGTCGCAACTGTTCCCGCAAGCAAGTCACCTCGTCCGGCCTGGTACGGCAGAACCAAACACCTGGAGGTGGCCTCGAAGCTTTACGTCCTGTCCGTACTGCACAGGTTGGGCGCTGAGGCCAACCTCACGTACGCACAACCGGACAACGTGGATATCACAGCCGTTCGACAATCCGGTGAGGCACTTACAATAGACGTCAAGACGTTGACCGGAACGACGGATTGGGCTGTTGAACAGTTCAGCGCTCGTAAACATCACTTCGTGGTGTTTGTCTGTTTCTCGGGAGAATGGGCGCATGATCCCGAGGTCGTCCCGGACCTCTTCATCTGGCAATCCGAGAATTTGAGGTCAGTTGTGGCAAAAGAGAAGAGCGACACACTTTCACTCCCTACCATTGCCTCAAGATACGATGCTACCGCCGCCTGGGAACAGTTCACCACTCGGCCAGCAGCCTGATCCATGAGAAACTACCCAACGCGAAGGCCACGGTAGGGGTCGCCCGTGAAGCGCTCGGCGAGCTGGCCATCCCTTACAAATGACTACGGCTCGCTCACGCCTCCGAGTAGACTGGAGCATCGCTGTCTTTCGGATAGGCGCGCGGTGACAGCGTGACGCGTGCCGGCGGGAGCGCTCCCGTACGCAGATACTTGTCGAGGAGCTCGATGGCCGGACCGGTGTTCGACTGCACGATTACAGTCGCCGCCAGTTTGTGCTCTCTCACGAGCTGCTGCCCCACGTCCGGCAGACCGTCGCAGCCTGTGATCGGCCGGCGCTGCAGCTCCGCCCGCTCCGCTTCAAACGCCTTGTAGGCACCGATGGCCATGGCGTCATTCTGCGCACAGACGGCATCCGGGATGAAGGATTGTGAGGTCGACAGCCGCAGCCAGGAGCTGACCGCCTTGTGGCCGCCGCTCTCCGTCCAGTCGGCGCTCAACGTCTTGATCTCCACTCTGGCAGCCTGGATCACTTCTTCGAGGCCCTTGGCGCGAAGCTGTGCCGCCGCAGCCTCGGGGGGACCCTGCAGCGCCAGCACCCTGCTTCCCGGGTGCAGCCACCGGCGCAATTGCCGCCCCTGGATGCGGCCGATCTCCAGTTGATCCGTGGCCACAGCCGCAATGGGAAGTTGCGGGAAGTCGACACGCAAGGCCTCCAGGTACGGAGCCTCACGGCCAACAGAGATCCAGCCGATACCGGCCGCGGCCGCGTCGTGAGCCACCTTGGCAAGGCGCTCGACGGCGACGGCATGAACGAGAATCGCCGCCGGCCGTTTCGCTGCGATCGAATGCACAGACCGATAGAGCTGCTCGACCTGCAGAAGCGCGTTGTTGTTCGCGTAGACGATCTCGAGCTCGAGACCGGCACGCACGGCGGCACGCTCGGCATCAGCCGCCTGCAGCGTCTGAAAATGCTGATCCTTCGTGAGCAATGCCACGACGACCTTCGGCTTCAACATGTATGGACCCTGAAGCTCGAATCAGCCGGTTGGACTCCGGTCACGAAACGAGCGGGATTGGTCAGGATCGTACACCAACAGATCTCTGACTACGGAATGAACCCTCGGATCGTCCTCACCACCGCCCCGGGCTTGTCCACCTTCACTTCAATCGTGCGGTAGGCGCTGTCCTTCTTTGACGATTCCGTCTCATAGGCGACGAGGTACTGCGAGCGGAGCTCCTTTTCGAGTTTTGTATACGTCTCGTCGAGCTGTTTCACGTCCTTGATGAAATAGGCGACGGCCCCGGTCTCCTCGGCCATCTCTTTCATCTTGTGCGAGCCGGCGAGGTCGCTGAAGCCGAGGGCGATGCCGATGAAGTAGATCGGGACGCGGGAGGCGCGGACGTAGGCGAGCATGGTCTCGTACGGGATGCGCGAGGTCGTGTCCTCGCCGTCGGTCAGGACGATCAACGCCTTCCGTCCCTGCACGCCGCGGAAGCGATAGAGGCCGGTGATGATGGCGTCGTAGAGCGACGTGCCGCCCTCCGCCTTCGGGATGGCGTCGACCTGCGCCTGCAGGGCGGCGAGATCGGAGACGAACGGCGCCAGCTTGGTCTCGTCGAAGGAGAAGCCGCCGACGAAGGCGCGGTCGTTGCCCTTCATGATTCGCTGCAGGAACACACTGGCCGCCTTCTTCGTCGCCTCCATCCGCGGTTGCATGCTGCCGGAATGGTCGATGAGCAGGCCGGCCGAGATCGGCAGGTTCGAGGCGAAGTTGAAGCTGGTGATCTTCTGCGGCTTCCCATTCTCCAGCACGGTGAAGTCGCCCTTGGCCAGGCCTCCGATGGGCGTGCCGCCGGCGTCGAGCACGCTCACCGGGAGCTCCACGAGGTTGACCTCGATGTTCTCGCTGAAGCGCTCGCCGTTGAGGAAGACGAGATCGCTGGCCTCGTAGTTCGTGTCGTCGAGCACCGAGGCCCGGAGGAACTCCACTCCGTTCAGACGTGCAGACGGCAGGTCGAGCGCGTAGGGCGGCCCGTCCCACGACTTGATCTTCTTGTCGCCTGCGAAGAGCTCCACGCTTTTGATGGCCGTCCCCTTCGGATTTTGGAGGGAGAGCTTGATGTGGGCGATGCCGTCGGTGGTGGTTGTCCGTGTGATCTTCACCTCCAGCGGCGTCTCGTGCTCGTTGACGATGAAGGCGTCGGCGTCGACGTAGTTCCCTTTCGCGTCGTAGCCGACGGCGCGCACCTCCACCCGTTTCGGCAGCGCGCCGAGGTCGAGCTCCGCGCGGTAGGGGGGCGCGTTGCGGGTCATGATCTTCTTCCCCTCCACCCAGAACTCGACCTTCTTCACGACCGGCTGCGTCTCGACGTCGACGACGAAGAGATTCGGCGCCACGTCACGGCGAGGGGGCACGATCTTCACCGCTTCATTGGTAGCCGGCACGATGCCCTCGGCGATGATGGCGTCGGCGCTGGCACCCGGGCCGGCGCTGAACTCCTTGTTTGTCTTCGCCACGGCGGTCTTGAACGTTCCCTTGGCCAGCAGGATCGGCGCCGACTCCTCCAGCGGCACCAGGAGCCGGGCCTCGACTTCCGCATCTCCCGGCGCGACGGTCTGCACGGCCGTAAGCGTCTCCGGCCGCGACGGCGGCAGCATGTAGCGGAAGGTCTTCACCCTGCCGCCGGCCGACGTCGTGGCCCCGGCGATGACCAGCGGCACGCCGTCCGGAACGTCCTGCGGTATGCCGTAGCGGAACGTGACACGGATGACGACGCCTTCCGGCGAGTCGCCCAGCGGTTCGACGGCAATGTTCAGTTTCGCCGGCTCGGCGGCGGTCAGAGTGAGGGCGGAGAACAGCACGAGTGCGATCAGCGCGGCACGAGACATGGCGCCGATGGTACGTTGTGGCGGTATGCGTGTCGCGGCTGTCACCGGAATGTCAGGGGCGGGCAAGACCACGCTGGTCGAGGCCCTCATCCGGCTCTATCTCGGCCGCGGCGAACAGGTCGCGGCAATCAAGCACACGCATCACCCGCTGAACCTCGCGAACCGTGGCGACACGGCCCGCTTTCTCGCCGCTGGGGCGTCGCCGGTCCTCCTGGCCGGCGACGCTGAAGCCGTGATCTGGAGCGATGCGGCCCTGCCGCCACGCTCCGTCAGACTGGCAACGGGCGGCGGCACCGCGGGAGCGTCGCTCCTGATCGCCGAGCTGCTCGAATACGCGCGACCGGCGGACATCGCGCTCGTGGAAGGCTTCAAGACGTACGAGGGATGGCCGCGGATCGACCTGCTTCGCGGCACGTGGCAGAGCGCTCATGAGGCCGCCGCGATGTTGGATAGAATCTGGCGCTCATCATGACCCCGGTGGCATCGACGTCCCTTCGTTATCACGCGGTTCTCTTCGATCTCGACGGTACCCTGGTCGACTCGTACGCAGCGCTCGCCGAGGCCGTGAACTACGCGCGGCGCGAGCACGGGCTGGACGAGCTTTCCGCCACGCGCATCCGCGACTTCGTGGGTGACGGCCTGGAAAAGCTGCTGGAGCGCGCCTTCGGCACGCCGGAGGTCCCGCGCAGCGCACAGGATGCCTTCGAGGCACGCTACGACGAGATCTGCTGCGAAAAGTCGAAGGTCCTGGCGGATGTGGAAGCGACCCTGCAATCGCTGTCCGCGCTTGGCGTGGTCATGGCCGTCTGCACGAACAAGCCGACGTCCTTCTCCCGCAAGATCCTGGAGTTCCTCAACCTGGCGCCGTTCTTCCGCGCCATTGTCGGCCCGGACCTGGCCGGAGCGCGCAAACCCGACGCGCAGCACGTCCTGCACACGCTCGAAACGACCGACTGCCGTCCCTCCGACGCGCTCTTCGTCGGAGATATGCCCATCGACGTCCACGCCGCGCGCAACAGCGGCTTGGCCGTCGCCGTCGTCCCGACCGGGTCGTCGACGTCGGAACAGCTCAAGGCGGCCGAGCCCGATCACTACCTCGATCGCCTGTCCGACCTCGTGAAGATCGTGACGGCATGACGAGCGAGCAAACGGGAGACGGCGAGCGGCGGGAGGGGGAGGGCCGGAAGGACACAGCGGCTCTGCACTCCAAGTATCGCCTCGTCTTCTTCGACGTCGACTCGACGCTCGTGACGATCGAGGGCATCGACGTCCTCGGTGAAGGCAACCCGGAGGTCGCCAGACTCACCGACGCCGCGATGAACGGGGAAATCCCGCTGGAAGAGGCTTACGGCCGGCGGCTGGACCTCATCCGGCCCGGGCGTGCGGCGCTGGACGCACTGGCCGCGCGTTATCTCCAGTCGCTCGTGGACGGCGCGGCCGAGACCATCGCGGAGCTGCAACGAGCGGGTGCCCTAGTCCATCTCATCACGGCCGGGATCGAAGGGGCGGTCGCGCCGCTGGCTGCGAAACTGAACATACCGCCGCGCAACGTCCACGCCGTGCGGCTGGAGCTCGACGGGGATGGCAACTACGCCGGCTTCGACCGCCGCTCGTTTCTCACGAGGTCGCGAGGGAAGGAGCTGGTCGTGCGCGACGTCCGCGCGCGCACGCACGGCAAGGCGGCGCTCGTCGGCGACGGGGCCAGCGACATAGAGGCGAAGCCGGCCGTGGATTTCTTCATCGGCTTCGGCGGCGTAGCCATTCGGAACAAGGTAAAGGAGAATGCGGACGTGTTCGTGACGAGCTTCGATGCCGTGCGCGCGCAACTGCTGCCATGAGCGAGTGCAGGTTCTTCATCCCCGGTCCGACCTGGGTGCGCCCCGAGATCCTCGGCGAGATGACGAAGCCGATGGTGGGTCATCGCAGTGCCGAATTCCGCGATCTCTTCCTGCGCATCGTGGCCGGTCTGAAACCGCTCTTCGGCACGGTCCAGGACACGTTCGTGGCCACGTGCAGCGGCACCGGACTCATGGAAGCGGCGTTGGTCAACACCGCCACGCGGCGCGTACTGGTCATGGTCTGTGGCGCCTTCTCCGATCGCTGGTTCTCCATTGCCGGGTCCCTCGGCCTGGAGGTCGACCGGATCGAGGTTCCCTGGGGCCAGGCCATCGACCCGGAAGACCTGGCCAACCATCTCGTCTCGCGCCGCGGCCACTACGACGCCGTCTGCATCACGCACAACGAGACCTCGACCGGCGTCACGAACGACGTGGCCGCCCTGGCCCGCGTCGTCCATGACGAGTCGCCGGATACGCTCGTGCTCGTCGACGCCGTTTCGTCCCTCGGCGGCATCGAAGTGCGCTTCGACGACTGGGGCCTCGACGCCTGCATCGCCAGCGTCCAGAAGGGCCTCGCGCTGCCTCCCGGCATCGCCGTCGCGGCCGTCTCCGCTCGGGCCCTGGCCTGCGCGAAGAAGATCCCCTACCGCGGGTACTACTCCGACTTCCTAGCCTACAAGAAGCATGCGGATGACGGCAGCGTGCCGGCCACACCGTCGATTCCGCACTTCTACGCGCTGGCGCGCCAGCTCGACGACATGGCCAGGGAAACGCTGGAGGCGCGCTACGCGAGGCATCGCGCCATGCGCGATGCCGTCATTGAGCGCACCGCGACGTTTGCAACGCTGGCCGCGGACCGTGAGTATGCGTCGAACACCGTCAGCGCGCTCGAGCCGCTGCACGAGACGCCGGACGCGATTCGCAGCGAGATGAAGAAGCGCGGCTTCACGCTCGGCGGCGGCTACGGCCAATGGAAGGAGACGACCTTCCGCATCGGTCACATGGGGGACATGACCTTGCATGACGTGAATGCCATGCTCGACGTGCTGGTCACGACTTTATCCTGAGCGTGGGTGGCGGGTGGCGGGAGCGAAGGATCTCGCGGCAACCGCGCTGGGCTTGCAGGTCCAACCACCGTCCTGGTGATCAACGTGCAGTTCAATCGCCGGCAGATCCCTCGCTCCCACCCAGCCGCCACCCACGCTCGGGATAAAGTTAGGAGGACATGTACCGCATCCTCATCACCGACTCGCTCGCTGAATCCGGCCTGGCCATCCTCAATGCCGCCACCGACGCGGAGGTCGTCTACAAGCCGGGTTTGAAGGGGCAGGAACTGCTCGACGCCGTGGCGCAGTCCGACGCACTGATCACCCGCAGCGGCACGGCTGTCACTCAGGAACTGGTAAACGCCGGCACGCGGCTGCGCATCGTGGGCCGGGCCGGGGTGGGCCTGGACAACGTCGACGTCGACGCCTGCACGGCGAGGGGAATCCTCGTCATCAACGCGCCCACGGCCAACATCATGTCGGCCACCGAGCACACCATGGCCATGATGCTCGCCCTCTGCCGCAACATCCCCGAGGCGCATGCCAGCGTGAAGCGGGGAGAGTGGACGCGCGCGAAATTCATGGGCATCGAGCTCTCCGGCAAGACACTCGGCATCGTCGGTCTCGGTCGCATCGGCACCCGCGTCACGGCCCGCGCCAAGGCCTTCGACATGCGCGTCATCGCCTACGACCCGTACATCGCCGCCACGGTCTTCGAGAAGGCCGGGGCGAAGCAGGTGACGCTCGACGAGCTGCTGGCGCAGGCCGACGTCATCACCGTCCACACGCCGCTGACCGACGAGACCCGCGGCATCCTCGGTGCGGCCGAGATCGCGAAGATGAAGGACGGCGTCATCGTCCTGAACATCGCCCGCGGCGGGATCTACGAAGAAAGCGCCCTCGCCGAGGCGCTCAACAGCGGCAAGGTCGCGGGCGCCGCCATCGACGTCTACGTCGACGAGCCTCCGGCCAAAGACCACCCGCTCGTCCATGCGAAGAACGCGATTCTTTCCCCGCACATCGGCGCCAACACGATCGAAGCGCAGGACCGTGTAGCGGTGCAGACCGCGGAGATGGTCGTGGACGCGCTGCGCGGCTCGATCTTCGTCTCCGCGGTCAACCTGCCGTTCGAGGGCGTCTCCGACGCTGACGCGGCGCCGCTCATCAGCCTCGCGGAGAAGCTGGGCCTCTTCGCCGCGCAGCTCGTGAACGGTCCCGTCAACCGCACGGCCGTCGAGCTGTGGGGCCTGGACGAGCGCCTGCTGAAGATCCTCTCCGTGGCCTCGCTCAAGGGCATGCTGACGCCGCGGCTGGCGGCATCCGTCAACTACGTCAACGCCGAGCAGATCGCCCAGAACCGCGGCATCGCCATCAGCGCCACGACGCATCCCACGCCCCGCGATTACACGAACCTGGTCACGTTCCGCGCCTCCTCCGACCGCGAGGAGGTCTGCGTCTCGGCGACGCTGTTCAGCGAGAAGAACCAGCGCATCGTGTCGGTGAACAACTTCCGCGTGGAGTTCGAGCCGGCTGGCACGCTGCTTTACATCATCAACAAGGACGTCCCCGGCGTCGTCGGCAAGGTCGGCACGCTCCTGGGCGACGCCGAGGTGAACATCGCCGAGTACAACCTGGCCCGGAACGCCACGGGCGGCAAGGCCATGGCCATCGTGACCATTGACTCGCCGCTCGCCGCGGACACGCTCACCGCATTGCGATCGCTGCGCGCGATCGAGGAGATCCGGCAGGTACGGTTGTAGGAGTGGCGAGCGGGGGACGGCGAGCGGCGAGCGGGGCACTGCACATCTCCTGTTAGCTTCTGCCGCTCGCCGCATCCCGCTCGCACGTCACGCGCCTCTCTCCAGATACAATCGTGACCGTGCAGTACCGCGATCTCGGAAGGACCGGCATCCGTGTGAGCGCGATCGGCTTCGGGGCCTGGGCCATCGGCGGTCCGGCGGAGGCTTCGGGAACTCCGTTCGGCTGGGGACGCACCTCGGACGACGATTCGCTGGCGGCAATCCGGCGCGCCCGCGACCTCGGTGTGACGTTCTTCGACACGGCGGACAGCTATGGTTTCGGGCGTAGCGAGTCGTTGCTGGGGATCGTTCTCTCGCGCACCCGCGAGAACGTGATCATCGCCACGAAGGTGGGCGTCGTTCGCGGCACGGGCGGCGAGCTGAAAAAGGACTTCTCCAAGCAGCACATCTTCCACGCCGTCGACGGCTCGCTGAAACGCCTGCGCACCGACTACATCGATCTCTACCAGGTCCACAACCCGACTCTCGACGAGCTGCGCCGCGAAGAGATTCAGGAAGCGATGGAGATGCTGCAGGACGCCGGCAAGATCCGCTCCTGGGGCGTCTCGATCACGACGCCGGAGGAAGGCATCGAGATCATCCGCCGCGGCTGGGCGCACGCGCTGCAGGTGCTCTTCAACGTCCTCAACCAGGCTCCTGCCACGGACCTCTTCCCGCTGGCGAAGGAGAAGGGCTACGGCATCATCGCTCGCGTGCCGCTGGCCTCAGGACTCCTGACCGGCAAGTTCCGCATCGATTCCGGCTTCCCGGCCGACGACATCCGCCAGAACTTCCTCACGCCCCGCCGCCTGCAGGAGGCCCTCGATCACGTCGATGAGGTGAAATCGATCGTCGGCGGCGCAGCGCGCAGCCTGGCTGAGGCTGCCTTGCAGTTCGTCCTGGCCAACGAAACCGTGTCGACGACCATCCCCGGCGCCCGCAACTCCCGGCAGGTGGAGATGAACGTCGCCGCCGCCGAGGGCTCGCTCCCGCACGATGTCTTCGAGAAGCTGCGGACCCGGCTGGGCGACTACAACTTCTACCAGCGCCACGCTATCCGGATCTGAGGCGATGGCGTCGGAGTTGGTGGTAATAAACGACTTATTTTCTGTCGTTTGACGCTTCCATATGTATCAGTCCAGTCAACGGCAGCCCGTGACAATTCCTGTCGGTTCATTCGCCGGATCGGTAAAAAGTACCGGCGGTTGTCGATTCGCGAAATCATCGAGCTCGACGTAGCCTCACATGGAGCTCGATGACGGCCTTCATGGAGCTCGACGTAGCCTCACATGGAGCTCGATGACAGCCATCATGGAGCTCGACGTAGCCTCACATGGAGCTCGATGACAGCCTCTATGGAGCTCGATGACAACCGCCATCGACGCAATTGCGCTGGGCGCCGGCCTCCCCACCAAGCACAGCCACCCAGAACGGGAACCTTCCACCTGTCAAAGAACGTGGGCACGCTTACCGAGGGATGATCGGCTGCCTCCGCCGCGTTGTGACTCCGACATGCCTTCGCGCAACATCTCCATCCGTGGGGCGCGGACCCACAACCTCAAGCACGTCGACGTCGAGATTCCCCACCGGCAGATCACGGTCCTGACCGGGCCGTCGGGGTCGGGGAAGTCGTCGCTGGCGTTCGACACGCTGTATGCCGAGGGGCAACGGCGGTTCGTGGAGTCGATGTCGACGTACGTCCGGCAGTTCCTGGAGCGCATCGACCGGCCGGACGTGGACGAGATCGAAGGCATCCTGCCGGCCATCGCCATCGAACAGAAGAACTCGGTCAAGAACGCCCGCTCGACCGTGGCCACGGCTACCGAGCTGGCGGACCACATCCGGCTCTTCATGACCTACTGCGGCGAGACGGTCTGCCCCGACTGCAAGGTCGTCGTCCGCAAAGAGACGCCCGAATCGATCACGCGGGCCATCGAGGAGACCCTGGCCGGCAAGCGCATCGTCGTGCTGGCGCCGATCTTCTTCGAGTCGGACAACCGCGACGAGGTGCTCAAACAGCTCGCCAAGACCGGCTTCTACCGCGCCTGGATCGGCGGCGAAGTCTGCGACCTCAATGAAACGGACGTCGGCGAGGTCACCTCGCTGGAGCTGGTCATCAACCGGCTTCGGGTGGAGGAATCGCGCCGCAGCGCGATCACCGAGGCGATCGAGGGTGCCTTCGAGCTTTCGAAGGGGACCGTCAACGTGCTCGAGGAGGACGGAGGCGAGTGGCACTCCCACCGCTTCACCTCCCGCTTCGCCTGCAACCTGTGCGGGACCGAGTACATCGAGCCGACGCCGCACCTCTTCTCGTTCAATTCCCCGCTCGGCGCGTGCACGAACTGCCAGGGCTACGGCCGGATCATCGGCATCGACATGGAGAAGGTCATCCCGAACCGCGCCCTGCGTCTGGACGAGCTGCCCATCGCGCCGTGGAACTCGCCCGGATACGAAGACTGCTACGAGGACCTGGAACGGGCCGCGAAGAAGTACAACCTCCGCCTCGACGTGCCGGTCAACCAGCTCACCCAGGCCGAGTACGACCTCCTCTACAAGGGCCGCAGCAAGTGGTACGGCATCAAGGGCTTCTTCGACTGGCTGGAGACGAAGAAGTACAAGATCCACGTCCGGGTGAAGCTGGCCAAGTACCGCAGCTACGAGCCGTGTCCACAGTGCCATGGCTCGCGCCTGAAGACCGCCGCCAACAACGTGCGCTTCCGCGAGCTGACCATCGCCGATCTCTTCGCCATGGACGTGAAGACTGCCCGCCGCTTCTGGGAGTACCTCCCCATGTCGAAGCAGGAAGAGGCCACGGCCGGCCACCTGCGGCGGGAGATCGTCAACCGGCTCGTCTACCTCGATGAAGTGGGGCTTTCCTACCTGACGCTCGACCGGCAGACGCGGACGCTTTCCGGCGGCGAGTCGCAGCGCATCAACCTGGCCGCGGCCCTGGGCAGCTCCCTGACGGAGACGATGTACGTCATCGACGAGCCCACGGTCGGCCTCCACGCGCGCGACAGCGAGCGGCTGCTGGCCGTCCTGCGACGCCTGCGCAACGCCGGCAACACGGTCGTCGTCGTGGAGCACGACCCGACCATCATTGCCGGCGCCGACACCACCGTGGAGCTCGGCCCGGGCGCGGGCGAGTACGGCGGACGCGTGCTCTATACCGGTCCGCCGCGCGTACACCACGTTCCGCGCGTCGACAAGCCGGAGGAGCTGCCGGCCGACGCCGGCGAGATCACCATCCGCGGCGCCCGCGACCACAACCTCAAGGGCGTCGACGTGACGATCCCCCTCGGCAGGCTCGTGGCCGTGACCGGCGTCTCCGGCTCCGGCAAGTCCACCCTCATCCGCAACTGCCTCTATAACCGCTACCAGCGCGACGTCCGCGGCACGAGCGGTCTCGAGTGCGGCAGGATCGAGTCGATCGACGGGACGGACTATATCTACGACATGGAATTCGTCGACCAGTCGCCCATCGGCCGCTCCACGCGCTCCAACCCCGCCACCTACACGAAGGCGTGGGACGAGATCCGCAAGCTGCTGTCGGAGACGACGAGCGCGAAACTGAACAGCGTGACGGCCGGGATGTTCTCGTTCAACACGGCCGGCGGGCGCTGCGACACGTGCGAAGGCGCCGGCACGGTGACGATCGACATGCAGTTCCTGGCCGACGTGGAAGTGGTCTGCGACAAGTGCCAGGGGCGGCGCTTCAACGACCAGGTCATGAAGGTGGCCTACAAGGGCCGCAACGTGAACGACATCCTGAAGATGACCGTCGACGAGGCCATGCGCTTCTTCGTGGACAAGCGCGCGGTGCTGAAAAAGCTCGGCGCCCTCCGGGCCGTCGGCCTCAGCTACCTTCGCCTCGGCCAGTCGACAGCGTCGCTCTCGGGCGGCGAAGCCCAGCGCCTCAAGCTGGCCTCGTTCCTCGCCGAGAGCGTGAAAGCCGAAGCGGGCCGCCTGTTTCTCTTCGACGAGCCCACCACCGGTCTCCATGCCACGGACGTTGCCCAGCTCATCCGCACCTTCCGCGACCTGATCGACCGCGGCAATACCGTCCTCGTCATCGAGCACAACCTCCAGCTCATCGAGGCCGCCGACTGGCTCATCGACCTCGGTCCGGAAGGCGGCGACGGCGGGGGCGAGCTGGTGGCCTTTGGTACACCGGAAGACGTCGCCGCCAACCCGCGGTCGATCACGGGGCGGTACCTCGGCAGAACCGCCGTCGGTGCACCCCACTGAAGCGGCACATGACCGTACGCTTGCTGGCGCTCGCCATCATCCTGTTTTCCGGCTGTAACCGAGCCGTCGAGCCCGCGCTCCATCAACCGCAAGCCTTCTGGTTCATCCTCTCTCCCACAGCATCCCAATACCAGGAGTGCGCGACCGTCGGCTCGCGCGACCTCGTCTTCGAGAACGTCGCCGCCTCGTACAAATCACTCGAGGACGTGAGCGGTACAGCCACGAACACCTCCTCGGCCGGGCTTGCTCTCGATCCCATACAGCTCGGACTGCCGGCACTCTTCCACTACAACGATCGTGCTCGGCGTTGGGAGGAAGTCGCCACTCTGCGTTGCGCCAATGCCGGAGCAGGCAATCCACGTGAACTGCCACCCGGCGCCGCCCTCGCGCTAAAGGGCACCGAGGCGGGGTTCTCAAGGAGCCCGGACGGCCTCGTCGAAATGGTGTCCGGACAGAAGCTCCCACTGCGAGGCTCCTACGTTCTGGCCTTACGGTACGCCTCGCCTCCATGGCAGGCGCTCATGCCCTCGAAGCCGCGCTGTACCCTCGCGTACTCCCGCGTGTTCCGGGTCGAATAGGGAAAGGGTACCTGCTTTGTCATAGGCTCATCGTGCTGAGCCCCGGTACAATGGCGCACCCTTCAAATCAGGAGAACCGCATGTCTGCGACGGAAATCGAGTACCCCGACACCGTCGGTACCCAGCCGGACAACCCCGACTCGGCCGAATTCGAGCCGTACATTCCGGCTGAGCGGGAGTTGCCGGAGCTCACCGTTCTGCCGGTGATTGTCGGCACGATCCTCGGCATCATCTTCGGCGCATCCTCGCTTTACCTGGTGCTCAAGGTCGGTCTGACGGTCAGCGCTTCGATTCCCGTAGCCGTCATCTCGATCACGTTCTTCCGAGCGCTTTCGAAGCTCCGCATTCGCAAAGACGCCACCATTCTCGAGAACAACGTCGTCCAGACGGCCGGCTCCGCGGGCGAATCGATCGCCTTCGGTGTCGGCGTGACCATGCCCGCCATCATGATCCTGGGTTTCGATCTGGAGACCACGCGCGTGGCGCTGGTGGCGGTTCTGGGCGGTCTGATCGGCATCCTGATGATGATCCCGCTGAGGCGGGCGCTCATCGTCGCCCAGCACAAAGAGCTCAAGTATCCCGAAGGAACGGCCTGCGCAGAGGTGCTGAAGGCTGGTGCATCCGCCGAGTCCCGCGCGGCCGCATCCGATGCCGCCAAGCGCGAGCAGGAAGCGCTGGGAGGTGCGGGAACGAGCGCGAAGACGATCTTCACCGGTTTCGGGATCGGCCTCGTCTACCAGAGCCTCATGGAAGCGTTCAAAGCCTGGAAGGACACGCCGGAGAAGGTCTTCGGAAAGCCCTTCGCGGCTGGCTCGATCTCTGCGGAGATCTCTCCGGCGCTGCTCGGCGTCGGCTACATCATCGGCCCTCGGATCGCCTCGATCATGTGCGGCGGCGGCGTGCTCGCCTACCTCGTGCTCATCCCGATGATCAAGTTCTTCGGCGACGGCCTGGCCGTCCCGCTCTCACCGGCCACGACGCTCATCCGCGACATGTCGCCCGGAGCGATCCGCAACAACTACGTGCTCTACATCGGCGCCGGGGCGGTGGCGGCAGGCGGCATCATCAGCGTTTTCCGTTCACTGCCCACGATCTGGCACGGCCTCAAAGCCGGGATGAAAGACTTCAAGGGAGGGGCCGTCAAAGCAGGAAGCCTGCGCACTGACCGCGACATGTCGATGAAATTCGTGCTCATCGGCATCGTAGCCCTCGTCGTCGTCATCGCTGCGGCCAACCCGCTGTACGTCGGATCGGCGGACGTTCTGACCCGAATCGGGGCGGCGGTTCTCATCGTCGTCTTCGGTTTCCTTTTCGTGACCGTGTCGTCGCGGCTCACGGGAGAGATCGGCTCTTCATCAAATCCGATCTCCGGCATGACCGTGGCTACGCTCCTGCTGACCTGCCTCATCTTCGTCCTGCTGAAGTGGACAGGCAGCAACTACTACGTCACGGCATTGACGATCGGAGCTGTGGTCTGCATCGCGTCGTCCAACGGCGGTACGACGTCACAGGATCTCAAGACCGGCTACCTGGTGGGGTCGACACCGAGCCACCAGCAGGTGGCCATCCTGATCGGAGCCCTCGCCTCGGCGCTGGTTCTTGGACCGATTCTGCTCAGGCTCAACGATTCCAAGACCGTTTATGTGCCGGTGACGGGCAATCTCGTGGCTCCGGCAGGCGAGATCAGTTCGGGCGTCGAGCATCTGGCCGGACCGCAAAAATCGTCGGATACCCGCGAATATCGCGTCTGGCATCGTCAGGATCCCGCGGGCGGCAATCCGATCAAATACCTGGTCGATACCACCGGCAAAGCCGTCTACCTGGTCGACCCCGGGATCAACGGCACCGTAACGAAGCTCCCCAACGGTGACGAGGTCAAGAAGTTCGATGCGCCAAAGGCCACGTTGATGTCGTACATCATCAAGGGCATCCTCGGCGGCAAACTGCCGTGGGCGCTTGTGCTTCTCGGCGCCATGATCGCCATCGTTCTCGAGATGTCGAGCATTCCCTCACTGGCCTTCGCCGTTGGCGTCTACCTTCCGCTGTCCTCGTCGTCCCCCATTCTCATCGGCGGCCTCGTTCGCTGGGGCGTCGATCGCTACCTCAAGCGGAAGCACGCCGGCCGGAATCTCACCGAAGATCAGTTGATCGCCGAGACCGACAAGAGCCCGGGCGTCCTCATGGCCTCCGGCTACATCGCCGGCGGCGCCATTGCCGGCATCATCATCGCGTTCATGGCGGGCGTTCTGTCCGAAAAGAACACCAAGCTCGAACACGCTTCGATGCTCGGGAACCCGTTCTTCAACCGGGGCATCCGCACGGTATGGAAGGGCGAAGAGGTGCTTAGCCCCAATCAGAAGAAGCAGTGGGCCGAGTTCCTCCTGCAGCGACAACTCTCGAAATCCGCGACGGATCCGAAGGTACGTGAAAAGGCCGGAAAGGACGCGGAAGACGCGCACGTCAAGCTGGCGGCTGACGACGTGTACGCGGAGGAGAGTGCGTCCGGGACGAAGTTCAGTACCGAGTCAGCCGTCTCGGCCGACCTGCTCTCCCTCATCCCGTTCGGGATCCTCATCCTTCTGCTGTATCTGACAGGGCGCGAAATCATCTTGCACGATCGCAAGAAGGCATAACCTTCCAACCTTCTCTCTACGGCCCGCCACTTTGGCGGGCCGTTTTGTTTCGGCGTATGCTCCGCAGCACATCGTCCGTTTATGGAATTCGTTGGGTGGCTCGTTGCTGTCGTCCTCGGAGGAGTGGCGTTCGCGATCGCGCGGAGCGCCCTCAATCGTGCCGAGAAGACCGAAGCCGAAGTCCAATACCTGCACCGGGTCATGGAGAACCTGGCGCATAGCGTGGCCGAGCTGAAGAAGCAGGGCGTCGCCCCCGCCGCCACGGCAGCCGCTCCATCGCAGACGCAAACCCCACCGCAGCCACAGCCTGTCACACCGCCTGCGCCTAAGCCGGAGACCAAGCCGGAGCCGGCGGTCGCGGCAGCCACCGTATCCGCTCCGCGTCCACCCTCACCGCCGCCGGTACCCGCCGCGCCGCCGGTTTCGCCGCTTACTCCTCCAACGGCGCCGCTGGGAGCGCCGGTGGCTGCGTCAACCAGTACACCACCTCCGGCACCGCAATCCGCGGCTCCGGTGCCGCCGCCGCCGCCGAAAGCGACGGTGCCTCCACCTCAGGCAGCGCCCGCCGGGGCGCAACCGCCGCCGCGGCCGCCGACGCCCCCTCCCGTGACACCGCCGTCCGGCTCACGCAAGCCGGCCGAATCGTGGTTCAACTTCGACTGGGAAGGCATCATCGGCGTGAAGCTCTTCGCCGCCATCGCCGCCATCGCCGTCGTCCTGGCTACGATCCTGGCGTTGAAGATCGCTGCGGACAAAGGCGTATTCCGGCCGCCAATCCGCGCGGCCATGGGAACCCTCACCGGGATCGCCATCATCTTCGTCTGCGAGCTGCGCATCGCCCGCACCTACAAGGTCACTGCCAATGCCATGCATGGCGCGGGGATCGCGATGCTTTATGCCACGCTCTTCGCCGCGTACGCGCGCTGGCACCTCGTACCGGCCCTGGTGGCCTTCGGCGCGATGGTCGTGGTGACCATCGTGGCGGTGCTTCTCTCCATCCGCCGGGAATCCGTCTTCATCGCGCTGCTCGGACTCTTCGGCGGTTTCGCCACGCCGGCCATGTTGTCGACCGGTGAGAACCGGCCCATCGGCCTCTTCACGTACCTGCTCGTGCTCAACGTGGCCCTGGCCTGGGTGGCCATGAAGCGCCGCTGGACGGTGCTCACCGGTATCTCGCTCGTCTTCACCGCGATCTATCAGTGGGGATGGATCGCCAAGTTCCTCACCGCGTCGCAGGTCCCGCTGGCGGCGGCGATCTTTCTCGTTTTCGCCATCATGGCCGCCATTTCCCTCTGGATGGGGCGCCGCGACGACGAAGCGCAGCCGGCGTTCGACGTCATGGGCGTTGCCGGCGCCGTACTGCCGCTGCTCTTCGCCGTCTTCGTCGCCGCCGTGCCCGCCTACGGTGCCCACTACCACATCCTCTTCGGCTTCCTGATCCTGCTCTGTGCGGGCCTGGCCGTCATCGCCATCGCCCGCGGACCGCTGTGGCTGCACCTGCTGGGCGGCGTAGTGACGCTCCTCGTCTTTGCCGTCTGGCGGGCCACTTCGTTCCAACCGTCCGCCTGGCCGGTATTCCTGGCCTGGATCGCCGCCTTCTTCATCCTCTACCTCGGCATCGCGTTCTATGTCGCGCGGGGCGTGCTTTCCGGTCCGCCGAGTGGGGTCTCGGCTTTCCGGAACGCCGTATTCACCGCGCCGCTGCTCCTCTTCCTCTTTCCGACGTTCGTCTCCGGCGGCAACTACGCCGCGAAGCCGTGGCTGCTGTTCGGCGTTCTCTTCCTCCTGCTTTCGGCAGGGGCGGCGTATGCGGTCAAGTTCGAAGAGGGGCTGGTCTATTACGTCGGGACGTTTGCGGCATTGGCCACCGAGGCGTTCTGGTCGGGCACGTATCTCTCGAAAGAGCGGCTCATCTCCGGGCTGATGCTGTACGGCATCTTCGCTCTCTTCTACCTCGGCGTCCCGGTGCTGGCGCGGCGGTTCCAAAAGCGCCTCGATCCCCAGGGCGCCTTCACCGTGCTCGTCCTGCTGAGCATCGCCATGCTCTTCTTCCTGGACGGCGACCGCATCGCCGAGGCCTCGTTGTGGGGGCTGACGCTCCTGCTGGCGATCCTGAATGCGGGGGCGCTGCTGCACGCCCGTTCCACGCGTTTTCCGATCCTCTCCGTGATCGCGGCGATCCTGTCGTGGCTCGTCATCGCCGTCTGGTGGAGCGCCGTGACGATCACCGCGGCCATCCTGCCGGCCCTGATCGTCGTGGCCATCTTCGGTGTGCTGATCGTGGCCGGCAACGTCTGGGCACGCGCAGGCACGGCGGGCACGGCGCCGGCATTCGAAGGAAGCACGTACCTGGCGCTGGCCGGGCATCTCTTCCTCCTGTTCGCGGCCGGGCAGCCGGCGCTGGCCTTCCCGCCGTGGCCGATCTTCGGCGTGCTCTTCGTCCTCCAGCTCGCGCTGGGAGTGGCCGCGCTCTGGCTGCGCCGCGAGAAGCTGATGACTGCGGCCTGCGCCGCCTCGCAGATCGTGCTCGTAGTGTGGGCGATGAGCGCCCGCGGCGCACCGTGGCCGAATACCGCGCTCCTGGCGACCGTGGTCGTGGCCGCCCTGGCACTGGCGTGGTACGCGATCGACCGCCGTTTCGCCGAGAGCGCGCTCGTGGCCCTGTTCGCGGGGCAGTTCGTAGCCATTTGCGCGGGAGTGGCGGCGCGCCCGCCGCTCTTCGGGACGCTCCTGGCCACGCACCTCGGGATCCTCGCGGCCCTGTTCGTCGTGGCCTGGCTGACCGAACAGCATTTCGTCCTGACGATGGCCGCGGTCACGTCGACGATCGCCATCGCTACCTCTCAGACGAATACTCCGCGCCACTTACTGATCTTCGCCGCGGCGATCTACGCGCTCTTCCTCGTCTATCCGCTGCTGCTCGGCAAGGGCGCGAAGCACTCCCTCCATCCGTATCTCGCTCCCATCCTGGCCAGCGCCACGTTCTTTGGCTTCGCCTACGACGCCCTGGTAGACCTCGGGTACAAGCCCTACATCGGCGCGCTGCCGGTCGTGCAGGCGGTGCTGCTGCTCGTGCTGCTGCTGCGCCTTCTGCAGATCGAGCAGGACGTCGCGCGCCTGCTCTCACGGCTCGCGCTCGTGGCTGCGGCGGCGCTGGCGTTCATCACGCTGGCCATCCCGCTGCAGCTCGACAAGGAATGGATCACGCTGGCCTGGGCACTGGAAGGGGCGGCGCTGATCTGGCTCTACCACCGCATTCCCCACCGCGGCCTCGTGCTGTGGGGCGGCGCCCTGCTGGCCGTCGTCTTCGTCCGCCTGACGTTGAACCCGGCTGTGCTGTCCTATCACCCGCCCCAGAGCACGGCCATCATCAACTGGTACCTCTACACGTATCTCGTCGGCGCAGCGACGATGTTTGCGGGCGGCTCTTTCCTCACCGCCGCGCACAAGCGATACGCGCCGTTCCTTCACGCCGCCGGCACGATCCTGCTTTTCTTCCTCGTCAATATCGAGATCGCCGACTACTTCTCGACCGGTTCGACGCTGACGTTCAATTTCCTGTCGTCCTCGCTGAAACAGGACCTCTGGTACACGTTGGGCTGGGCTTCGTTCGCCATCGGCATGCTCATCGCCGGCATCCGCCTCGGGACCCGTGCCGCGCGGGTGGCCGCCATCCTGCTGCTGGTCGTGACGGTCCTGAAGTGCTTCCTGCACGACCTGGCGCGCTTCGGCGGCCTCTATCGCGTCTTCTCCCTGCTCGGCCTGGCCGCGTCGCTGCTTATCGTCACGCTGTTGCTGCAGAAGTACGTACTCCGCCGCCGCGAAGTACAGCCGGAGACGGCACCGGAGACACCCGTGGCATGATCCGGCGCGTATTGTTGCTGCTCGGGCTCACGGCGCTCGCGCACGCGGACGAGCGGACGATCGTGCCGGCGCAAACCGGTCCGAACCGCCTCGATCCCGACGTGGCGCTCATGGCGCATGCAACCCCGGACCTCGGCGATCTCCGCCTCGCGGACGCGGGCAGCCGGGAGCTACCCTACCTGGTCATCCAGCCGCCGCAGGAGCCGCACTGGGTCGCCGGCCGCATCCTGCCGGTGGCGGCGACGAAGAAGACCAGCGGGTTCGAGCTCGATCTCGGTGCCCTTCACGGCATCGACCGGATCCGCATCGAGGGTATCGCCACACCGTTCCTCAAACGGGCACGCCTCGAAGGCGGCGGCGACCGCGAGCACTGGACGCTGCTCGACGCCGACGCTACGGTCTTTGACCTTCCGGAAGAGAAACTGCGGAATGTGGAAATTGCCTTCGCTCCGGGCGACTACCGCTACCTCCGGGTCACCTGGGATGACACCTCCAGCGCGGTGGTCACGCGTCTCGACACAGTCTCCGCGCGGCTGCATGAGGCGGGGACGTCACCGGATGCGGCCCACGCGCCTCTCGCGTATCGGAAGATCGCCAGCGAGCCGCAGAAGAGCCGTTACCGCATCACGCTCCCGGGGCCGAACCTGCCGATCGGGGCCATCGAGGCCGTTGTGGCGCACCGCCAGGTCCTCCCCCCCGCCGGGTGCCCCGCCCCGCGCCGGGAAGCGGGGCTGACCAAGGAGCAATTCGAGGCGTTGCTCAAGTGAGCGGC
>CAZYTO010000053.1:0-23588 GCA_964650405.1 uncultured Thermoanaerobaculia bacterium | reverse complement strand
GCGACGGGCAGGGCTCCCGGGGAGGCCACGTGCTTCAGCGCCTCGAAGCGGTCAGGCATGGCAGGGGCCACGGCCGGGGAGGCGCCGCCCCGTTCCGCGGCGAACGGCCAGCGGTGCGGCGGCGCGCCCCCTTCGATACTGGCCGCGGAGTGGCGGCCGCGCCCCTCCACGCGGGAGAGGGCGTCATCCGCCGCGCCGGCTGAATCGCCCGAGGCCTGGATGAGGCGGCGGACGAGGGCCACGCTGCGCGCGCAGCGGTTGCACTCGGCCAGGTGACCGGCCTCGCCGGGTGTGGCCTTCCCATCGACGGCGGCGGCCAGCTCCTGGTCGTTCAGGCAGGGCCGGGACGTCTTCACGGCTTCCGCGTCCGCAGGCGCTTCAATGCCTTGCGGACGGCCTCCAGCCGGTCGGGCGGAAGGGCCAGGATGTTCTCGATGATCTGCAACTGTTCGGCGGTCACGTTGGCGGTGGAGAGCCACTTCCTGCGCCGCCTCGGGTCGAGCTCCTCCACCGGGATGCCGAAGAGGGCGGCCAGCTTCTCGTACGTCTCCGGGTGGATCTTGTCCGGCTCCGTCACGCCGCGCTCGATGTTGCGGATGGTGCGGACTGTGAGGCCGGACTTGAAGGCCACCTGCTCCTGCGACCACTTGCGCTCCCGGCGCAGCTCCAGCAGCCGCTGCCCGGGGTGCGCCGATTTCGGGCGGCCTCTCATGGCGTGTGCGGACGATAGCATCGGTGATCCCTGACCTACGCCGAATGTACGCCCGTCGCCGGAAGATGGCAATAGGCTTTGACGTACGTAACGGGCAAAGTTTGTACACAATTCTGCCGGTATGGTGCTACACTTGAAATTGCCGCCTCGGACGAAGCCGTGCGGGCGGCGGAAAAACGAAGGGCTCCGGCCGTGTCAGGCCGGCCGGAACCCCTGACGGCGGAGCCGCAAGCGTGGGGCGCTTCCCGGCTGTTGACTTGTCGAGGGAACGGTCGCCGCCGTACAGCCTGAAGTATAGCTCCGCGTGCGGATGCCCTGCCTGAAACACGGCCGCACGCGAGAAGGGAACGCGTCTCCGTGCAGCAACGCACCCGCCGGGAGCGGCGATCGGGGTGGGATGCCGACGCCCTTCTCCACCTCATCGACGCCTATCTCGATGACTGCGCCCGGACGCGCGGCGCGGCCCGCGTCGATGAATTCGCCGCGCGCCTCGGGCTCGACCCCTCCCAGGTCCGGCGCATCTTCCGGGCCGGGCTGCGGGCCTCTCCCGGCGAGATCCTGCGCGAGCTGCAGATCCGCCGGGCCATGGCTCTCCTCGCGGAATCCGATGACACCAACGACGAAATTGCCGCAAAGAGCGGATTCGGCACCCGGGCCACGCTGCAACGCGCCTTCCGGACCCGCCTCGACCTGTCCCCGGCCGAATATCGCCGCCTTCGTACCCGGAAATGATACTGGACAGTGCTCAGCACAACGCTTAACGTCTCCGCCTCACAATGAACGTCTCTGCATTATGCAATCGCGAGCCCCGCGGAGACCCCGTGTCCGATACCTTATGGTGGCTGGTGCCGCGAATCGACGCCGCGCGTGAATCGCCCTCCTCTACATCACTCTCACCGAGCGGGAACTTGATCGAGAGACCTACGTGCCCAGCGGCAGGGCCTGCTGCTGACCACCCGGCGCCGCCGCACGCCAGCCACCACCATTTCATTACGGATACGAAACATTGAGGCGCTTAAGGTTGTGCGCACAAGTGTCGAATGTGGGGCGGGAGCGAAACGATCCGGTGTCTGAGCTCGTCAGAACGGAAACGCACCGCAGACAGACGAGCGGGATTCACATACTTTATATAGGAATCTCACGCATTACAGACGTCCCGAGGTAGACAGGTCAGTGAGGGGCGTGTATTCTGCGCCGCTCATTTCGGGTCATCGGAACGAACAGAATCGACGTGCTCACGGCGCCTTTGAGGCGTCATTGGGGAGAGTTTCCATGCTTCGCACTCGTGCCACCGTCCTCGCCATCCTTTCACTGCTCACCCTCGCAGCGGCGCCGCTCCTTGCGGGCACGGCCGGCGAGCTGGCCCCCCCGGCCGCCCCGCCGGGCGCGCGCTTCGTGATCGCCGGGAGCGGCCTCGATGCCGGCACGCTCACGATTTCGTTCACGTCCGCGGGCACGGCCGCTCAGCTCGTCAGCCGGACGGCGGCGCTGGTGGAAGGCATCGTGCCGTCCGCCGCGGCGACAGGCAGCGTGCAGGTGGTGCAGGACGGTACGGTGATCGGTTCCTTTCCGTTCACGGTCACGCCGCCTCCGGCCTTCAATCGGGTGACGACGCTGGCGGCTTCCGACAAGGCGCATGACGTCCTGAAATCTCCCGCCGGCGCCGGAGTCATCGCCTCGACGGGGACGGCCATCGTCGCGGACACGGCGCACCATCGCCTGCTCGCGGTCTCCGGCAGCGGCACCGTCACCCTCCTGGCCGGCAGCGGCAAGCCGGGACAGACAGACGGGCAGGGCGCCGCGGCGCAGTTCAAGTCACCGGGCGGCATCGCCGTCGATGAGCCGCGCCAGGTCATCTACGTCGCCGACACGGCGAACAACGTCATCCGGCGCGTCTCGTTCAGCGGTCTTGTGACGACGTTCGCCGGTTCCGGACGGGGTGATTTCGCGGACGGCACGGGCACGCAGGCAAGCTTCAAGAGTCCGGCCGGCATCGCGGTCGATGCCACGGGCAACGTCTACGTCGCCGACACGGGCAACAGCCGGATCCGGATCATCTCTCCCGCCGGTGTCGTGGGCACGATGGCGGGCGGCACGCATGATGGCTTTGCCGATGGTGCGGCACTCCAGGCCCTGTTCAAACAGCCCGAGGGTGTCGCGGTCAGCCCGGCCGGTACGGTGTTCATCTCCGACACGAAGAACAACGTCATCCGCAAGCTCGAGAACGGTATCGTCACGACGGTCGCCGGCACGGGCCATGGCGGATTCGTGAACGGAAGCGGCGCGACCGCCGAGGTGAAGGAACCGTCTGGCATCGCCGTCGACGACGCCGGCAACCTCTACGTCGCCGACGCGAAGAACAACGCCATCCGCCGCATCGTCCTGGCCGGCAGCTCGGTCACGGTCACGACGCTCGCGGGCGGTGGCAAGGCGGGCCTCGCCGACGGCGACCCGGCGAGCGCGCAGTTCAGCAGCCCGGGCGGTATCGCCCTGGCCGGCGCCTTGTACATCGCCGACACCGGCAATGACGCGCTGCGCATCATCATGCCCGCGCTGCATGCGGCCGCCGTCTATCCGCACGGCGGACCGACCACCGGCGGCAACAGCGTGCGCGTCTTCGGCACAGGCTTTCTCCCTGGCGCAACGAACGTGGCATTCGGCGCCAATCCAGCGACGGGCATCACCTTCGTCTCTTCGACCGAGCTCCTCGTCACGGCTCCGGCCGGCTCCGGCACGGTCGACGTCAAAGTTGCGGCGGCGGGCGGAAGTGACACCCTCGGCGCGGCGTACAGCTACGCCCCGCCCCCGACGGTCGCTTCCGTGCAGCCGCAGAAGGGAAAGACCGCGGGCGGTACGGCGCTCACGATTACCGGCACGAACTTCATCGCCGGTCAGACGACCGTCACGGTCGGCGGGGTCGCTGCGCTGGTCACTGCCGTCACGAGCGGCTCGCTGGCGGCCACGACTCCGGCGAACGTCGCCGGTGCGGCGGACGTTGTCGTCACGACACCGATCGGAAGCGCCACCCTCGCGCACGCCTTTACGTATTTCGCGCCGCCGGTCATCACGAGTTTCGCACCGAGTCAGGGGACTTCCGGAACGGTCGTCACGATCACGGGTCAGAACTTCGATACGGACGTGGCAGGCGACCAGGTGCTCTTCGGTTCACTCCCGGCCACGGTGCAGAGCGCCTCGGCCACTCAGCTCACGGTGATCGCGCCAGCCGGCGTCGCCACAGGAAGGATCTCGGTATCGACTGCGGGCGGCACGGCGACTTCAGCGACCGATTTCTCCACGAACTCGGTCGTTGGCCTGTCGATCAGCGCCGCCGTCCGGTCTATCGACGCCGGAAGCACGCTCCAGCTCAACGCCATCGGCCTCTCGCCGAACGGCGGCGGCATCGATGTGACGGGCCAGGCCGGCTGGTCGGGCAGCGGCGCCGGCGGCGTCGTGTCGTCCGCCGGGGTGCTCACAGGCACTGCCGCCGGCGGCGTCGACGTTACGGCCGTTCTCGGCACGCTCAACGCGACCTTCCATGTCGACGTCACCAGCGTGCGGGCGGTGCCGCATCCCGCGACGGTTGCTCCGCAGAACGATCTCACGGTCGTGCAGCCGCTGGCCGGGCAGATGCGCTTCCTCTACTCGGGAGCGAATCCCATCCAGACGGGCGTGGCGCCGAACGCCATCGACGACACGCGCCTGACGGCGGTGCGCGGTTTCGTGCGCAACTCGTCCGGCTCGCCGCTGGCCGGCGTCCACGTCACGATCGTCGCCCATCCCGAATACGGTGAGACGGTGACGCGGGCCGACGGCGGTTACGAGCTTGCGCTCAACGGCGGCGGCGCGGTCTCCCTGCAGTTCGCCAAGAACGGCTATCTCGCCGCCCAGCGCCTGCTGCCGTCGCAGTGGCACGAGCGCAAGGTACTCGACGACGTCGTCCTCGTGGCCTACGACGGCCGGGCCACGAAGGTGGCCATGAACGCGGCGGGGCCGCAGATCGCCCGCGCCTCGGTGATGAGCGATACGGACGGCTCGCGCCGCGCGACGCTCGTTTTCCCCGCCGCAACGACCGCCGCACTCGTCATGCCGGACGGCAGCTCGCAGCCGGCTACCGCGCTCACCGTGCGTGCCACCGAGTTCACGGTCGGCGCGAGCGGCAAGCAGGCCATGCCGGCGGCGCTGCCCGCCACGAGCGGCTACACCTACTGCGTCGATCTGACGGCCGACGAAGCCACCACGATCGGTGCCGCGTCCATACAGTTTTCGAAACCGGTACCGTTCTACGTGGAGAACTTCCTCGGCGCGCCGGTGGGAACCATCGTTCCGGCCGGCTACTACGACCGCGGCGCGGCTTCCTGGAAGGCCTCCGCGAACGGCGTCGTCCTGAAGGTGCTCGCGGTCTCCGGCGGATCGGCGACGGTTGATACCAACGGCGACGGAATCGCAGACGACGCCGCGACACTTACAGCCGCCGGGATCGATGCCGCGGAACTGCAGCAGCTCGCCGCTCTCTACCCGGCCGGTCAGACCCTCTGGCGCATGGCTGTCACGCACTTCACGCCGTTTGACGCGAATCTGCCCATCGTTCTGCCGGACGATGCCACCACGCCCGGTCAGCCACCGGCGTGGGGCATCCCCGCGCCGAGCCGCGGCTCCTGCTCGATCGGGAGCCAGCAATCCGGCTACTCGATCGTCGAGTGCTCCAACCAGACGCTCGGGGAAAGCGTGGCCGTCACGGGCACGCCGTACAGCCTCGAGTACGTCAGCTCCCGCGCGGCGCGGTCGCAGTACAAGGCCGTCATTCACCTCAGCGGGGCCACCGTTCCAGCCTCGCTGCGCGCCATCAACCTGGCCATCGTCATCGCCGGGCGCTCGATCACGCAGACATTCGCGCCGCAGCCCAACCTCGACTACACGTTCGTCTGGGACGGTCTCGATGCGTACGGCCGGAAGGTCCAGGGCGAGCAGACAGCGTTCGTGACCATCGACTACGTCTATCCGAACTACTACGGGAAGCCGACGTCCGGGCAGAACGCCTGGGCGCGCCCGAGTGATGGCACGACGCTCATGGGCGCGCGGGCGACGATCTCGCTCAGCCAGAGCTATCAGCTCCAGCTCGGCCACTACGGGATGCAGAACGCCGGCTTCGGCGGCTGGACGCTGAACGCCCAGCAGTTCTACGACAGCAACGGCAAGACGATCTACGAGGCGGGCGGCACCCAGCGGGCGGGCGACCCGGACCAGAACGGCCAATTCGGTATCTACACCGTGGCCGGCAATGCCGATTGCTGCACGACCGTCGACGGCGCCAAGGCCACCGCCACGCCGCTTGGCTACGCGTATTCGGTGGCCCCGGCTCCCGACGGCTCGTTCTATTTCGTTGACAGCTCTGCTGCGGTCTGGCACGTCGACACGAAGGGCGTCATCACGCAGTACGCCGGGAAGTACAACAGCTTCGGTTTCACTCCGGACGGACAGCCGGCCCTCGGCAACCCGATCAGTCCCTGGGACATCGCGGTCGGTCCCGATGGCAGCGTCTACATCAACGATGAGTTCAACGGCCGCGTGCGCAAGATCGTGAACGGCCTCTTCGTCACCGTGGCTGGCAACGGCACCGCCACGACGACCGGCATCGACGGACTGAAGGCCACCGGCATCGGGATCGATCCGCAGGGTATCGCCGTCGGCCCGGATAACACCCTCTACATCGCTGACGCCTTCCGCGTGCTCAAGGTCGGGACGGACGGCATCGTGACGAAGATCGCGGGCGACGATACCCACTCCTTTGAGACGCCCGACGGCATCGCCACGAAAACGGGCGTCGAGCCGCTCGGAATCGCGGTCGGCCCGGACGGCAGCGTCTACATCAGCGACTCGATGGTCATCCGCCGCATCACGCCGGACGGCATGATCAGAACGGTGGCCGGCACGTACAATCGCAATCTGCCGTTCCTCCTGGACGGGCAGCCTGCGACGAGCGGAATGCTGCCGTCACGCCCCAATGCGGGTCTGCACCTCAACTGGGGCTTCTCGGTCGCGGCGGATGGCACCGTCGTCATCGCCGACCTGACCGGCGCGAAGGTCCTCGGCGTCTCGCCGGACGGCATCCTCACTACGATCGCCGGTTCCGGCAAGGACACGGCCAACGGCATCCTGCCGCCCGATGGCATGCTGGCGCGCGCGGCCGACGTCGACTACCCATGGGATGTGAAGGTCGCCGCGGATGGGAGTCTGCTCATCGCAGACTACGACCTCAACGTCATCCGCCGCACGACGAACATCTTCCCGCCCTTCAAGAGCACCGGAGTCATCGTCCCATCGAGCGATGGAACGACAGCTTTCTGGTTCGACGGGGGCCGACATACGAAGACGATCGACACGCTGACGGGCGTCACATTAGAGAGCTTCACGTATGACGCGAACGGCCTGCTGGCCGCCATTACCGATCTCGACAGCAACGTCACGACAATCGAGCGCAATGGCCAGGGCGATCCTGCTGCCATCGTCGCGCCGAGCGGCCAGCGGACGACGCTCACCATGACGGACGGGAACCTAGCCTCAATCACGAATCCGGCCGGCGAGGCCTTCCAATTCCAATATGACGTCAACGGCTTGTTAAGTCAGACTACCGACACGCGGGGCGGCTTGCACAACTTCACCTATGACGCTGACGGACTGCTGATCCGGGATGCCGGTCCAGACGGCGGCTTTCTGAGCTTCGCGCGTAGCGGCGCGGGATATAATTACGTCGTAACCCGTACAACCGCGGAGGGAAGAACGGACGCCTTTTCTGCGGCCCTGCCAGGCCAAACCGCTGACCAGCGCGTTCACATCGGCGCGGATGGTGTTCCGACGAGCGTCGCTTATGCCGGCGCTACAAGCCAGGTTACGGCTCCCGACGGCAGCGTGGCACGATCGGATGAGAACCCCGATCCGCGCTACGGAATGCTGGCGCCCTTTACCGGCGCATCGACACTCGTCGTAGGGACACACACGCTAACAACGCTGTACACGCGAACCGTTTCGCTGAGCGATCCGCAGGACCCCTTCTCGCTGTTGAAGCTAACTGACATCACAGCATCGAACGGGCGCCGGTGGACGTCAGTCTATGACGCTCAGGCGCATACTCTTGTTTCAACCTCCCCGGCTGGGCGGCAGGTGACCACCGCCTTCGACTCCAAGGGAAGAGTAAGCTCAGTCTCGCCCGCTGGCCTCGCACCCTTGACGTGGACTTATAACTCGTTGGGACAACTTGTATCGCAGCAGCGCGGTGCGCGTACAGTGACTCTGGCCTACGATTCCTACCGCCGACTGGCCGCTGTAACCGACCCGCTTCATCGAACGGTGTCTTATTCGTACGACGACGCCAATCGCCTAATCTCGGAAACGCACGCCGATGGACAGATTATTCGCTTCTCTTATGACGCCGCTGGTAACGTGTCATCTGTCACGCCGCCCAATCGCCCGCGCCACGCGTTTACATACACGCCCGTAGACCTAGTCGATACCTACACGTCACCTTCAGTTGCAGGAGGTGGCGGTGCGACGCAGTATCACTACAACAAGGATCGCGACCTCCTGCTTCTAACGCGCCCAGACAACCGGACAGTGACGTTCGAGTATGACGGCGGCGCGCGCATGGCAGCCGTCCATATCGCAAGGGGTGATTATCGATATGCCTATAATGCTCACGGCCAATTATCTTCAGTTACGTCGCCTGACGATCTCTCGCTCACATACACCTACGACGGCGCACTTCTGACAGGCATCGATGTTGGCGGCGCTCTTCCACTAGCGTCGGTAAGATTCGCATACGACAGCAGTCTTCGTCTCGCAACCGAAACGATCGCCGGCGTGTCGATTCAATATGGGTACGATGCCGACGACCTGCTAACAACGGAAGGCGCGCTTGGCCTGACGCGCGACTCACAAACGGGCCTCGTCATCGGAGCCACGCTTGATTCTGTCAACGACACGTGGACTTACGATCCATACGCTGTTGAGGCGTCCCACGCAGTATCGGTTGCAGGCGCACAGATCTTCACGCAACAGTTCACGCGCAACGATCTCGGAAAGATTACGGCGAAAGCCGAGACAATTCTCGGCCAGGCACACACATACGAGTACTCCTACGACGACGCCGGTCGGATCCAGACCGTCACAACCGATGGCGCGATGAGCACCACTTACGTTTACGATGTGAACGGTAATCGCTTGAGCCGTGTGCGGGGAGCGGTTAGCGAGACCGGCAGCGTCGACGATCAGGACCGCCTGTTGAGCTATGCCGGCACGGCATTCTCGTACGGTGAAAACGGCGAGCTAGCCAGCAAAACGGATGCGAATGGGACAACCTCGTACCGTTATGACGAAATGGGTAATCTTTTCCAGGTAACGTTGCCCTTGGGCGCCGTGATCACCTACCTCAGTGACGCTGGAAACCATCGCGTAGCTAAACTTGTAGACGGCGCCGTCGTGAAACGCTGGCTGTATGAGGGTGGCCGCATTGTGGCTGAGCTCGATACTCTCGGCAATGTGCTTACGCGTTTCATCTACGGTACACGCACGAATGTGCCGGAATACTTCATCAGCAATGGGATGAGCTATCGCATAGTTGCCGATCAGCTCGGATCGCCGCGGCTCGTTATAGAGACACAAAGTGGCTATGTCGCGGAACAAATCGATTATGACGAATTTGGCCGAGTGTTACAGGATACCAACCCCGGTCTGCAACCCTTTGGTTTCGCCGGTGGGCTCGTGGATATGCACACCGGTCTGATTCGCTACGGTGCAAGGGACTATGATCCGTCGATCGGGCGCTGGACAGTGAAAGATCCTATTGCATTCGCGGGTGGCGACGAGAATCTGTATGCCTATGTTTTTGGCGATCCCGTCAATCTAGTCGATCCGAGTGGCTTGGACACCCTGACGAGCGATCAGACGGTGCGTCAGGCGTTTTATGATCTCTGGCGCGAATCGGCATATGGGAATGATCCTTTGCACCGTGAGCGGGCCGCGTGGATCACGAGAGATCCTAAGACGGGCGCCTACGGCTGCGTACGTTGGCCCTGGTCCGCAAAGAGCAACGCCGAAACGTGGGATACGAAGAAGGATGGTCCCATACCGACGACCATGGTCGCGCAGGCGCACACGCACCCGAACGCCGGACCGGGATATAATTCGTCACCGAAGCCATCGATAGGCGGTACGGCCGACAACCCACACGATGACTATGCGGCTGCGCAGATTGGCCAACCGGTTTACACGGTTAGCAGGTTGGGAATTTGGAAGGTCGATCCGAAGGGTAACGTGACACAGGAGGCCGGACCGGAATGGAACAAGGGTTTGAATCCAAAGCAATGCACTTGCAAGCCATAGCGATGGTTTGGTTTGTCTGGCTTAGCCTCTCGCTGAACGCCGCGCTCGCCGCGACTTCTGCAGATACCGCTGTAGGTTGGGCTGTCGCCAATTACCCGCAGATTACCGACAAGGTGCTCGGGAGCCCTGGGGATGTGAATACCTCTGCTCCGGCTGCTAGTCGATGGGTAATTGTGACGCGCGTTAGGCCTGCGTTCGACAATCCGGAGTATGAGGTTGTAGTAACGGAGACGAAGGATGGTCTCTACACCGCGCGTGTGTGCGAGGCCAGAGAGACGTCCATTTTTCAACAGATCGTCACGCTGCGTGAGCAACACGCCGACTGGAACGAGATGCGCATCGCGTCCGGTGTGAAGGTTGGGTGCAGGGATATAGATGCAAAGAAGCACCAGCGGCGTCTTGCAGAGCTGGCACGGGAGTTTACGCGCATACAGGTCGCTGTGCGTTTGCCGAACGTGATAACGACTGATCCGACTTCTTATCATTTGTGGTCACTGTCTGGTTCTCAATGGATAGAAATGAACGTGCTCGGTCAGGAAGGCGCCCGCGACACGGTGATCAGGTGGGTCGAGACGTTGAGGCGAGAGACGAAGTCAATGAACTAACGCGCGAGGAGCCAACTTTAGAAGGCAGGCCAAGTGAATACGCCGATCACGTTTGCGGCGCGTGCGCTGAGGGCACGTAGCACGCTGGCCAGCTCTATCGCGATTGCGATACGAGTATGCCTATAGTGACCCGATCAATTACGGAGACCCCTCCGGGCTGGACGCCCTCACCAACGACCCCCATGTTGTCTATTATGGCTTCTCTATTCAGAAGGGCCGGTTCAGGATTGAAAGATACTCAAAGAGCCGCATATATCCTGCAAGATCCGAACACGGGCAAGTACCTCTGTTTCAATCTGTCCTTAGTGCCGAGCATCACAAAGAAACATTTCCGAAGTGGAAACACCCTTGGGCAGTTGCGCTGGTTCATTCCCACCCACTGGGTGGCGTGGAGGTCGCTAATGATTCAGGTGATTCAAAGGCCGCCGAGCATTTAAATGTCACGAGCTACGTGGTCAGCCGAGGCGGTATTCACAAGTATGTTCCGCCAACGAATCCAAACGCGCGTACTGGCTCAGGTCAGGAAACGACTGAATTGGCCAATAAGACATACTCGAAGCAAAATGGGGCGAATTGGTATGACTACACCGACTCGGATTCATGCGGCTGCAACTAGTGCTACGATGAGATTCCTAGCGACTTGTGTAGGTTTTGGCGGCATTACGGCCATGGCTGGCATCGGTTGGGTTGTCAACGGCAACGAGGCGACGTCGCGTTCGGGCGCACTGTCGTGGGCGTTCAGTAACGCAGGTCCCGCCTTCGAGCGCAGTTTTCGATCGGCGCGCGATGCCTCGACGCGATATCCCGTCTGTCGTGTCACAACGCTGCGTTCACGTGGGAGTGCAGACACCCTTGACTTCGGGATTTACATTGAAGAGAGCTGCGACGGCAAGGTTCAGGCAGAGTTGATTCTTGAGTCGGATGCTTCGATCTCCGAGCAGCTGGCCCGCGCGCGGCTCGACGACGAAGGTATTGAACTGGAGGCGGCCGTTGCAAAGTTGAAGTTTGTCCGGCATTCGGTGCCGGTTGAGGACGCGCATCGCATCTTGAAACTGCTGGAGCGTTTCCAATTGCCGATGTTGCCAGACCCGGGGGTTGCGCTCGACGCTCGCACCGCGGAGATCTCGTCCAGGACGAGCTACCGAAGCTCCAACATCGAGTTTGTCGTCGGGGATCAGACGCGGACGCACGTTTCTACGACATCGATCATCGATCAGGTATTGCGCCTGGCAGGTAGTAGCTATTCACGATTGCACTTCGAGTCAACCGTCACACCGACGCGATCGGTTCGATGAAGCTCCGGCTGTGCGCCGGAGAGGGCAAAATAGTACGGGACGGATTAGTACAAAAGACCAAAGTGGCGTCAATTACGGTTTGCGCGTTAATCCTGCTGATGGCAGGCGCGCCGTCAGCGTCGTTGGCGAACGACGCTGCGCGTAGCTTCAAGATAAGAGATCCTAAGACTGGCAGGGTAGTACTTCAACAGGGTCAACCGTTCACCACGCGTCACGACAACTTTGCTGATGGCCAATGCCAGTATCTATGTACGGGCGTTCACGAGGAATACCACAGACGGCAATGCGTCTATTTCACGGCCATAGGTAAGGATCTAACGCACGCACAATTCGAGTATCCGGCCTACGGAGAAGAGTTAAAATGCCTGCAGAGCGCGCAACGAAATGGCTATCTAGATATTCGCTCTTCGCCTCCGGGAAGGGTCGATTACTGATGATGCGCCTCGGTCCCTACGCGATAACTCTCAGTGTTCTAGCTTGCGGGAAAGTCACGCAACCAGCAACAACCTCTTCCACTGCGGATATTAGGGGGCCCGTTCGCATATCGGTGTCTCAGGCGGAGCGCGATCAGCCGAGTGGCGTAGGAGTGCCGATCCTTCTGACCGACCCGAAACCGCTGAGAGCAGTCGTCGAACGCTTTCGAGGCGAAGGTGTTCGCGGCATGATCAGAATAGAGTACGACATCAAGATGGATGGAACGATCATGCGTTGCGTGGTGAGCGCAGAGGACATTACTGGTGAGCAAAGAGAGTTACTCTGCAGCAGCGCGTCGGCGCGGCGGTATAAATCGGGTTCGATTGGGACGGTCACGGAACAGTTTCTGCCGCCTCATCTCAAATAGCGCCTGCGCAACATTAACATGCATCCTCTTACTGGCACAGCAGTATCGGATTGGATTCAACTCGCGATCATGCTGACGGTGGCGTGGTCCGTCTTGGTGCCCGCCGCTGTTAAGCGGCATGCCGACCTGCGTGTGTTCACGGTTGTTCCTGTTATCTTGAGTAGCACACTCGCTTCAACGTATGTACTGCGAATGGTTGGCGCTGTAAGAACAACTGGCAACGTTCCCAGAGTGGCGGCGGCGTGGTGTACTGAAGTAATAGTCATTGGCTTCTGCGGTGTAACGACTTCAATGGTTATCGCATTTCTGATCGGGATGCGATCTTCACTGAACGATGCTGGCCGCCGCCGCTCTGCAGCCGGGTCCGCAATTCTCGCTGCAACAACGATTGTTACTATGCTCTGCGTGATCGCGGTCGTATCAGTAGTAAAGGGCCCTGCGCATACGCCATCCTTGGAAGGATATGATCGCATCGTGTTATTACTAAACGCCGCCGTTCTGTTGGCTGCGATTGTTTATAGCTTTACGCCGCAGCAAGAATTGGCGAATACGTCGCGCCGTTGGTTCTATGGGTACGTAGCGGCAGCCACACTGGTGGTTCTGGTGCTGATCGCCTATTACCACGGCCTTCGAGACTTCGTACTTGGTGCGACAACCTAAAGATTTATTGAGATGGGCCCACACTCTCTGGGGCGGCAATTCAGCGGCTGCACGTTATTTTGAAACTCCACACGGAAGTACGAACGGCATTGCACCTGTCTCTGGTGTTTTCAATCCGATGCGCAGCACGTCGATGCCGCTCGCAGTTCGGAGGCCAGTAAGTGAAAGCTTTGCGTTCGCTCCATTTAAGCGTTACTCGCTCGCTAGCGTGCGCCAAGGCACAGCAATCACGATGCTTATCGTGGCGGCCTCTCGAAGCGATGATTCGACTAAAGGTGAGACGTTACGGAGGAGAGGGTAATGAAAGCCACGACCTGGAAGCTGCTCATGGCGGGTGCGTTGCTTGTGGCTACATCTGCGATTGAGGGTGATGCGCCCGCAACTGTGATCGGCCACGTGACCCTCAACTGGAAGCCTCCCGGACGCCCTTTGACCGTCGAATTCACCGCAGTCGAGCCAAAGATTGTTCGTGATGGCATTGCCATGCGTGTCACTGCAACGGATGACAAGGGTCGTTTCATGATGCTCGGCCTTTCACCGGCCGAGACGTATGTTGTTAAGGTGACGTTCCCGGGCCTCGTGTATTCGCGTGGGCCCCTGAATGACGTCCGGGCGGGTGACGTGCGCTATGTTTCGACGAACGTGAGTACAGCCATCTGCGGAACGAATCACTGGCGGGAGGAACGCGACCGCTCGCCGCAACCGGTGTTCGAGTGGCCATTACGTGATCGACGCAATCAGATCTGGATCTGCGAGTGACCCGCTAGACGACGAGAGAATCGATGTTCGAACCGGGCTACTAACGCAGCTCATCGGGGACCGGTGTCGCCATGGCCACCGTCGTGACGGCTGCACGGTCTTCTACGAGGCCGGCATTTTCGCACTGGTGCTCGCGCCAGACCGCGAAGGCTTTCGCGTGCGGGGGAACCATCATGGGAAAGACGCCGGGCGTCGCCCTACCGCGCTTCGTCCGGCCGTACGCGGAGGAAGAACGTGCAGGCCTTGCCGGTTTTCGACTCCACCCAGATCGAGCCGCCGTGGGCGACGGCGAATTCGCGGCAGCGGAAGAGGCCGCGGCCCGTGCGGTCAGGGGACGTCGGATTCCAGACGAAGCCGGGCTCGAAGATCGACAGGCGCATCCCGTCCGGGACGAGCGGACCGTTGTCCATGACGAAGAAGAGGAGCAGCGGTTTGCCTTTGTGCTCCATCCAGCGGACGCCGGCCACGACCTGCCCGTTGGCCGGGACGTAGTGCATCGAGTTGTCCATGAGGATGCCCAGGGCCTCGGCGAGCTGGTCGGAGTTGCGGAAGCGCTCCTCGAGGTCGGGAACGTCGACCTGCAGGGAGATGCCCTTCAGATCGGCGAAGGGAACGAAGCGGTTGGCGACGTTCTGCACAACCTCCGTCACCTTGGGGATGCGGTTCTCCGGCGCCGGCTCCTCGACCTCGGGCGCCATCTCCAGGGACGAGAGAATCTGGTCGAGCACGGCCGCGGCATCGGCGAAGAGCGGGTGGGCCTGCCGCGCGGCGGACATCGACTCGCGCAACGAGTGCAGCGGGGCGAAGACCGTCTCGCGCACGAAGGAGGCGAAAGAGGCGTGCGCATCGCCGTACAGGTCAGCGTGGCGGAAGACGAGGACCGCGCCGCCGGCGCCGCCGCTCAGCGGCACGAGCGAGACGATGTAATTGCGGTTGTGCAGGCGCGCGGCCGTCGACGACGGCACGCCGAGATCGCCGAAGCGGACGCCGGTGATTGCCTCGATCTGCTTGAGCGTGGTGAGCTCGGCCTGCGGAACATCGAAGAGCCTCTTTGCATCCTCGGTGACGAACTTCACGCTACGGTCGGGACCGGCCACGACACCGGCCACACCCGCGGCCACGAGGACGCTGGCCACCGAGGTGATGGCCGGCGAGGCCGACTCCACGGGGAAGGGAAGAATCGGCGCCTTGGGGAACGGATCGAGCGCGGGTGCCGTGGCCTGCGTCAGCGGCGCGTTGCCGGAGTCGGCAACCTGGTGCTGCGGCGCCGGCTCGGGCGCTGCTTCCTGCGGCGGCTCTGCGGCCACAGACTTGCCGCCAGGCTTGGTCTTGCCGCGCGGTTTGTCGCACTTCTCGCAGAGGATCCCGCGAGTGATCGCCGCGCCGCACATGAAACATTTCGTAGCCATTGGACGAGCCGGACTGAGGATGTTACGCCCGCCGGGCGAACGAGGCAACGTGATATAGCTTACGGCCTGACTGCGGAGGATCACACCGGATGAAAAACATCGTCGTCATCGGCGCGGGCACCATGGGCAACGGGATCGCGCACACGGCGGCCGCCAGCGGCTTCGACGTCACGCTCCTGGACGTCGCCCAGGAGTTCGTCGACCGGGGCATGAGCACGATCTCGACAAACCTGCAGCGCGGCGTGGACAAGGGAAAGATGACGGCCGGCGAGAAGGAGGCCGTCCTCGGCCGTATCCGCGCCACGACGGACGTCGAGCTCGTCCGCAATGCCGACGTCGTCATCGAAGCCATCATCGAGAATCTCGCCGCCAAGGTGCAGCTCTTCGAGCGGCTCGACCGGATGACCAGGCCGGAGTGCATCCTGGCCTCCAATACCTCCTCGATCTCCATCACCAAGATCGCCGCCGCCACCAGGCGGCCCGAGAAAGTCATCGGCATGCATTTCATGAACCCGGTGCCGGTGATGACCCTGGTTGAGGTCATCCGCGGCATCGCCACCTCCGACGACACGTACCAGCAGGTCGAGGCCCTGTCGAAGAAGATGGGCAAGACGCCCATCGAGGTGAACGACTATCCCGGCTTCATCTCCAACCGCGTGCTGATGCCCATGATCAACGAGGCCATCTTCACCCTGTACGAGGGCGTGGCCACAGCCGACGCCATCGACGGGGTGATGAAACTGGGAATGAATCACCCGATGGGACCGCTCACCCTGGCGGATTTCATCGGGCTCGATGTATGCCTGGCCATTCTGCGCGTATTGGAAGATGGATTCGGCGATCCGAAGTACCGGCCGTGCCCGCTCCTGGTGAAGATGGTCGACGCCGGGTGGCTCGGCCGGAAGACGGGACGCGGTTTTTACACGTATTCAAAATAGGCAGCACACGAATGGCGTTATAAGCTGCCTCGGTCAAGGAATCAGCGACCGAGGCGAATCGGTGATCCAGCGACCGACGAACCAGGCGAACAGCGAATAAGCGAATAGGCGATTAAGCGACTCCCCAACCATGCTTTGCCAGACCTGCAGTGCCTTCAACGAAGACGATCGCGAGTTCTGCTTTCGCTGCCAGAACAAGCTCATGGTCCTCTCGGGCGTCACGGCCTTCGAAGAGGACGAGATCGAGGACTACGAGGAAGAGGGAGACCTCTCGCTCGACGAGCACCTGCTAGAGCGCGTTTCCGGCCTGGAAGAGATCGTCAAGCGGACGGCGGAAAGTCTGCGCAGCGTCGTCGACGCGGTACAGAAGCACGAGCGGGCCATCTTCATCAACCAGACCGGTCTGCTCTCGGTGAAGGAGCTGCTGGAGAAGAAGCACGTCGTCTCCAGCGACGAGCTGGTCGAGCTCTGGGAATCGAAGATGGGCGAGCAGATGCTGGCCCTGGAGAAGAAGCAGCGCTTCACGGAGCGGAAGGACCGCATGGTCTCGCTCTTCCGCGGGGAGAAGCGCGAGCGCTTCCTGCAGCACGTCGCCGACGCCGAAGGGGCCTTCGACGCCTTCGATCCCGACCGCGGGATGAAGTCGCTGGAAGAGAGCTTCCGCCTCGACCGCGACAATTACGAGCTGTCCTTCTTCCTCGGCGAGATGTTTTTCAACGACGGCGACCTCGACCGGGCCAAGCACTACCTCGAGCGGACGCTGGAAGTGCAGCCTGATCACTTCGACGCCGCGGTCTTCTACGGCGTGCTGCTGCACGAGCGGCAGGACCTGAAGGGCGCCGAGCGCTGGCTGCGCCGCGCCATCCAGATCTCGCAGGAGTCGTTCCTGCCCTACTTCTCGCTCGGGGCGATCTACGCCCGCAAGGGCAAGCTCCTCCGCGCCCAGAAGTTCCTGGAGAAGGCCATCCAGCTCGAGGCCATCCCCCAGGCCTACTTCCTCCTCGGCACGATCTTCTATGACAAGGGCCAGCTCGAGCGCGCCATCCGCTCCTTCCAGGCCGCCCTGAAGCTCGACCCGGAGTACGAAGAGGCCATCTACCACCTCGGCCTCTGCTATCTCGACCGCAACTGGAACCGCAAAGCCATCGACTGCTTCCAGGAGGCGCTGGAGCTCAATCCCAACAAGATGGAGTACCAGCAGGCGGTCAAGATCTACGAGGGAATCTCCGGCCACGTGCCGGTGGAAGGGCCGGCCGCGCAGGAGCTCGGCGAAGCGGAGTCGCTCGTCAACCAGGGCAACTACATCGAGGCCATCGAGCACTACCGGCGCGCCTCGCAGGCCGATCCGGAGAACGTCAACATCCTCATGCCCTATGCGCTGCTCTGCTCGCACATGGACATGAACACCGAGGCCATCAACATCGCCCGGGGCATCCTCAAGCAGAAGCCGACGGAAGTCGTCGCCGCCGCTGCGTACACGACGCTCGTGGAGGCGCTGCGCGCGGAAGGGAACTTCAAGGAAGCGAACCGCGCGCTGGAAGAGATGCTGCGCGATTACAACTCCAACTACGCCAAGTCGATCGCCTACTACGAGAAGGCCTACAACCTGGCGGAGATGGAGGAGAGCCTGGACGAAGCGCTGGAGAGCGCGCAGCTCGCCCTCCGCTTCTCCCCGAAGGAGCTGAAGCAGTTCCCCCTGGCCGCCCTCGGCTGGGTGTACTTCAAGCGCCGCGAGTATCCCAATGCCGTGGACTTCCTGGCCAAGTCGGCCGAGCTCGGCCCGACGGCCACGAACCTCATGCACCTCGGCATGGCCCTGCTGGAGAACGGTGAGAAGGAGCGCGCCCGCGCCGTCTTCCGCCGCGCCAAGAGCTTCAAGATGAAAGGCGCCGGCCTCGAGGAGAAGATCCTGGAGCAGGTGCGCACGACCACGAAGCTCATCGACCGCGTGCACGCACGGCGGCGGCGCGCGACGACGAAGAATTCGTAGGCCGGCGAGCGGGGGGCGGGAGGCAACCCGCGAATATCCCTCATTCTCCACACGCGCGCGAGGTGTCATGGTTCACGGTTGCGTCGGTTGACGCCGATCGGCACCCGATCTACATCGCCGGCGCAGGGGCGACCCGTCTTTAGCGGCGGACCACCGTCCTTGCTCGGCCGTTCGAAAGAGCGGTCATTTGCTTTCGGAGGACGCCGAGCGGATCGCAGATCCGCTTCAGCTAGGCCGCCGTCGATACGGCGAGACGGTCCCAGGCATCACGTGCATGAACTTCCTGGTCCAGTAGCGCCAGCGATACGCTCGACCCTGCATGATCGGAAACGAACCGCCGGAGTTGGTCTGAAGCGACGATGTAGACGCTCGGAGGAGTATTCGGCTCTCCCGCATCCGGATACCAGACAAACGCGAGGAAATGGCCCGCATGAGCTCGAAAGTCCGCTACCTGCCATTCCAAGGGTCCGCTTAGAGTCTTGACATCGACGGTCAGCGCGCGGCCCGACTCGAGTACGACGGTGATATCCACGTTATCTGATTGCGAAAACATGAAGGTCGCATCGGCACCGAGCCGATGAAGTACCGAAAGCACATAGAACTTCGAAGCGAGCTCCATGGGGCTAACGCGGGACCTGGTGCCGCCGGCCGCTTCAGCCCGAGCCCAGCGCCGCGGGCCGTGTGTCCAGTGCCTGGATGGCGTTGATCAGCCGCCGGGCGGCCGCATTGCCCTTCAGGACCATGCCGCTCACGGCGTCGCGCAATTGCTCATGGTCGGCGGCGGTGAGGTCCTTGGCGGTGAGGACGACGATCGGAATACGAGCGGTGCGCTCGCCGCGGCGGAGCCGTTCCGCCACTTCGAAGCCGCTCATGCCGGGCATCATCAGGTCGAGGATGATGACGGCGGGTTGCCCGTCGTCCGCGTGCTGCAGGCCTTCGGGGCCGGAGAAGGCCTTGTCGAGCTGATATCCCTGCCGGGTCAGTTCCGGCTCCAGCATGTCGTGCACGCTGACGTCGTCGTCGATGAGCAGGAGGCGCGGGTTTCGCGGCGCCGCGGCCAGGGCCGTGATCTCCCGCAGCCGCCGCAGGAGGCGCTCCCAGTCCACCGGCTTCACGAAGTAATCGTCGGCGCCGAAGGCCATGCCCAGCTCGCGGTTTTCGATCATGGAGACGATGATCACGGGGATCTCGCACGTGGCCGGATCCGCCTTGAGGCTCTTCAGGACCTGCCACCCCTCCACGCCGGGAAGGATGATGTCCAGCGTGACCGCCGTGGGTTGAACGCTGCGGGCCAGCCGCAGGGCTTCATCGGCGCGGCGTGCGCGGATGGGCACGTAGCCGGCCGAAAGGATGTACGCGCTGAGCGTGGCGTAGGCCTCGTCTTCGTCCTCGACGATGAGGATGCGGTTGCCGGGCGGGATGACCGTGCCGTCGGATGCGACAATCGGGCTGGGAATGGTCGCGCCCTGGAAGCGGAGCGGAAGCGTGACCGTGAACGTGCTCCCTTTCTCCGGCTCGCTCTCCACGGCGATGGAGCCGCCCTGCAGCTCGACGAACTTCTTGACCAGCGGCAGCCCCAGTCCCGTGCCGCCGTACTGGCGCGAGACGCCGCCGTCGACCTGGCGGAACTCCTCGAAGATGACGGCGAGGTTGTCGCGGGCGATGCCGATCCCGCGGTCGATGACGTCGACGGCCGCCGACTCGGGATGCCCCTCGGTGGCCGCCACGTGGCGCGCGCGGATGGTCACGACCGAGTCGTCCGGCGAGAACTTCACGGCGTTGGAGAGGAGGTTGTAGAGGATCTGCTTGAACTTGGCGTTGTCGGTCTCGATCTGCTCCACGCCCGGGTCGACGCGCACGTCGAAGGTGATCGACTTGCGCGCCGACATGCCGCGCATGACCTGGCAAACGCTGTCGATGGCGCTGCGCACGCTGAAGGTCTCGGGGTAAATCTCCATTCGCCCCGCTTCGATCTTGGACAGGTCGAGGATGTCGTTGATGATGTCGAGCAGGTGCCGCCCCGAACTGAGAATGGAGCGGAGGAAGTTCATCGACTTCTCGTCGATCTGCCGGGCCAGGCGGTCGGTGAGGATCTCGCTGAAGCCGATGATGGCGTTCAGCGGCGTCCGCAGCTCGTGGCTCATGTTGGCCAGGAAGCGGCTCTTGGCCTGGTTGGCCTCTTCCGCCTCGCGGTTCTTCATCTGCAGCTCGCGGAGGATGCGGGCCTTGGAGATGGCCGAGACGGCGTGCTCGCGGATGCGGGCCAGCTTGCGCAGATCGCTCCGGCCGAATGCCTCGGGGTTGCTGAAGTTGTCCAGCACGAGGAAGCCTTCGATGCGGCCGCCCAGCGATACTTCCATGGCCAGCATTTCCTTCGGCACGGGCAGGGCGGTGGTCTTGTCGCTGCCGGCCAGCTTCGGGAAGGCGTCGCCCCGGATGAGGTAGACCCCCTGTTCGAGCACTTCCGCGTGCTCCGAGTACCTCCGCCGCGCCTCGGAGGGGCTCATGCTGATGGGGCGCATCTTCTCGAGGTCGTAGCCCGAGCAGGCCACGATCTCCGTGCGCTGGTGCTCGTGATCGATCCGGATGAAGACGGACTTCTCGGCCTGCGGGAAGAGCAGCATCGTCTGCTCGAGCAGGCTGCGCATGACGTTCTCCAGCACGAGCTCGCGGTTGATCACTTCGACGAGGTGGTCGACCGCTTCGAGCTCCCGGGCCTGGACGAGGATTTCCTGGGTACGTGCGGCGATGAGGTCTTCGAGCTCCCGGTTGCGCTCGCGCAGCTTGTTCAGGCGCCAGCGGTTGACGGCGTGGGCGACGAGCCAGATGAAGGCCACGTATCCGAGGAAGGCCCACCAGCGCAGCCAGAGTGCCGGCAGGATGCGGACGTCGAAGGCCAGCGGCTTCGACCACACGCCGTCGCTGTTGCGGGCAATGACCTCGAACCGGTAGTTCCGGGCAAAGAGGTACGCCGGCAGGTTCGTGTAGCGGATCTTCACGTCCGCCTTTTCCGGCGACCAGTCGCGGTCGAAGCCGGCCAGGCGCGTGCGATACCGGACGCGCGACTCGTCGCTGAAGGTCAGGGCCGCGTATTCGATGGCCACTTCATTGCCGCCGCGATTGTCGGCGCGCTGCGAGATCTGCCGGAACCGCAGGACGGGAGAGACGGCGTTGAGCCGCCGAAGGGTGGGGTTGTAGACTGTGAGGCCGGCCGGCGTGGCCAGGTAGACGCGCCCGGCGCCGAAGCTCAGAGGGTTGTAGGCCCAAGCTTCATCTTCCAGCAGGCCGTCCGCCTTCGCCACCCGCGAGAGGAGGCGGAAGTCACGTGCGCTCACCTCGGCCAGCCCCTCGTTCTGGGCGACCCAGACCACGTGGCGGGCCGGGTCGTACACGAGGCCGACGATCATGTTGCCGCCGATGACGCTGTTGGTGACGATCTTGGCCGTCCGTACGGGCTTCGTGTCGATGATGCCGAGGCCTTGCGAGGTTCCGACCCACAGCCGCTTGTCGAGCCACATCAGCGTACGCACGGTGTTGCTCGGCGCGCCGTTCGTGCGCGTCCAGGCCGGCATGAAGGTCAGCCGGTTCACTTCGCGCGTAGCGGGATCGATGCTGTTTCGAAACCAGGCCGGGTCGAACGGCACCTGGCTGCGCAGCAGACCATTGTCGAGGGTTCCGACCCAGATGTAGCCGTCATCGTCGATGGCCACCGAGGAGCCGCCCGCGGACGGCAGGCCCGACGCGCTGCGGAAGAGGAACCACTCCTCGCCGGCCAGCACGCTCACGCCGCCGCTCCCGGCAAACCACATGGTGTCGAGGCCGCGGAGCCGCGCGAAATGCGCGGCGTAATCGGTGTCGAAATTGAACGAGGTCATCGTGGCCGGGATGCCGTCGACGACGATGTCGTGCCGGGTGGCACCGGCCACAAAGGGAGGCGCATCGGCCTTCGGCGCGATGCAGTTCACGCCTCCCACGTCGCCGATCCAGAGCCGGCCGCGCGCGTCGTAGGAGAGGGTGTAGACGGAGTTGCTCAGCAGGCCCTCGCGGACGGTGAACGTGGCCACGTCACGGCCTTCGCGGATGCCGGCCAGGCCGCCGCCGGTGCCCACCCACATGGCGTTCGCGTACGGACTGCCGGTCGTATTCGGCGGCAGGACGGCGAAGGTGCTGTTGTCGGGGAGTACGGGCCTTTCGCCGGTGTGCGAGCGGCCGGTGTACGACTCGAAGGCCGCGTAGTCCTTGCGCAGGCGCGACGCGCCGCCGTTCTGCGCGAACCAGATGTTGCCCTCGCGGTCCTCGATGAGCGACCAGAGCGTGTCGCCGAGGAGGCCGTTGGTGCGATTGACCCCGCGGCCTGCCGCGGGATTGGCCGGATCGAGGTGCACGGCACCGTTGCCGAGGCTGGCCAGCCAGATCTCTCCACCCGCGCTTTCGAGGATGGCCACGATGCGCTCGGTCAGCGCGTGATTGACCTCCTGCGCCGCGCCGTGCTTCAGACGCCACACGAGGCCGTTGAGGCAGCCGCCCCACAACGTGCCGTCGCGCGACTCCATGAGCGTCGACGCCGCGATGGGCGGGATGCCGTTCGTGACGCCGAGCGTCTCCACAAGGTGCCCGTCCGTGCCGATGTGGGCGATGGTGCCGTCGTTCAAGGCCGCGAGCAGCGTGCCGTCGCGCTTGGCCATCACCGACGACACTCCCTGCCGCAGCGGATCGATGGTGCCTCGCTCGAGCTCGGCGCCGCGGAAGCGGTAGCGCTCCAGGCCATCGGCCGTACCCACCCACACCCAGCCGTCCGGTCCCGCGGCGAGGTAGTTGCGGCGGATCCGCTTCTTCGTCAGCGCGATTTTGCCGACAGCCGGGACGAAGTGAATCCGCGCGCCCGGGCCGTAGGCGTCGAGCGGCTTCTCCGAAACGACGAGTCCCGATTCCGAGCCTGCCCACAAGTGATGCGCCGAGTCCTCGGCGATCTCGCGCACCGTCAGGTCTCCGAGGCCGTCGGCG
>CAZYTO010000052.1:0-23848 GCA_964650405.1 uncultured Thermoanaerobaculia bacterium | reverse complement strand
GGCCCTTTCAGCCTTTCAGCCTTCCAGCCTTGGGGATCAGGCTCCGAACCGACTTCATGTGCAAAGCCGCATGAGGCATGAGGCATGAGTGGGCGTGGCGAGGTTGAAATCGCGCGAGGCAAAGCGCAACAGCTACTCATGCCCCCATTACTCATGCCTCATCACCCAACAGCGGGGCTCAGGACGCGTCCGACGAACCCCCGCATCGCGACCAGTTCCTCCTCCGAGACGGCGTGGCCGATCGAGAATTCGTGGTAATCGGGAGAGATGCCGTTCGCTTCCAGCACGTGCCGGGCGCGGCGGGCGTTGGTGACGGGGACGACCTCGTCGGCGGTGCCGTGTCCGAGGAAGACGGGGAGGGGGCGGAGGGGCGGCAGGTCGTCTTCGAAGAGGGCGCCGCTCATCGCGGCGATGCCGGCAATGGGCTGTTTCGTACGGAAACCGCAGTCCAGGGCCATGAGGGCGCCCTGGGAGAAGCCGCTCACGAGGACCTTCCCGGCGGGAGGCGCGTACCGGGCGACAGCGCCGTCGAGAAACTCGAGGACCAGGGCTCGCGCCGCGGCCAGCGAGGCCAGCTCCGGCGGCCAGCCGTCGAACCAGGTCCAGCCGAACGAGTAGCCCGGCATCGGCTCGAACGGCCGCGGCGCGTTGAGAAAGAGAAACCGGTAGCCGTCGTCGAGCTCCGGGGCGATGCCGGCGAGGTCATCCATGCCGGCGCCACGGCCGTGCATGCAGAGGACGAGCGGCAGCGAGCCTTCCCGGCCGGATGGCACGCTCATCAGGTAGCGAAGGTTGAGATCGGTGTGGCGCGAGACCATGCCGCGCACGATACGGTAAAATGATCAGCTCAGTGTCACTCTGAGCGACGAGCGAAGTCCATGCGCAGGGCACGAAAGCGTGGCCGCCAGAGATTCCGTTTCCGTCTCAGTGTGACCGCCAAGACCCCGAGGTGATCCGTGCACATCAATGACCTTCTGAAGATTGCGGCCGAGCGCCGCGCGTCGGACCTGCACATCAAAGTCGGTTCGCACCCGGTAATCCGCTGCGACGGCGAGCTCCTGCCCCTGGTGGAGCTCAAGCGGCTGATGCAGGAAGACACGATCGCCATGGCCTTCTCGATCATGTCCTCCCGCCAGAAGGAGAAGTTCAAGAACAACTACGAGATCGACATCGCCTACTCGGTGCCCGGCCTGGGCCGCTTCCGCTGCAACATCTTCCAGCAGCGCGGCACGGTGGGCATGGTCCTCCGCGTCATTCCGGTCAAGATCCTGTCCATCCGGGAGCTGATGCTGCCGGTGGTCCTGGAGAAGATCTGCGAGGAGCGCCGCGGCCTCATTCTCTGCACGGGAACGACGGGATCGGGTAAGTCGACCACCCTGGCGGCCATGATCGACTACATCAACACCCACCGCACTGAGCACATCATGACGGTCGAGGACCCCATCGAGTTCCTCCACCGCGACAAGAAGTCGATCGTCAACCAGCGCGAGATCGAAGTGGACACGAAGTCGTTCTCGCAGGCCCTGCGCAGCGCCCTCCGCCAGGATCCGGACGTCATCCTCGTCGGCGAAATGCGCGACTACGAGACCATCGAGACGGCCCTCACGGCCGCGGAGACGGGCCACCTGGTGCTCTCCACGCTCCACACCATGGACGCCACGGAGACGGTCAACCGCATCATCTCGGTCTTCCCGCCGCACCAGCAGAAGCAGATCCGCCTGCAGCTCGCGGCGGTGCTCAAGGCGGTGGTCTCGCTGCGCCTTCTGCCGCGCGCCGACGGCCTGGGACGCGTGCCGGCCGCGGAGGTGCTCATCTCCACCGGCTACATCCGCGACTGTATCGAGAACAAAGAAAAGACGAAGCTGATCAAGGACGCCATCTCCCAGGGCACCTCGCAGTACGGGATGCAGACGTTCGACCAGTCGCTCTACACGCTCTATAAGAACGGCCTCATCACGCTCGACGAAGCGCTCCGCCGCGCGTCGAACCCCGACGAGTTCCGCCTCAAGCTGCAGGGCATCCAGTCGACGTCCGACATCGCCAAGGAGGAGATGGACGCGAAGCTCTCGATCGCCGACGGCAACGATCCCTTCAACGACGAGTCGCCGTTCGACTTCTCGAATTCGCTTTGAATTCGCTTAGTCGCTTAGTCGCTTAATCGCTGGTCGCCGACTCGTTTGGGTGGTTTGCTGCGAATCAGCGACTAAGCGACTAAGCGACTAAGCGAATAAGCGATTAAGCGAATAAGCGATTAAGCGAATAAGCGATTAAGCGAATAAGCGATTCAGCGATGATCGACGCCTACACCGCCGCCCTCCGCATCCTGCAGTACCGCTTCAACAGCGAGGCGGAGCTGCGGCGGAAGCTGCTGGCGAAGAAGTTCGAGCGGGGCGAGGTCGAGGAGGCGCTGGAGCGGCTGCGCCGGGAGAAGTGGCTCGACGACGAGCGCTTTGCCGGGGCGTTCGTCCGGACGCGGACGCGGCGGAAAGTGGGGCGGCTGCGCATCGCCCGCGAGCTCGGCGCGGCAGGGGTGGCCGGAGAGACGGTCAGCGCGGTGCTCGCGGAACACGTCAACGAAGACGAGGAGCGTACCGCGGCCGAGGAGCTGGCGCGGAAGAAGATGGCCGTCCTCCTGCGGCGCCATGAGCCCGACGCCGCCCGCAACAAGGTCGCGGCGTACCTGCAGCGCCAGGGGTACGAGCTGGCGCTGGTGCTCGACGTCGTGAAGAAGCTGTAGTCCGGCCCGCGACGCGAAAGGTTTTCCCCGCCAACTGCGTTACGATTCGCGCCTTTTCCGGCATCAAGGGAGATTCGCTTGCAGACCACCCGTCAGATTCGCGAACAGTTCCTCGCGTACTTCGAGAAGAACCAGCACCGCCGCGTGAACAGCTCCTCGCTCGTTCCGGCGGGCGACCCGACGCTCCTCTTCACCAACGCCGGGATGAATCAGTTCAAGGACACGTTCCTCGGCCGGGAGGCGCGCGACTATCGCCGCGCCACGACCTCGCAGAAGTGCGTCCGCGCCGGCGGAAAGCACAACGACCTCGAGAACGTCGGCCGCACGGCCCGCCACCACACGTTCTTCGAGATGCTCGGCAACTTCTCGTTCGGCGACTACTTCAAGGAAGACGCCATCAGGTTCGCCCTGGAGCTCATGGTCGACGTCTGGAAGCTCGATATCGAGCGCCTCTGGTTCACCGTCTTCGAGGGCGATGCGAACGTGCCGGCGGACGACGAGGCAGCGGCGCTTTGGGTGAAGGCAGGGGCGCGCCCGGAGCGCGTGCTCAAGTTCGGCAAGAAGGACAACTTCTGGTCGATGGGCGACACCGGTCCCTGCGGGCCGTGCTCGGAGATCCACTATTTCCGCGGCGACGACATGACGAAGAACGTCGCGGAGCTGGTCAACGGCCCGGGCGACGACACGATGGAGATCTGGAACCTGGTCTTCATGCAGTACGACCGCGACGCCGACGGCAAGCTCACGCCGCTGCCGGCGCCGTCCGTCGATACCGGTATGGGCCTGGAGCGCGTCGCCAGCGTCCTGCAGCAGGCGCCGACGAACTACGACATCGACCTCTTCACGCCGATCATGGCGGCCATCGCCCGGGTCAGCGGCCACCAGTACGGCCGGCGGATGCCCGGTGTAGCTTCACCACACCCTGAAAAAGGGAATGTTGAGCTCGATACGGCCGTGCGCGTCCTCTGCGACCACGCCCGCGCCTCCACGTTCCTCATCAGCGACGGTGTCATCCCATCGAACGAAGGGCGCGGCTACGTGCTGCGCCGCATCATTCGCCGGGCCATCCGCTTCGGGCGCAAGTTGCCGCAGCCGGTCCTGCTGTCGCACCTCGTCGATGCGGTCATCGAGGCCATGGGCGCGGCCTATCCCGAGCTGCACGAGCGCCGCGAGGCGGTGCTGCTGACCCTGGGCGCGGAGGAGGAGCGTTTCTCCCGCACTCTTACCACCGGCATCGAGCGCGTGGGCGCCCTGCTTGACGACATCCGGGCCCGCGGTGAGCGCCGCATCTCCGGCGAAGAGGTGTTCCGCCTCTACGACACATTCGGCATTCCCCTTGACCTCATCGCCGAGATGGGAGAGGACGAGGGTGTGGAGCTCGACCGGGAAGGCTTCGAGACGATGATGGAAGACGCCAAAGCGAAGGCCAAGGCGTCGTCGAAGTTCAAAGTCAGAGAAGACACCGCCGAACTGGCGAAACTCGCTACTCCGTCGGAGTTCGTGGGCTACGAAACGCTTCACGTTCGCTCAACGGTCAGAGCGATCATTGCTGGAGGTGGATTGGTGCGCAGTCTGACACCTGAAACCGGCAACGCCTGGGTGATCCTGGATCCAACTCCCTTCTACGCTGAGTCGGGTGGTCAGGTTGGTGATGAAGGAACTCTCGTTTGGGACGGAGGATCTGCCCGCGTTGTTGACACGCAGAAGTATTGGGAAACTACGGTGTCGACGGTACAGGTTGTTGGGGGCGTTCTTAACGTCGCCTCGCACGTAACCGCGATCGTTCCGGAGCAGACACGCCTCGACACGACGGCCAATCACACGGCCACCCACCTGCTGCACAAGGCCCTGAAGGACATCCTCGGCAATACCGTGCAGCAGGCCGGCTCCCTCGTGGCGCCGGACCGCCTCCGCTTCGACTACACCTGGCCCCAGCCGACGCCCGACACGCAGCTTCGCGAGATCGAAGCGGCGGTGAACGGCAAGATCCGCGAGAACCTCGACGTGGTCAAGACAGTCATGCCGATCGAGGAAGCGAAGCGCACCGGCGCCGTGGCCATGTTCGGCGAGAAGTACGGCGAGAACGTGCGCATCGTGGCCGCGGGCGACTATTCCCGCGAGTTCTGCGGCGGCTGCCACGTCAACCGCACCGGCGACATCGGCGTCTTCAAAATCATCAGCGACCGCTCGCTGGCGGCGGGCGTGCGGCGGCTGGAGGCGCTCACCGGCCGCGGCGCGCTGCAGTACTTCCAGTCGCTGGACGACACGGCGCACGAGCTGCAGCAGGCGCTCAACACGCGCGTGGAAGACGTGCCTGCCCTCGTCCGCTCGCTGCAGGAGAAGCAGAAGCAGCTCGAGAAGGAGCTCAAGCAATTGCGCCTCAAGGCGGCCAGCGCCGGACCGGGCACCGATCCCGCCGCGGCACCGGCGAGTGAAGCCGTCGACGTCGACGGGGTCAAGCTCATCGCCCGCCGTGCCGACGGCATCTCCGGCGGCGATCTCCGCGACCTGGCCGATCAGCTCCGCTCGAAGGTGAAGTCCGGCGTCGTCGTCCTTGGCAGCGCCACGGACGGCAAGGTCACCCTGCTGACGGCGGTCACGAAGGACCTGCTCGACCGGATCCAGGCCAACACGCTGATCGGCAAGCTCGCCCCCATCGTCGGCGGCAAGGGAGGCGGCAAGCCCGACCTCGCTCAGGCCGGCGGCAAGGACGCCGACAAGCTGAACGAGGCACTGGACCGCGCGGCAGGTGCGGTGCGGGAACTGCTCGGACCCTGAGGCGAGCGCCGAGGGGCATGAGGGATGAGGCGGCTTTGCACCTAAAGTCCGATTGGACGATGAATACTAAGGCTGGAAGGCTGAAAAGGCTGGAAGGGAAGCCCGTGCTGCCTCTGGCCTTTCAGCCTTTCGACCTTCCAGCCTTCCGTCACAGCGCATCCTCCCGACTTTAGGTGCAAGGCCGGATGAGGCATGGGTGGTTTCGCTCGTGCCTCGGGCGATGTCAAACTCGGTGGGATGTTGGGAGTGCCGAGTGCTGAGTGCTGAGTGCTGAGTGCTGAGAGGCATGAGGCAGGAGTGCTGAGCGGAATCCTCTGCCGGCGTTAGACTCGGCCTGTGCTGGACCTTACGGCCGAATTCGAGGCGGTGATCTCTGCGCTGGCGCAAGGGGGCATCGAATACGCCGTTTGCGGCGGATTGGCGATGGCCATTCACGGCTATCCGCGTGCGACCGTCGACATCGACCTGCTCATCCGTCCGGAGGATGAGCCGCGGGTCTATGCAGCGGTCGAGCCACTCGGGTATGTGTTTCGCGCGAAGCCGATGCACTTCGACAAGGGGGCCATGGAAATCCGGCGCGTGTCGAAGGCCGATCCCGCGCACACGCTGTCGCTCGACCTCCTTCTGGTCACGGCCGGGAGCGAACGTGTATGGGCCGAACGGCAGAAGATTCGGTGGCGCGGTCACATGGTGAGCGTCGTTTCGCCGGCTGGTTTGATCGCGCTAAAGTCTTCCCGCGGCAGTAAACAGGACCTCGCTGACATCGAACGTCTGGAGGGCGATCAATGATGACTGCCGACTATTCCGAGGAGGCCGTGGAGGCGCGAATCCGGGAAGCCTCGCAGCTCCGTGACCTTTGTCTTTCCTTGAGTGACGCAGGCGAGCGCGTCGTGTCCGGCCGTCCCCTCGCCGGTGAATTCGCTTCTTACGCCAAAGCCGACATCGACTACGTCGAAGGTGACGACGCCGTGGCGGTGCTCGAGACGCAGGGGAGGAACGTGACGACGCTCATCGGCTCCCTCGACGAGACCGCCATCGCCGGTCGTCGCTACGCCCCCGGCAAGTGGACGGTGAAGGAAGTCCTTGGGCACCTCATTGACGACGAGCGGATCTTTGCCTATCGCGCCCTCTGCGTGGCGCGCAACGACACCCGCCCTCTGGCCGGCTTCGACGAGAACGAGTACGTGGCGGCAACGCAATTCGAGTCGCGGGCGCTGGCCGGCCTCGCCGCCGAGTACCACCTCGTCCGCGCCTCGACGCTGGCGTTCTTTGCCTCGCTGACCATGGAGGAGTGGCTGCGCCGCGGGATGGTCAACGGTTACGAAGCTTCGGTACGTGGTCTGGCGTTCCACGTGGCCGGGCACGAGCTGCATCATCTGCGGACGCTGCGGGAGAAGTACGGGATCGGCGGGAGCTGATCCTGTTACCCTTCCCAACCGAAATGGACCAGGTCACCGCCGAGCGGGAAATTGCCAAGGCACAGGAAGCGATCAAGCGGCTTCGCGCCGAGGTGGGGCGCGTGGTCGTCGGGCAGCAGGTGCTCGTCGACCGGCTGATCATCGCCCTGCTGATTCGCGGGCATGTCCTGCTAGAGGGATTGCCCGGGCTGGCCAAGACGCTGCTGGTGAAGACGCTGGCCGGGGCCATCCATGCGACGTTCAAGCGCATTCAGTTCACGCCCGACCTGCTGCCGGCCGACATCACCGGTACGCTGATCTTCGATCCGGCCGGCCGCGGCTTCAACGCGCGCTTCGGGCCGATCTTCGCGAACCTCATCCTGGCGGACGAGATCAACCGCGCCCCGGCCAAGGTGCAGTCGGCGCTGCTGGAGGCGATGCAGGAGCGGCAGGTGACGATCGGGGAGACGTCGTACCGCCTGCCGGAGCCCTTCGTCGTCATCGCCACGCAGAATCCCATCGAGCACGAGGGGACGTACTCGCTCCCCGAGGCGCAGATCGACCGCTTCGTGATGAAGCTGCACGTCGGCTATCCCACCGGCGAGGAAGAGCTGCGGATCCTGGGCATGTACCTCGATCCGACGAAGGCCGAGATCGCCGTCACCAAGGTCCTGCACGTCGACGAGATCCACGGGGTGGCGCAGCTCGCCGCGCGCGTCCATGTCGACGAAAAGATCGGCCGCTACATCGTCCAGCTCGTGGCGGCCACGCGGAAGCCCACCGAGGCGCGGCTGCCGTCGCTCGTGCCGCACATCTCCTTCGGCGCCAGCCCGCGCGCCACGCTCGCCCTCGCGCACGTGGCCAAGGCGCACGCCTTCATCCTCGGCCGGCCGTACGTCATCCCCGAGGACGTGAAGGCCGTGGCCCACGACGTCCTCCGTCACCGGCTCGTCCTCTCCTACGAAGCAGCCGCGGAAGGGGTGACGGCCGACCGCATCATCGATCAGATCCTCGGGGCGGTGGCCGTACCCTGAAGAAAGTGCCGAGTGCGGAGTGCCGAGTGCCGAGCAGGCATGAGCATCCGGCACTCAGCACTCAGCACTCAGCACTGAAGACTCGGCACTCAGCACTCGGCACTCAGCGTTATGTTCTCCCCCCGCCTACCGCAGTTTCGTGAGCCGCTGGCCCGGCGCGTGGCGCAGCTCGAAATCCTGAGCGCGCGGCTGATCCGTGCCGGGTTCGCGGGCGATTACCACTCGGCATTTCACGGGCGTGGGATCGAGTTCGCCCAGGTGCGGGAGTACCAGCCGGGTGACGACATCCGGGCCATTGATTGGAACGTGACGGCACGGAGCGGCATGCCGCACGTGAAGGAGTTCGTGGAGGAGCGCGACCTGACCATCGTCGTAGCGCTCGACGTCTCGGGGTCGATGGCCTTCGGATCGGTCGACTGGCGCAAGTGCGACATCGCCGCCGAGCTGGTGTCGGTGTTCGCCTTCTCGGCCGTCCAGAATGCCGATCGCATCGGTCTGCTGCTCTTCTCCGGCGGCGTTCGCGGCTACATCCCGCCGCGGCGCGGGCACGCGCAGGCCCAGGTCATCACCCATGCGGCGGTCCGTGCGGCCATGACGGAGCCGGAGGGGCTGGCGGACATCGACGGCGCGGTGACGTTTCTGGAGCGGGTCAGCGCGAAGCGGGCGGTGGTGATCGTCCTGTCGGATTTCCTCGACCTGAATTTCGAACGGCCGCTGCGGCGATTGGGCCGGCGGCATGACGTCGTGGCGCTGGCGTTGCGCGATCCGCGCGAGGAGCGCCTTCCGCGCGGCGGCTTGATGCGGCTGGTCGACGCGGAGACGGGCGAGCGGCGCCTCATCGAGCTCGGCCGCGATGACGTCGCCCGCCGCTCGTCCCAGCGCGACCAGCAGCTCGCGCGGCGCTTCCGCTCCGCGGGTATCGACTGGCTCGAGATCCCGACAGCGGCACCCTACGACCGGGCCTTGCTACGCTTCTTCCGAGAGAGGGCGCTGCGACGATAGAACGCACGTGGCGGGGAGACGCCTTCCTCACGGGTAACAGGTACCGGGTATCAGGTATCGGGGCAGGGTCCCGTTACCCGGTACCTGTTACCCGGTACCTGTTACCCGGTACCCATCCTTCATCCTTCATACTTCATCCTTCAGACCGATGCTCCCGTCCCTGCTCCTGGCCTTGACCATCACCACCCGCCCGGCCCGGGTCACCGTCGGCGACCTGGTGACCATCGAGGCTTCGAGGGCGCCGGTCGTGCTGCAGAAGCCGGCCGGCTACGAGGTCGTGTCGGTCACCGGCAATCGTGCCGTCGTCCGCACGTTCCAGGCGCAGGCATTCACGGTCTCGGGCACGGCGGGCGGCGAGCCGTTCGCGCAGAAGGTCGTCGTCCAGTCGGTGCTGGGAGCGAAGGACGATCTGAAGGCCGCGCCGCTCGCACCGCCGCGCGCGGAGCCCGAGCCGGTCCTGCCATGGATCGTCATCGGCGCCTCGGCGCTCCTGGCGATCGGAGCGTGGACGTGGGTCGCCCTGCGCGTGCGCTGTACGGCTCCTGCGGTCGTTGCCCCGCCGGCGCTGACACCCTCGTCGCGGTTCATTGCCACGGTCGAGCGGCTGCGGCATGAAGCGGACACCGCGCGCCGCTGGGCGCAATTGGCCGATGCCCTGCGCGACTACCTCGCCGCCACGCGCGAGCTCTCGTCCGACCTCACGACGACCGAGCTGCTGATGCTCACCCATGGCGACGCCGTGATCGCCGACGTGCTGCACCAGGGCGACCTGGAGAAATTCTCGCCGTGGGGAGCGCGCGCGGCGGACTTCGAGGACGTGGCCCGCCGGGCCCTGGAGCTGGCCGCATGACCGGGCAAGTCAGAAGGCAGAGGGCTGAAGGCAGAAGGGGCTGTGCGCCTAAGGTCCGATCGGACCGTGGATGTGAAGGCTGGAAGGCTGAAAAGGCTGGAAGGGAGACCCGAGCTGCCTCGGGCTCTTTCAGCCTTTCGACCTTCCAGCCTTCTGTTACCGCGTACGCTCTCGACTCTGGGCGCAGGGCCGGCGGAGGTAGGGGTCGGTGACCCGCTTCGCCTCGCCGCTCTGGTTCGCGCTGGCCGTCGTGGTCCTCGCGCGCATCGTGCTCCTCATTCGTGACCGGCGGCGGGATGTCGGTGCCTTCACCTTCGCCTCGCTCTCGCTCGTGGCGTCCTCGCGCGGAGTGCGGGCGGCCTTCGCCTGGGTGCCGTTCGTCCTGGAGGTCGCCGGTGCGGTGCTGCTGGTCGTGGCGCTGGCGCGGCCGCAGCGGGTGGTGCGGATGGCGGCCGGCGACCGCTACGGCATCGACATCGTGGTTGCCCTCGACGCCTCGGGGTCGATGGCGGCGGAGGATTTCCGGCCGCGCAACCGCTTCACGGTGGCCAAGGACCTCATCAGCGCCTTCATCGCCGGGAGGCAGGACGACCGCATCGGCATCATTACCTTCGGCGTCCGGGCGGCCACGCGCGTACCGATCACGTTCGACCGCGACGTGGCGCAGACGATCCTGGAGCGGGCTCAGGTCGGGGAGAACGGCGACGGGACAGCCATCGGTCACGCCATCGCCACGGCTGTCAACCGCCTGCGGACGTCGACAACGCACAGCCGCATCATCATTCTCGTCACGGACGGGGTGAACAACTCCGGCTCGATCGAGCCGATGACGGCGGCGCAGCTCGCGGCGCGCTTCGGCATCAAGATCTACACCATCGGCGTGGGAAGCCGCGGGCCGGTGCCGATTCCCGTCAAGCGGCAGAATCCGATCAGCGGCGAGATCGAAACGGCGTACCAGCTCATCCGCGCCGACCTCGACGAGGAGACGCTGGCCCGGATCGCCCGGACCACCGGCGGCGAATACTTCCGGGCCACGGACGCCGAGGCCATGGGCGCCGTGCTGGCGCGCATCGACCGGCTGGAGAAGACCCGCCTGACTGCGCCGAAGAGCGAGAAGATCGAGGAGCTCTATTCGACGCCGCTGGCCGCGGGAGGGAGCGTGCTGGCACTCGGCCTCCTGCTGGGCGAGACGCTCCTGAGGAAGGTGGCAGGATGAGGCGAGTGCCGAGTGCGGAGGACCAAGTGCCGAGTGCGGAGTGCCGAGTGCCGAGTGGGCATCATGCGTGTGTCGCTTCGAAGGTGCTGCCGGTCTCGGCACTCGGCACTCCGCACTCGGCACTCGAGGAGGGCGCATGACCTTCGCGTCCGCACGCCTGCTCTGGTTCCTGGTGTTGGTGCCGCTCGCCTTGTTCCTGCTGGTAGCCACCGAGCGGGCCCGGGTCGTTGCGGCGCGGCGTTTCGTGTCGGAGCGTCTGCGCGGCGTGGCCGTGCCGGCGCGCGTGCTGCGGCCCTGGCTCGTGGCGGCAGCGCTGCTGCTATTTGTCGTAGCGCTGGCCGGGCCGCGTCTCGGTTTCATCGCCACGCCCATCGAGACCCATGAGGCGAATCGGGTGATCGTGCTCGACGTCTCGAACTCCATGTCGGCCGTGGACGTGGGGACGTCGCGCATCGACGCGGCGAAGGCCGTGGCCACGCGGCTCATCGACGCCTTCCCCGGGCGCGTGGCGCTGGTCGTCTTCGAAGACCGCGCCGACGTCGTGTCGCCGCTGACGACGGACAACGACGCGGTCAACGCGCTGCTGGCGACCGTCCAACCGGGTGAGATCGGCGACCCCGGCTCGGACGTGGCCTCCGGTCTCGACGCGGCGCTCAAGCTCCTCGACGCCGATCCCGGCCAGCGCGGCGACGTTGTCCTCCTCAGTGACGGAGAGGATCAGGGAGGACACGCCGATGCTTCGATCGCTAAACTGCGGGCTCGCGGCGTGACCGTGACCTCGGTGGTCATCGGCAGCGGCGGCGGGGCCACCATTCCAACGGGCGGAGGCGGCGAGCTGCACGACGACTCGGGCAGCGTCATCCACACACGCGCCCAGACCGACGTCCTCGGCCACATCGCGCGGGCCACAGGAGGCGAGCTCTTCGTCAATCCGTTCGGCGCGCACGCGCTCGATGGCGTCGCCGTGCCCGCGGCGGCCGGCGCCGCGCACAAGCGGGTCGTGGAGATGCCTGGCGAGCCGTACCAGTGGCCGCTGGCGGGAGCGTTCCTGTTTCGCATGCTCGGGTCGCTGACCAACCGAGGGGCAGAATGAGAGCGTTCCTGGCCATCCTCCTGGCCTCCGGTCTGACCGTGGCTCCCTTCCTGCGCGACACGAACTCGCGGGCGGCGGCGAAACGGGCCCTGGCGGCGTATGCGAAACACGACTACGCCGGCGCCGTGGCAGGCTATCGCGCCGCAGCCGCCATCGAGCGCACGCCGTTGCGCGAGCTCAACCTCGGCACGTCCGAAGTGGCGGCCGGGCTGCAGGAAGAGGGCTCGACCCTGCTCGGGCGGGCCATGCGCGACCCGCACCTGCGCGAGGCGGCCCTCTTCAATCGCGGCAACGCGGCGTTGGCGTCGAATGCGTTCGACTACGCCATTCGCGATTACACCGCCGCGCTGCGGCTCGCACCGGACGATGCGGCCGCGAAGCGCAATCTCGAGATCGCGCTCAAGCGGAAGGCGCAACAGGACCAGCAGCAGAACGGCGGCGGCCCGGGCGTGCAGCAGACTCCCGCAGCTCAGCCCAACCAGCCCGCGCAATCGCCCCAGAACAGCAAGGCTCAGCCGAAAGGGAATGCCGACCTGGAAGCGCTCCTGCGCAGCGTACAGCAGCAGGAGCAGGAAGAGCTGGCGAGGATGCGCGCGGCGCGCGCCGTCCGAGGACACGTGGGGTGGTAGGCGGAATGAAGGGGCGCCAACGCCGATCGCCACAGCGAGCCGTTCCCGCTGCCGTCGTCGTCTTTTTGCTGTTTGCGTTGTGGACTCCGAGGGCTGATGCGTCGCAGCTCACGGTCGACCGCCGGACGGTGACCCTCGACGACCTGCTTCACATCTCGCTCGTCCTCGACGGGCCGTTCACGGACGCCGAGGATGTGCAGATCCCTCTGCAGAACCTCGAGCTGGAGGGCGACGCGTCCTCGCGCGTCGAGTTCAGTTGGGCGAACGGCACGGCCGCGTACCGCCGCACGCTCATGTATGTTGCGAAAGCGAAGGCTCCGGGGCCGGCCATGGTCGGTCCGCTCCTCCTCCACGGCAAGAACCATGCGGTGGAGACGCTCGCCGGGATCCCGGTCCAGGTACTGCCTGATGTCAGCACGGGCTCCTCGGACCCGGTAACGATTGCCCGCGAGCTCGTGGCCAACCAGCGCGACCCGATCTTCATCGTCGCCGGCGCCGACAAGACCGAGGCGTTCGTCGGCGAGGCCGTCACCGTCACCTGGATGCTTTACAACGCTACGTCGCTGCAGCGCTACGGAATCGACGACATGGCCCGGCTCGACGACTTCTGGGTCGAGGAGGTTCCGCTGCGCGAGCGCGAGCCGGAGATGGTGGTGGTGGGCGAGTTGCAGATGCAGCGGGTGGCGGTGCGCCGTGCCGTCCTTTACCCGCTGCGCAGCGGCAGGCTCGTCATCGGATCGATGAGCATCAACGCCGAGGCCATCCGCAGGGTGGGAGCGGACCGATTCGGCATTCCGTACGAAGGCATGCTGGTGGAGATCAACCGCCGCTCGCCCCAGATCGTCATCAATGCCCGGCCCGTCCCGGACGGTCCGCCGGTCAGTGCCGTCGGCGACGTGTCGCTGCAGTGTGCTCCGCTGCCGGCCACCGCAAGCGGACCGATCCCGTTTCAGGTATCGATGAGCGGCAAGGCCAACCTGCGTTCCGCCCCGGCCCCGGCGTTCGAGACGCCGCTCGACGGCAATGTGCAGGTCGTCGACGCCGGACTGAGCGTCGATCGCCGATCCGAGGACGGCGCGGCCACGCGGCGCTGGCGCTACGTTCTCTTCCCGGCGCACGCCGGGCGGCTGGTCGTCCCTCCGTTGGCGTCCACGATCCTCACGCCGGCCGGCGAGCGCCGGACATTGCGCTGCGCCGCGCTGACGATCCTCGCCACGAGGGGCTCGCAGCCGCCGGCGGCCCCGAGTGAGAGTGCGCCGGTGACCAAGGCCGTCGCGGAGGTGCGGGATGTATGGCCCTGGATCGCAGGAGGCCTCGGACTGCTCGCACTAAGCGCGGTAGCGATGCCGCCACTCCGCCGGTTGCAGGCGCGGCGGCGGGAGGTTCGCCGGATCCTGGGCCGCGGCGACGGAGCCCAGGCTCCTGCCCGCATCCGGGATGTGCTGCACGCCTGGCTCGTGCTCGGCGGGCGCGACCCTGCCGCCCTGCAGAATGAAGCCTCCGACCGAGGGGACGCGGTGCGCGCGCTCCTCTCCCTGCTCGACGGCGTCGAGCGCGACCGCATCGCCTGGGACGTGAGGGAGGTTCGCCGCCGGGTGCGGGACGTCGTGGAAACGGCCTGGCACCCGGAGTCGCGAAGACACCTTGTTGGGGGAGGCTGAAAGGCTGAAAGGCTGGAAGGGCGCCATGCGACGGCCCGCGGTTCCTTTCAGCCTTTCAGCCTTCCAGCCTGTGGTTTTCCGTTGAACCGGCCCAAGTGCAGGGCCCGTTGAAACCTGTCCCCCTGACGGCCGTATGGCACAATCGCGCGAACACTCACCACTAAGGACAGGAGAACTTTCATGATCAGGAAACTCGTGCTGGCGCTTTGCGCCACGGCCATGCTCGGTGTGCCCCTCTTCGCTCAGACGGCCGATGAGCTCATCGACAAGAACATCAAGGCCCACGGTGGCGTGGAGAAGATGAAGGCCCTCAAGTCGATTCGCATGACCGGCAAGATGAAGATGGGTCCCATCGAGGCGCCGTTTACGATTTCCAAGGCCCGCCCGGAGAACGTCCTCATCCAGTTCACGGTGCAGGGCATGACCGGCACGCAGGCTTACGACGGCAAGACCGGGTGGGCCGTTATGCCGTTCATGGGCAAGAAGGACCCCGAGAAGATGTCCGACGACCAGGTCAAGGACATCATCGAAGAGGCGGACTTCGACGGACCCATGGTCGACTACAAGGCCAAGGGCAACAAGGTCGAGCTCCTCGGCAAGGCCGACGTGGAGGGAACCGCGGCCTACAAGCTGAAGGTCACCCTCAAGAACGGCAACGAGCAGACCGTCTACCTCGACGCCGACAACTTCCTCGAGATCAAGGCCGAGTCCACCCGTAAGGTCCAGGGGCAGGAAGCGCAGACGGAAACCGTCATCGGCAACTACAAGGAAGTCGAAGGGATGTTTTTCGCCACGCAGATCGAGAACAAGATCAAGGGCAACGAGGCCATGGGCTCCCAGACATTCACCATCGACAAGATCGAGCTGAATCCCTCCATCGATACAGCGGCGTTCCACATGCCTGAAGCGAAGAAGGCGGAAGAGCCGAAGAAGCAGAACTAGGCCGGAACCGTCATGACGATGAAGCGAAGCGTCGAGCCGCGGCTTGGCGCTTCGCTTTTCATTTTGAGCAACGTTTAGGAGGAACCGTGCGTTCTCTCAAGTACCTCGTCCTGCTCCTGGCCGTTCCCTTGCTCGCCGACGACGCGGCGAAGCTCGAGTCTTCCACGCTGGGCGGTCTGCGGGCCCGGAGCATCGGGCCGGCGGCGATGGGCGGCCGGATCAGCACCATCGACGGCACCGGCGAGTCGCCGGCCACGGTCTACGCGGGCGCGGCCAGCGGCGGCGTCTGGAAATCGACCGACGGCGGGTTCTCCTTCAAGCCGGTCTTCGACGAGCACACCCAGTCCATCGGCGCCATCGCCATCGATCCCACGAACAAGGAGACGGTCTGGGTCGGGACGGGCGAGTCGTGGATGCGCAACAGCGTCTCCATCGGCACGGGCGTGTACAAGACGATGGACGGCGGCGCGAACTGGACCAGCACGGGTCTGGCCGACACGGAGCACATCGCCCGCATCGCCGTCGATCCGAAGGCCCACGACACGGTCTACGTCTGCGCCACCGGGCACGCCTGGGACGGCAATGAAGAACGCGGCGTGTTCAAGACCAAGGACGGCGGGAAGACGTGGACCAAGATCCTCTACGTCGACGCCAACACGGGCTGCTCCGACCTCTCGCTCGATCCGCAGATGCCCAACGTCCTCTTCGCCGGGATGTGGCAGTTCCGGCGCCAGCCGGACTTCTTCAACTCCGGCGGTCCCGGCTCGGGCTTCTACAAGTCCACCGACGGAGGGGAGCACTGGACGAAGCTGACGGCCGCCGCGAACGGTCTCCCGGCCGGCGACCTCGGGCGCATCGCCGTGGCCCAGGCGCCGTCCCGCCCCAGCGTCGTCTACGCGCTCGTGGAGGCGAAGAAGACAGCCCTCTACCGCAGCGACGACCTCGGGGAGCACTGGCGCGAGGTGAACGACTCGTTCAACGTCAGCGTCCGCCCGTTCTACTTCGCGCGTATCGTCGTCGATCCGCTCGACTACAACCGCGTCTACAAGCCCGGCCTCTCGTTGAGCTACTCCGTCGACGGCGGCAGTACCTTCAACGGCGCCAACATCATCAACGGCTCCAGCGTTCACGGCGACCATCACGCCCTGTGGATCCATCCGAAGGACCCGGCCCAGATGTTCCTCGGCACGGACGGAGGTCTCTACGAGTCGCGCGACCGGGCCGTGCACTTCCGCCACATAAGCGTCCTGCCCGTCTCGCAGTTCTACCACGTCGCCTACGACATGGATCAGCCGTACAACGTCTATGGCGGGTTGCAGGACAATGGCTCCTGGATGGCGCCTTCCCACGCCACGGGCGGCGTGGCCAACCGGAACTGGCGCAACCTCGGCGGCGGCGACGGTTTCGCCGTCATTCCCGACCCCAGCGACTACGACTTCATCTTTCTCGAGTCCCAGGGCGGCAAGGTGGTGCGCGTGCGCCGCTCGACCGGCGAGAACCGCGAGGTGGCCGCGTACGCACGGGAAGGGGAGGAGAAGCTCCGCTTCAACTGGAACACGCCGATCATCGCCTCGCCCACGCAGAAGGGCGTCATCTACGTCGGCGCGCAATACCTCTTCCGCTCCAGCGATCACGGCGACTCGTGGGTGCGCATCTCCCCCGACCTCACCACCAACGATCAGTCGGCCCAGAAGCAGCTTGAGTCCGGCGGTCTCTCCCGCGACAACTCCTCGGCCGAGAACTACACCACGATCATCTGCGTCAGCGAGTCGCCGAAGAACCCCAACGTCCTCTGGGCCGGTACCGACGACGGCAACCTCCAGGTGACGCGCGACGGCGGCAAGACGTGGACGAACGTCATCGCCAACGTGCCCGGCGTGCCGAAACGCACCTGGGTCTCCGGCGTGGAAGCCGGACACTTCGACGAAAACGTCGCCTACGTGACGCTCGACGGCCACCGCCGCGGCGACATGAAGACGTACATCTACAAGACCGCCGACGGCGGCAAGACCTGGGCTCCGTTGGCCGGGTCCGGCGTGAGCGGGTTCGCCCAGGTCGTGCGCGAGGATCTGGTCAACCCGAACCTGCTCTTCGCCGGCACGGAGCTCGGCCTGTTCGTTTCCATCGACGGCGGCGGCTCGTGGGCCAACTTCAAGGAGAACTTCCCGCCCGTGGCGGTCGACGACATGACCATCCACCGCCGGGACGGCGACCTGATCCTGGCCACGCACGGCCGGGGCATCTGGATCATCGACGACCTCTCGCCGCTTCGCGCGCTCAACGCCGAGGCGCTCCAGAAGGACGTGGTCATGCTGCCGTCGCGGCCGTCGCCGCTGGTCATCGAGACGGGCGAGCAGCGCTTCGACGGCGACACCGACTATCAGTCGGGCGGCCTCCCGGAGACGGCATCCATCTCGTACTACCTGAAGAAGCGCCACATCGTGGGAGAGTCGCGCGTGGAGGTCTACGACGCGGACAACAAGCTCGTGGCGACGCTGCCGGCGGGCAAGCGGAAGGGCATCAACCGCGTCGACTTGCCGCTGCGCGGTCCGGGTCCGCGCATGCCCGGCGGCAACTCCATCGTCATCTCCCAGGGCTCGCTGTTCGGGCCGCGCATGCCGGCTGCCAGGTACACGGTGAAGCTGATCAAGGGCAGCGAGACGTACACCTCGTCGGTGGAGCTCACGCCCGACCCGCGAGCCAGCTACTCGGCCGAGGAGCGCGGGCTGCAGCAGAAGACCGCACGGCACCTCTTCGAGCTCACGGAGAACTTCGCGTTCCTCACCGAGCGGGTCATGAACGTGCGCGACCAGGCCAATGCGCGCGCGGCGAAGCTTACCGGCGGCGACAAGAAGCCCGTCAGCGATCTGGCCGGGAAGGCGGACGCGCTGTACAAGACCCTGGTGGCCACGCGCGAGGGCGGCTGGCTCTCCGGCGAGGAGGAGCTGCGCGAGCGCCTGGGCATGCTCTACGGGGCCGTGAACATCTACGACGGCCGCCCTACCGATCCGCAACTGCATGAAGCGGAGCTGCTGGAGAAGGAGATCGGCAGGAAGATGTCGGAGTGGGACACCCTGGCCGCGAAGGAGCTGGCCGCCGCGAACAAAACCCTCGGCGCGAAGAAGCTCGACCCGATCAAGGTCCTGACGCGCGAGGAGTGGGACAAGAAGGTGGGCGCCAGCGGAACGACGACGTCCGCTCTCTGGTGGCTCACGAACGGTGCGGCGACGACGACGGACGAGGACTGAACCGGGAGCGCGGAACGCGGGAGCGCCGGCATCTTGCCGGCTGGAGGGGCGGCATCCTGCCGCCCCTTGCTCGTGTGGCGGCTGGAAGCCGCCGGTCCAGCCGCCTGGAAGGCGGCGCTCCCGTAAGATAGCGACAGCACATGGTCGAACCGCCCATTCTCGAGACTGCCCGGCTCATCCTCCGGCCTTTCGCGCTGACGGATGCGCCGGACGTGGAGCGCCTCTGCGGCGCGCCCGAGATTGCCCTCCATACTCTGAACATTCCCCATCCGTATCCGGAGGGGAAGGCACAGGAGTGGATCGCGTCGTGTCCGGAGCGCTTCGAGAAGGGCGTCGAGGTCACTTTCGCCATCACCCTTCGGGAGGGCGGCGCGCTGGCCGGCGCCATCGGGATTCTCCCCAACCGGGATCACGACCGCGCCGACATCGGTTACTGGATCGGTATGCCGTACTGGGGGCGCGGGTTTGCCACCGAGGCCTTGCGGGCGGTGATTGCGTACGGCTTCGACGAGCTCGGGATGAACCGCATCTTCGCCGAGCACTTCACCCGCAATCCCGCCTCGGGACGCGTCATGCAGAAAGCCGGCATGCGCCATGAAGGCACGCTGCGGCAGATGCACAAGAAGTGGGGCGAGTACGTCGACAGTGAGCTCTACGCGATCCTGAGCAGCGATCAGCGAATAAGCGAATAAGCGAATAAGCGAATGAGCGAATGAGCGAATAAGCGATTAGGCGAATAAGCGAATGAGCGAATAAGCGAGTCGAGCGATCAGCGACCAGCGACCAGCGAATAAGCGACCAGCGAGTCGTCAGTCCCGCCTGAGGACGACGATGGTCTTGTCGTCCGAGGGGGGCGCGCCGGCTTCGAAGTGCGTGACCGCGTCCAGCACCCGCGCCGGCATGGAGGCGACGTCACCTTGTGCGGCCTCGTGCACGAGCTCGGCCAGGCGCATGTTGCCCAACTCCTCGTCCGCGGCATTCGTCGCTTCGTTCAATCCGTCGGTATAGAGCGCCAGCGTGGCACCCGGCGGAAGGGTGATCGTCGCCGCCTCGTAGCGGCTGCCGGGGAGAATGCCGATCGGCTTTCCGGTCGACGGCAGCGTCTCGATGCGGCCGTCGTCGACGACGAACGGCGGGTTGTGTCCGGCGTTGACGTAGTGCAGCACTCCCGTGGCCGGCGTATAGCGTCCGTAGAAGAACGTCGCGTACTTGCGGCCGTGGGTGGCGCTGTAGACGAGCGTGTCAATGCGGGAGACGAGCATGGCCGGATCGCGCTCGATGGGCGCGGCCACCCGCAGTGCCGCCTGGACACTCGACATGATGAGGGCCGCGCTGACGCCTTTGCCCGACACGTCGCCGATGACGATGCCGAGGTCGCCGCCGGGGAGGTTGAGAAAGTCGTAGTAGTCGCCGCCCACCTCGTAGCAGGGGATGTTGCGCGCAGCGATGGACGTCCCCGGTACGTCGTGCGGCGGGGCGGGGAGGAGCGCTCCCTGGATCTCGCGGCCGAGCTGCAGCTCGCGCTCCATCCGCTGCTTCTCCACCAGGGCCAGGTGCAGGGTGGCGTTCTCCATGGCGATGGCCATGTGGTCGCTGATGGCGTCGAGGAAGTGGAGATCCGCGTCGCCGAACGTACCGCGGATCTTGTTCAGCAGTTGCAGCACGCCGACGACGCGTCCGCCGCGGTTCTTGATCGGCGAGCAGAGCATCGAACGCGTCCGGTAACCCGTGGCCAGGTCGTGCGAGCGATCGAACCGCTCGTCGGCGTACACGTCGCGCAGGACGATGGCCTCGCCCGTCGCCGCCACCATCCCGGCGATGCCGCGCCCGATGGGGAGGCGGATGACGTTCCCCAGCTCACCGGCCACCTTCGACCAGATCTCGCGGTGCTTCTCGTCCACGAAGTAGAGCGTCCCGCGCTCCACGCCCAGCTCCTGCCGGGCCACGGCTAGGATCGAGGCGAAGAGCGCGTCCGGCTCGATAGAGGAGTTGATCAGCTTCGACGCTTCGACGAGCGTCCGGAGATGCTTGATTTCAGCCTGTTCGCTGGACACGGCGGGGAATGGTAACTCGGCTGACTTCGATGCCGTCGTCGGTGATGCGGAACGACCATGGCTGCTGGACGTTGGCGATCTGGTCGATGGTCTTGTACGACTCGTACCTCCTCTTCCTTCCGTCCAGATTCTGTACGGTCGTCCGTTCCTCGAACGCCTCATTCCGGCGCTTTAATCGGATTTTCAATAGGTTAAACATGGCCTGCGCATTGATCTCCCTCCCGCCCAGCAGAAGAGATGCAGGAGTCAGCATGAGCAGGATTCTGGTGGTCGATGACGATCCGGTGGTGCTCGAGGAGCTGGTGGCGCTGTTGCGCGCCGAGAGCCTGGATGCGGTCGGTGCAGGAGACAGCGAGACTGCGGAGCAACTGGTCCGCGACGGGTTCTTCGCCGTCGTGCTGGCGGACCTTCGCCTGCGCCGGGACAACGACGGGCTGGACCTCATCGACGCGGTGGCGAAGATCAGTCCGCGGTCGCGGCTGGCGGCGATGACCGGGCTCCTCACGCCGGAAGTCGAAGCGGAGCTGGCCCGGCGCGGGGCGCAGTTGGTCCTGCAGAAGCCGTTCGACATCGAGAACGCCGTGGCCGCGTTGCGCGACATGGCGCTGGCCATCGCTCCACACCAGCAGGCCTCGGACGAGGAGATCGGCGCGCTATATGAGCAGTCCATTCCGCTGCTTCGCTCGATCGCCATGAGGCGCTACCGGATGGATGCCGTAGCTGCCGAGGATCTCGTGCAGGAGGCGTGGTGCCTCTTTCTCGAGCATCGCGCGGCGGTCAACGCGCCGCGGGCCTGGCTGGCCGGGACGATCGCCAACCTCTGCCGCCAGCAGATCCAGAAGCTATGCCGTGCCCGGGCGCGGGTGACGGAGGTCCCGCCCGAATCGTTCGAGGAGCCGACCGAGACGGTCCTTGCCGTGCAACAGGCCCTCGGACGGCTCGATCCCCGCTCGCGCCGGTTGTGCGAGCTCATCGCCTTCGAACAGCACGCGTACGCCGAGGTCAGCGAGACGATGCAGCTTCCCATCGGATCGATCGGCCCGATGTACCTCCGGGCCAAGGCGAAGCTGGCGAAGGAGCTGGCGGCCTAGGGGTTAGAGGGCCAGTGGTTAGAAGGTGAGTGGTTAGAAGGTGAGTGGTTAGAAGGCGCTATCGTTACTCGGTGCGCTCTCTGGCGGTCGTTGGTGCGGGTGTCTCGGGCTTGACCTCGGCGATTGCCCTGGCCGAGGGAGGGTGGAACGTGACGCTGCTCTCGGCGGAGGGCGCGCACTGCGCGTCTCCGGCGGCGGCCGCGATCTGGTTCGTTTACGACGTCCAGCCGCAGGAACGGGCGGAGGGGTGGGCGCAGACGACGTATGACCGCCTGGCAAGTCTCGCCGGCGACGCTCGCACGGGCGTGAGCATGATCGAGTTTCGCTGCGTTTCCCGCGGTCCGAGGCTGGAGGCGCCGCCTTGGGCCTCTGCCTGCGCGCCGCGTACGCTGCGGAGGGAGGAGCTGAGCTCTCCGTATGGGAGCGGTTATGCCGTCACCGTTCCGCTCATGGATACGCCGGTGTATCTCCGCTATCTCCGGGAGCGCTTGGTTGCGGCGGGAGGGAGGGTCGAGCCGATCACGCCGCTGGCCGGGCTGCGCGACGTGCCGGAGCCGTACGGGATCGTCGTCAACTGCAGCGGGTTCGGCGCGCGCACGCTCGTCGGCGACCGTGCCATGAGACCGCACCGCGGGCAGGTCGTCCTCGTCGAACGTCCACCGCTCGCGTGGGCCATCGTCTGCGAAGAGGATCTGATGTACGTCATTCCCCGCGCATCCGACTGCGTTCTCGGCGGCACATCGAGCGAGTCGGACGACGTCGCCGCCAGCGACGCCGAGACGGAGACGATTCGCCGCGGATGTGCCACTGTCCTGAACGTCGATGCCCTTCCCACACGCGAGGTGAAGGTAGGTGTGCGTCCCTTCCGCGACGGCGGCATCCGGCTGGAGCGGGGACGTCTCGACGACGGTCGCGCCGTCATCCACAACTACGGCCACGGCGGCAGCGGCTTCACGGTCTCCTGGGGATGCGCGGAAGAGGTCGTGAAACTCGCAGCCCGAGAGGCGTAAGCCCGATACCCGAGACCTGATACCCGATACCCGATACCCAGGTACCCGTTACCCGTCACCCGGAACCTGCTTCTTCAGCTTCGAGTACAGCGTCGACGGTGAGATCTGCAGCAGGCGCGCCGCCTTCCGCATGTTGCCGTCGACTGCCTTCACGGCCGCAGTGACGTAGTCGGTGACGACGTCGTCGAGGGCGCGGATCTCCCACTCGCTGGTGGGCGCGCCGCCGCCGGTCTCGACGAGCGCGGCCGGGTGTTCGTCAGACGAGAGCAGCAGGTCCTCGGTGCGGATCTCGGTTCCCTTCATGCGCAGCAAGGCTCGCTCGAGGACGTTCCGCAGCTCGCGCACGTTGCCGGGCCACGGATAGTTCTTCAGCTTCTCCAGCGCCCGCGGCGAGACCGTGGCCCGCGCCGCGCCGAGCTCTTTGGCCAGGGGAGGGAGGATGACGTCGACGAGGATGGGGATGTCTTCCAGGCGCTCGCGCAGCGGCGGGAGGTGCACGCGGACGACGTTGAGCCGGTAGTACAGGTCGCGGCGGAAGCGGCCGGCCGCGACGTCTTCCGGCAGGTCGCGGTTGGTCGCGGCGATGAGGCGGAAGTTGGCGCTGAGGTCGCGCACGCCGCCGACGCGCCGGAACTTCTTTTCCTCCACGGCCTTCAGCAGGCGGGCCTGGATGGCCAGGTCCATCTCGCCGATCTCGTCGAGAAAGACCGTGCCGCCGTTGGCGATCTCGAAGAGTCCCGGCTTGGAGTTCGTGGCGCTGGTGAAGGCGCCGCGCTCATGCCCGAAGAGCTCGGACTCGAGCAGCTCGCGCGACAATCCGGCGCAGTTGAGGTCGACGAATGGCGCAGACGTCCGCGGCGAGCGGCGGTGGATCAGCTTGGCCAGCACGCCCTTTCCGGTCCCCGACTCGCCGTCGATGAGGACGGGCGAGGTGGCCCGCGCCACCTGGGCGATGGTGGTGTTCAGTTCCTGGATGGCGGGCGAGATCCCGGGGATGCGCTCGATGTTCTCGCCGTCACCGCGCCGCAGGGCCGCCACCTCGCGCCGGGTGGCGATGAGGCGGTTGAGATTGCCCAGCGTCAGCCGGAGGATTTCGTAGTCGAAGG
>CAZYTO010000051.1:0-23889 GCA_964650405.1 uncultured Thermoanaerobaculia bacterium | reverse complement strand
AGGTCCGGGAGGTCGTCACCGATGTAGAGCATCTGGTCGAACCGGAGACCGAGGCGGCGGACGAGTCTGTCGCATTCCTCGAGCTTGTTCGCCGCCCCCTGGTGGAGCTCCGTGATGCCGAGCTCCCGGGCGCGCCGTTCCAGCGCCAGCGAGCGTCTTGACGTCAGCAGCGCCACCTGCACTCCGGCTCGTTGCGCCAGTTTCGCCCCCAGCCCGTCCCGGACGTGGAACTCCTTGCTCTCGCGATGTTCCCCGGAATAGATGATCCGCCCGTCCGTCCAGACGCCGTCGACGTCGGAGACGATGAGGCGGATGGCGGAGGCGGGCGTCATGCGCGCGAAGAATACCTTGTTCGCTGGTCGCTGATCGCGGGTCGCTGATCGCTGATCGCTGATCGCGGGTCGCTGATCGCGGGTCGCTGTTCGCGGGTCGCTGTTCGTTGGTCGTGCCTATTGGGTCGATTCTTCTCAGTGGCGATGTTCGTGTTGTTCGGAAGGAGCCGGTGCGGACGGTTGGCCGCCGTTGAGGAACGCTTCCTCCGCCTGCATCTGCTGCCATTCTTCGGGTGACTTCGGGTTGAGCTTTTCCATCGCGGCGATCTCCTCCGGCGTGAGCCTGGGCAGGTGGCGGATGAAGTGAACGAGCGTCCAACTGCCGGCCGCGGACTCGGCGGTGCCGCCGCCGAATCCCGGCATGCCGGTGAGCCGCACGCCGTTCTCGATGATCGAGAACAGCTCGCCGTCGGAGAGCGACTGCGTCGCGGCGAGGGTCATGTCGGGCGTATTCGGATACATCATCGCGCCCATGCCGCTCGTGCCCTTGCCGTCGTTGCCGTGGCACGTCGCGCAGTGGTCGGCGAAATGCGCGCGCGCCTCCGCCAGCACGTCCGGCGTGAGGGCAATCGGGTTCTTGCGGTCGCGCAGGTCGGACGGAACCGCCCAATGGCGCACCGTCCGCGCGACGCTCCGTTCGATGGCCGTTGGCTCGTCATGGGTACTGAAACCGTAGTGAAGCGTCGCCGCGAACGCTGCCAGCGCCAGCACGACCAGGCCTGCCGCGACTACCAGCAGCACTTTGCCGCGCCGCCTCATTTGCCGCGTCCCTCATGCGGATTCGGCGGGGCAGGCGTCGTCGACATCGAATCGACGCGGTAGGCCGAAGTGCCGCGCGGTTGCTCGTACCAGCCGGGATCGCGGCCGTAGTCCATGTCGTCGCGGATCTTCACGATCGTGAACATCCCGCCCATGTCGATCGCGCCGTACGGGCCGGGGCCGCCGCGCATGGCGATGCTGTTGCGCGGTGTCGCCGTCATCTGCTGCATCTCCGACATGTCGCCCATCCCGGTCGTTCCCATGACCATCGTGCCCGGCGCCAGCGCGTTGAGGCGCCGTTCGGTGTTCGCGGCATCGACGCCGAGGAGGTTCGGGAGGCCGTGTCCCATCTGGTTCATGGTGTGGTGCGACTTGTGACAGTGGAAGGCCCAGTCGCCGGGGTTGTCGGCGACAAACTCGAGATCGCGCGTCGCGCCGACCGGCACGTTCGCCGTGTTCTCGGGAATCCAGGCCGACTGCTGAATGGGACCGGCGTCCGTGCCGGTGACGAAGAAGCGGTGCCCGTGGATGTGCATCGGGTGCGAGTCCATGGTCAGATTCGCGATGCGGATGCGAACGCGGTCGCCGGTGCGCACCAGCATCGGATCGATGCCCGGATAGACGCGGCTGTTGAACGTGAAGACGTTGAAGTCGAGCATCACCGTCGGATCGGGCGTCGCCGTTCCCGGCTTGATGAACCACTCGTTGAGAAAGATCGCGAAGTCGCGGTCGACGGGCCGGACCGCGGCATCGCGCGGGTGGATGATGAAGAAGCCGTGCATGCCCAGCGCGATCTGCGTCATCTCGTCGAAGTGCGGGTGATACATCAGCGTGCCGGCCTGCTTCAGCGTGAATTCGTACGCGAACGTCTCTCCCGGCGCGATCTTCGGTTGGGTGAGGCCGGAGACGCCGTCCATGCCGTTCGGCAGGATGAAGCCGTGCCAGTGAATCGACGTTCCCTCCGGCAGTTTGTTGGTGACATAGATGCGCACGCGATCACCTTCGAACGCCTCGATGGTCGGACCGGGGCTCATGCCGTTGTAGCCCCAGCAGTTCACGGTGAAGCCGTCCGTCCCGCCAGGGACCGTCGGAGAAACGAATTCCCGCTTCACGGGCTCGGCGGTGAGGTGAAAGACCTTCACGCCGCTCTCCATCCGAAACGGCAGTGCGGAGCCGTTCGGCGTGATGACCGGAGTGCGGCCGCCGCTGGTGCGGCGCGCGCGAGCGAGGCGCGAATATGCCTCCTCGCTTGCCGGTGTCGCGGCGGCAGCGCCACGGCCGAGGAGCAGGCTGCCGAGCGCACCGCCGGCGGAAGAGAACAGGAGTTTGCGGCGGGTGAACATCAGTGACCTCCTTCAGGCAGCACCGTGCTGCGTTTGCCGGTGAGCTCGTCCGTCGACGGCGTAAGCGGCGTGGGATTGGCGACGCCGTTCAGCGCGCGATCGAGGTTGTTGCGCGCCGACCAATAGTCGAGCTGCGCGTCGATGGAGTCGTGGCGTGCCTGGGCCTCGTTCCGTCTGGCCTGCAGCACCTGGAACGGGCCCACGAGCATGGCGTTGTGCTCCAGCTTCGTCAGCTCGACGATGCGCTGCCGCCGCGGGATCACGACGTCGCGGTAATACTCGACGCGGGCCCGCGCCTCATCGACCGTGGCCCGGGCGGCGCGAAGCTCGGATGACGATTCGGCCAGGAGCGCGTCGAGCGTGTGGCGCGCGCTCAGGTACTCCGCCTCGGCGCGAGAACGTGCCGCCGCGCCGGTGTTGAAGATCGGGATCGGCACTTCGATGCCCGGTCCGACCGTGCGCGCCCCTTCCGCATCGCGCTGGTAGTGCCCGTCGACAGTGATGTCCCCGAGCGCTGCCAGCCGCGCCATCGGCACGCGCCGGCGGGCGATGTCCACCTCGCTCCGGGCGATCTCGATGGCGAGCCGGCGCGTGGCCGCGAGCTGTTCCAGTTGTTGCTGGTCCTGCTCGGCCGCAGGAAGGGGAGGGAACGACGACGGTAAGCGCCATTCGATGGAGGCATCGCGCAGACCCATGGCCCGGATGAGCGCTTCGCGCGCGACGACCAGGCGCTGTTCCTCGCGCGCCAGGTCGAGCTTCGCCTGCTCGTACTGGGCCTGCTCATTCTCGAGATCGAGGTCGGTGATGTTCTGCGCGTCGTGCTGGCGCTGGGCAAGCTCGGCCGAGGCTCTTGCTGCTTCGAGATTCGTACGGTCCTGGGCGACGCGCTGGGATGCGGCCAGCAGCTCCGCATGTTGCGCGCGCACGTCCGCCGCGAATCGCACGACCTCGGAGGTCACGCGCAGTTTCGCGGCGTCGAATGCTGCGCGACCGATGGCCCGACGTCGTGGCAACTGGATCAGATCGACCAGCGTCTGGGCCAGGCGCAGCTCGTACGGACGGAACGGATCGCGCGGGAAACGAATCTCCGCTTCGAACAGCGGATTGCGGACGATGCTCGCCTCCAGCAGCTCGGCGCGCGCGATGCCCACCTCCGCGAGCGTTGCCTGCAGGCGCGGACTGTTGGCCATGGCCACGGCCACGGCGCGATCGGCGGTCAACTCGGCCTGCAGGAGAGCCCGAACGCGCGGATCGTCCGTCGTGGAGGGATCGCGCCATTCAACGGTTTGGGCCGTCCTCTCCGAGACGGTGGTGCGTACATCGGCAGTGCCCGCGTCGCGAGGAAGCGACACGCACGCGGTTACGGCGAAGGCGATCGGCGCGAGCAAGAGTGATGTGCGATTCATTGCGCCTCCCCGCCGTCGTGATGGTGATGCTCGCCCGGTGGCTTCGCTCCGGCGGCTTTCGCCGCCTCGGCCACGGCGCTGGATGCCGGCGCATCGAATTCGTCTTGCCGCAGCGTCGCGGCGGGCTTGGTCTGCGCAATGGCCGTGTTCGATGTGGGCGGCGCAATCTCGGGCGCAACGTCGACGGGCGCGGCGGACGCGTGCTGTATGTTCGTCGTCGAGCCGTGTTGTATCCCGGGCGTCGAGCAGTGCTGCATCGCGCCCATGTCGTGCGACGGCGAGCTGGGCGTGCCGTGCTGCATGCCGGGCATCTGCGCGTGATCCATGCCGGGCATCGCCGAGTGATCCATGCCGGGCATCGCGCCGTGAGCCATCCCGGGCATTGCGGCGTGGGCCGGCTCGGTCGCGGATGTCGATGCAGGGTGCTCCTGCGTTTCGGCTTCGTGGCCGCCGTGCTCGCCGGCGCTGACCGGCAATCCCTTCCTGCGTGCTTCGTCGTATGCAGCGGCGCTCTTGGACGCCATGGTCTGCTTGCCGCCGCAGGCGGCGGCCATCGCCGCGGCGATGAGCAGCGCTGCTCCGCACGCGATCGTGCCAACGTGGTGCTTCATGTCTCGAGTCTCCGTATCGCTGGACGCCCGCGTCGTGGCCCGAGGCGCGTGCGGGGGCGGTCCGATGGAGGAAAGTGCGCGGAGGGGGCGTGAGCCGATCGATGACGCCGAAAACGGAAGGCGCGCGAATGCGGCCCGCGCGGAGGCAGGATCAAATCAGAAAGGTTGCGAACACGAGGTGCAAGCCGACGTCACGATCGCAGCGAACCGCGCCGAGCGCGATGAAGCTGCGATACGTGGCCGCATCGGATGCCGTGATTCGTCGCTCGCTCGCCGTCGAGACTGCCAGGTGAAACGGACTGGGCGCCTCGGCCACGATGCGCCTGACCGGCTCCTGTTTTTGGGAAGCGGGAACCGGCGTCGGCTGATGGTCGTGGTGGCCGCCGCGAATGAGATCGATGGCCAGGTCGCAGAGCGGCATCGCCTTGTGGATGACGCCGTGGAACGGAAGCACACAGCATCCGAAGAGGAACACGACCGCCACGAGGAGCGGGACTGTCGCTCCGGCGACGCAGGTGGCGGCGATGAGTGTGCGTCTCATGCTCGAGGTCTCGGCATGCAAATCCTAATCCCAAACCACGCTCTCGCCCAACGCGTTCCCTTCCTCACTTCGATGCCGTGCACGTCTTCGCCGCGGCCGAGCCTTCCAGCGCATTCTTCCGGCCGGGTGCCACTTGCAGTACGGCCGCGTACTCGGCTGCCGCGGCGCGACAGTCGTGTTGTTCGAGCAGCAGGTCGGCCAGCTGTTCCCGGGCCGGGAGCAGCGGGCCGGGCGTGATGGGCAGCTTCTCGCTCCGGTCTTCGAGATCGGCCGCGGCGCGCAGTTGTTCGCGGGCGGCCGCCTCGTTCTTCTCCGCCTGCGCGCGCCAGCCGGCCACGGCCAGGCGCTGCACTTCGATCTGGGCCGACCAGTCGGCGTCCTGCTGGGCTTCGACGTCGCTCTTCCACTGCGCAAGCTTCGTCTCCGCCTGCCTGGCCCGCTCGACATTGCCGCGGCGTGCGGCGCCGATGCCGCGCGCGAATTCCGTCAGCGCCGCGCTTCGCGGCTGCTTGTCCCAGTCGATGCCCGGCACGTCCTGCAGCGCTGCCGCCTCCGCCCAGGCATGCCGCTCCAGCGGATAGCGCGCCCGCATGGCCGCCAGGCCGTACGTGGACTTCACGTTCACGACCGACAGCGCGGTCATGGCGTCGAGCTCGGCCAGCACGGCCGCTGCGTCCTCGTTCTTCCCCTCCTGGAGACAGGCGTAAACGAGGTAGTCCATGGCGTGGATCTGCTCGTCGTAGATTCCGGTCATGTGGACTCGCGCCGCATAGGCCTTGGCCGCAGCCTCAGCGCGGTGATTGGAGGCGATCGACTCGTCCCACAGCCCCAGGCGGGTGAAGATGTGCGAGGGCATGTGCTGCGCGTGCGGCACGGCCGGGGCCATCGCGGCATACGAGCGCGCCGCGGGCAGGGCCAGCCTGGCCAGCGCCGGCACGTCGTAGCTGTGGATCAAGTAATGCGCGATGCCCGGGTGCCGGGGATAGCGGGGCAGGAGCGCGTTGAGGATGTCCGCCGCCTGCATCTGCTTCGCGTAGGTCCTGTCCGTGGGCAGGGCACTCCCGTTCAGGGCAAGCGCGTAGAAGATGGCCGCCTCGTCGTCCTGCGGGTACTTGGCGTGCAGTGCGGCCATGGCCGACTCGTAGGCCAGCGCGCGCGCATGCGTCTCCGTGCCGTCCGGCAGGTCGTAGAGCGTGCCGAGCGCTTCGATGTAATCGTGCTCCCGCGCGGAGCGGGAGGGGAGGGCGCGCGCGGCGGCGATGGCCTCCCGCCCGCTGCGCAGTGCGGGCGGAGGAAGCGACGGCTGCCAGAGCGGGTGATACACGGTCATGGCCGTGCCCCAGTGGGCCATGGCGCAGCGCGGGTCCTCGGTCTTCGCGCGATTGAACGTCGCCGCGGCCTCCTCATACCAGAAGGAGTGCAGCATCCAGACGGCCTCTTGGACCGTCTCCCCCGCGCCGTTCGTGCAGGTCGAGACGAAATTTACCCGTCCCGTCGCCTCGGCGGCGTCGTGATGTGCATGGTCGTGCTCCTGCGCGACCGTCAGCCAGAGCGCCAGCATTGTCCACATGGGGGCAATGATACGTTCACGCGGCCAGGACGGCGGCCAGCAGCGTCTCCCGCTCCTCGGCGGAGTCGAAGAGGAAGTGGGGATTCTCGGCCGCCAGCAGGGCGCGGGGCGTCTTGCCGGAGGCGATGGCGATCGTGCGCGCGTCGTGGGGAATCCCGCAGCGGACGTCGTAGATGGAATCGCCGATGATCACCACGTCATCCCCGCGGAAGGCGTGGCCGTCGATGGCGGCGGCACGGGCCACGGCGACGGGCGGCAACTCCTCGCGCTGCGCCGAATCGCTTCCGAACGCGCCGAAGGGGAAGTAGCCGTTCAACCCGGCCGCGCCGAGCTTCAGCCGCGCGCCCGGCTCGATGTTGCCGGTCAGCAGCGCCAGCACGATGCGCGGATCGGCCGCCAGGGCCTCGAGCAGCGCGGAGATGCCCGGCAGCACGCGGGCCTGCCCGGGAAGATTCCGCGCCAGTCCGCCGAGGTAGTGCGACCAGAGGTGGGGGAGCCGGCTCTCGATGACGTCGCCCGGCAGCCCCGCATCGCGCAGGATCATCATGGCGATCTGCGGATCCGTCCGTCCGGAAAAGTCGTAGCGGTCCAGCGGCCCGTCGTGGCCGTACACCGCATCCAGCGCATCGGCGAACGCATCCCGCGCCGCCCGCCCCGCGGTCATGAGCGTGCCGTCGATGTCGAAGAGGACGAGCTTTCGCACCTTAACGAGTCCCTGAGTGCCGAGTGCCGAGTGCCGAGTGCCGAGGAGTTCCGATTGCGGAGGGATTATCACTCACAGCCCACTCACCTCGGCACTCGGTACTCGGCACTTCGTCCCCTCCTCGGCACTCAGCACTCGGCACTTCGCCTCTTCTCGGCACTCGGAACTTCGTCCCATTCAGGCATAATTCGCCGATGCAGTCGTACCTCGCTCTCCTCGACAGCATCCTGACCCGGGGGACGGCGAAGTCGGACCGGACAGGGACGGGGACGCTGAGTCTCTTCGGCTCGCAGCTCCGGTTCGATCTGGCGGCCGGGTTCCCCCTGCTGACGACGAAGAAGCTGCACCTGCGCTCGATCATCTACGAGCTGCTCTGGTTCCTGCGCGGCGAGACCAACGTTCGCTGGCTGCACGAGAACAACGTCACGATCTGGGACGAGTGGGCGGACGCGGACGGCGAGCTGGGGCCCATCTACGGCTACCAGTGGCGCTCTTGGCCCGCGCCAAACGGCCAGCACATCGACCAGATCACGAAGGTCATCGACGACATCCGCCGCACGCCTGACTCGCGGCGCCTCCTCGTCAGCGCCTGGAACGTGGCCGACCTCGACCGCATGGCCCTCGCGCCCTGCCACGCCCTCTTCCAGTTCTACGTGGCTGACGGACGCCTGTCCTGCCAGCTCTACCAGCGCAGCGCCGACGTGTTCCTCGGCGTCCCGTTCAACATCGCCTCGTACGCGTTGCTGACGATGATGGTGGCCCAGGTCTGCGCGCTGCAGGCCGGCGAATTCATCCTGACGTTCGGAGACGTCCACCTCTACTCGAACCACGTCGAGCAGGCCCGCCTCCAGCTCACCCGCGAGCCGCGGCCTCTCCCCACCATGACCCTGAATCCCGCTGTGACGTCGATCTTCGACTTCCGCTTCGGCGACTTCACCCTCGAGCATTACGACCCCCACCCGGGGATCAAGGCGCCGATCGCCGTATGACCGTCAGCATCCTCGCCGCCGTGGCCGCCAACGGCGTGATCGGACGCGACAACCAGGTGCCGTGGCGCATCTCCACCGACCTGAAGCGCCTGAAATCTGTGACCATGGGCCACCGCGTGATCATGGGCCGCAAGACTTTCGAGTCGCTGCCGCAGGCCCTGCCCGGCCGGACGAACATCGTCGTCACGCGCGACGCTGCCTGGCGCGCGCCCAAAGGCGTCCTCGTGGCCGGTACGGTGGAGCACGCGCTGGAGCTGGCCAGCGGCGACGACGAGGTCTTCATCCTCGGAGGCGCGCAGATCTACGCGCAGACCCTCCACCGCGCCGACCGGATGTATATCACCGAGGTCCACGCCGACGTGGAGGGCGACACGCGCTTCCCCGAGTTCGATGACGTCGTCGAATGGAAGCTCGTCGACCGCGAGGACTACGAAGCCGACGCGAAGAACGAGTTCCCCTTCTCGTTCCTCACCTACGAGCGCGCCGCGTCCGAGGAGCACGTCATCGGCGAAGACGGGTAATGAAAGGCTGGAAGGCTGAAAGGCTGGAAGGCTGGAAGAACGGCCGGCTCTCTCTGACCTTCCAGCCTTTGTTTTTTAGCGCCAGCTACAATCCGCGCCGTGTACTGGCGCCTGCTCCGCCGCAACCGCGACTTTCGTCTCCTTTACGCCGGCACGCTGATCTCGCTGGGTGGGGACTGGTTCCTCACCGTGGCGTTGCTCGACCTCGTCCTGCAGCTCACCGGCTCGGCCACGCTGGCGTCGCTGATGCTGCTCTGCCAGTCGCTGCCCATCTTCCTCGTCACGCCGTTCGCCGGGCACCTCGTCGACCGGGTCGACCGGCGGAAGCTGATGATCGTCGTCGACCTGATGCGGGCCGTGGCCTGCCTCCTGCCGCTCCTGGCCCGGACGCCGGCGCTGCTGCCCTTCGCCTACGCGGGAGTGATCCTCATTTCCGTGGGATCGGCGTACTTCGAGCCGGCCGCACAGGCCGCGCTGCCGAACATCGTCGAAGCGCACGAGCTGTCGCCGGCAAACGTCCTCATGGGCTCGACGTGGGGAACGATGCTGGCCGTCGGTGCGGGCATCGGCGGCCTGGTGACGATGCGCTTCGGACGCGACCTCTCCTTCGTCGTCGACGCGGCGAGCTTCCTCTTCTCCGCGTTCGTCCTCTGGCGCATGCGGGCGCGCTTCTCCGAGGAGCGGGGGAAGGAGCATCCGCCGGTGCTCGAATCCATCCGGCAGACCATCGCCTACGCGCAAACCCATCCGCGCGTCCTGGGGCTGCTGACGTCGAAGGGTGGCTACGGCCTCGGTGCCGGCGTCGTGGCCATGCTCAGCGTCTTCGGCAGGAACGTCTTCGCCGCGGGCGCCTTCGGCATCGGCCTGCTGTTCGCCGCCCGCGGCATCGGCGCGCTGCTCGGGCCGTTCGTGGCCCGGGCCCTGGCCGGAACGCCGGACGGGCAGTACCGGATGATCGGCTTCTCCGGCCTCCTCTTCGGCCTCGGCTACACCGCCCTCGGCCTCTCGCACTCGCTGATCGCCGGCGCCGTGGCCATCTGCCTGGCGCACCTCGGCGGCGGCGCGCAGTGGCAGATCAGCAGCTACGGCCTCCAGCGGGAGACGCCCGACTGGATCCGCGGCCGCGTCTTCGCCGCCGATTGGGGCTTCGTCACGCTGACCATGGCCCTCTCCAGCCTCGGCGCCGGCATCGCCTCCGACCACTTCGGGCCGGCCGCCGCCACGGTCGGCACCGCCTCCGTGGCCATCGCCTGGGGCGTGTTCTGGGGCGTCTGGACGTGGAAGCTGTGGCGGCCGGCGGCGGATTGATTCGTCGCTCACCACGTCAGGCACCCTGCTCACCGCGTGAGTCGCTCACAACGTGAGCCGCCCGCGCACCGCGTGCGAATGCCCGGCGCACCGTGTGAGCCGGGCATCGCATCGCGCTGGAACACTTGATCATAGAAGTATTTAGCCAGCGGCCGTTCCACTCGTTTCCTCCCCCTCGGCACCCATCCCGCACCGGCGCTTCATGGCGTCGCGGAACTTCGCCCGCTCCTCGGGGGTCAGGTGCTCCCAGGTTTCCCTCATGTGCCGGCGCATCCCGGGGCGGCCGCCGCGGAAGCCGCCGAAGAAGATCTTCGTCAGGATCAGCAGCCCCACCGCCTGCCAGTACGTAATGGCGTGCAGGGAGAAGACGGCCGGCATCAGCCAGTTCCACAGGCCCATGACGATGAAGCCGAACAGCCCGACGGCCACCAGGGCCATGACTACGAATTTCGCGATTCGCGTTGCTCGCATGTTGCAGTTCTCCTTTTATTCGTCGATGAAGTCGTAGATCTCGCGCAGGCGCTCCCGGAGGTGCCTCACGGCGTAGTGCTTGCGGGAGATCAGGGTGTTGACGTTGACGCCGCTCTCGGCGGCCAGCTCCTTGAAACTGCGCCCTTCCAGCTCGTGGGCGACGAACACGGCGCGCTGCTCCTCCGGCAGCTCGTCCAGCGCCGCGTCGAGCTCGTCGAGCAGCGCGCTGTAGGCGTACGCCGCCTCGGGATCTGCGCCGGGTGAGGGGAGGAGCTCTTCCAGCACCGCCGGCTCACCGTTCTCGCTCGCCGCCGCCTCGGGGCCCTTCCGGCGGAAGCGATCGATGATGCGGTTCCGGGCCACGCGGAAGAGCCAGGCTCCGACCTGTTCGAGGGGCTTCATCAGCCGCACCGCCTCGACCAGCTCGTAGAAGACCTCCTGCAGGATGTCCTCGGCGTCGCCCGGGTCGGGGACGCGGCGGCGGATGAAGTTGCGCAACCGCGGCTCCTCGCGATCGACCGCGTCGGAGATGCGCCGGTCCTGCTCTTCCCTCATCCAGTCGCCATGACGGAGCGCCTCGCTCATCACTACTGCTGACGAACGGGAGACACAAATATTTTAGACTGCGGCCCCGAGGTCAAGGCCGGAGGGCTGGAAGGCTGAAAGGAACCCCGGGATCGCCTTCGTTCACCGGGCTCTTCAACCTTCCAGCCTTCCAGCCTTTCATCTTTCAGCCTTCCGCGTACACCCTTATGCTGAACCTGATGTCGAACGTGACGCCTTTCCTGACGGTCCGCCAGGCCTCGGCCAGCTATCCCGTCTTTGCCGGCCGCGACCTGCTCGACCAGGCGGGCAGCCTCGTCCGCCCGCGCGGGCAGGTCTTCGTCATCACCTCGCCGCAGTTGCGGGCGGCCTTCGGCGAGCGGGTGGCGGCATCGTTCGGGCGCGCCACGATCCTGGAGATGCAGGAAGGGGAGTCGCACAAGACGCTGGCCACGGCCAACGACGTCATCACGCAGCTCCTCGGGCACGGCGCGAAGCGCGATTCGCTGGCCGTCGTGGTCGGCGGCGGCATGATCGGCGACACGGCCGGCTTTGCCGCGTCCGTGTTTCTCCGCGGCATCGACCTCGTGCACGTCCCGACCACGCTCCTGGCCCAGGTCGACAGCTCGCTCGGAGGCAAGCTCGCCGTCAACCACGAGAAGGGGAAGAACCTCATCGGCAGCTTCTATCCGCCGCGGGCGGTCATCTCCGACACGTCCGTGCTGGCCTCGCTGCCGCGGCGCGAGCTGCTCAGCGGCGTCTTCGAGGCCCTGAAGGGAGGCGTCCTCGGCGATGCGGAGCTGTTCGAGCTGCTGTCCCGGCCGCCCGCCTTCGACGTCGATGCGGTCGTGCGGAAGGCCATCAAGGTCAAGGCGGACATCGTCTCGGCGGACGAGAAGGAGTCGGACGTCCGCCGTCTCCTCAACTACGGCCACACCATCGGCCACGGCATCGAAGCGGCCCTCGGCTACGAAGGGCTGACGCACGGCGAGGCGGTGGCGTGGGGGATGATCGCGGCGAACGCGATCGCCGTGCGGCGCGGCATTCTTCCCCGGGTGCTCGCGCAGCGCATCGACGACGTGATCCGCACGTGGCGTCCATCGCCGATTCCGTCGCTCTCGGCGGAGGACATCCTGTCCGCGACCGAGCACGACAAAAAGAACACGGGCGCGCGGCGGATCATGGTCTTCCCGCGCGCGATCGGGCAGTGCATCGTTGAAGATGCGACGGAAGACGACGTGCGCTACGGCATCGCCGCACTTGGCCTCTGACGTGCGTTGTCGCGCGACGGCATCGCTTGAACGAGGGGAATTCGGCACGGGGGTTCGGCACGACGCAGTCTACATTCGTGGATGTGGTGAGACAGGGGGAATGGAATGCAGTTTCTGATGGCGATCCTGGCAGCAGTCGTCAACACGGCCACGCCTCAGCCCACCTATCTCGACACCCTGGAAGTCCGGATCACCAACCTCGACGTCGTCGTCACGGACAAGCGCGGCGCTCCCGTCCGCGGCCTGAAACGCGACGATTTCGAGATTCGGGAGAACGGCGCCGCGCAGCCCGTCACCAACTTCAGCGAATTCGACCAGGCCTCTGGAGTGATTCAGGCCGAGGGGAGCCGCCCGGCCGTTCCGGCGGCGCCCGCCGCCGAAGCACCGCCGGCGCGGAAGATCGTCTTCTTCCTCGACGACATGAGTCTCCATCCCGACACGCGCCGATCGCTGCTGAAGAACGTCCAGCAGTTCGTCGACAAAACCGTGCGCGAGGGTGACGAGGCCATGGTGGTCACGCCGGCGTCGGCGAGCAAGGTCACGCTGGCGTTCACGACCGACCGGGCCGCCGTCAAGGCCGGCATCGAGGATCTGCTTAGGCAGTCGACGTGGCGTGCGGACTCACCGTACGACAGCGAACGCCTCTTCTACGACCGGCTGGTCGCTACGCTCACCAACCCGCACGAGAGGGCCGAGAGAAACGAGATGAAGCGCCTCTATGCCATGCGGGTCAAGAGGCGGGTGAACAGTACGCTCCGCACGCTTCTCAGCTTCGTCGGTTCGATGGCCGACCTGCCGGGGAAGAAGGTCATCGTCGTGGTCTCGGCGTCGCTGGCGGCCGAACCGGGCCGCGAGGCCTACACCCTCGAAGGCGAACTGGAAGGGACGACGGCGTCGCTGGCCGCCGGGGAGGTGCCGCTGCCGCCCACCACCCGCGACATCTTCGGAGAAACCGTTTCACCGTCGGGATGGGGCGACGTGCGCCCCATGATCCGCGAGATCGCCGCCACGGCCGCCGGCAACGGCATCACTATCTACTCCATCCAGCCGGACATGGGCGTGCACATCTCGCCGCCCGGCGGCGGCTCGGATACTCATGCCGGCCGGCGCATCGGCTCCATGGGGCTCTCCGAATACCAGCGCGAGATCACCGAGGGCACCGCGGTCACACTCGGCACGCTGGCCGACCTCACGGGCGGGAAGTTCTTCCAGGGAGGCGCGCAGGTCGACAACGCCTTCCGGACGCTCAGCAGCGACACCGGCTCGTACTACTCCATCGGCTATCACTCACCGTCGGGAACCAGCGACCACTTCCGCAAGGTCGACGTCACGGTGAAGGGGAGGCCCGACCTCGTCGTGCGGACACGCCGGGAGCTGCTGCGGCTCTCCCCGGCCCGGGCCATGGACGAGCTGGTGGCCTCGACGCTCTATGCGCCGCGCGAGCTGAACGAGCTCGGCATCGAAGCGACGGCGAAGCAGCCCCAGCGCGAGCTCGACCACTACAAGGTCGACGTGGCTGTGAAGATCCCCCTGGAGAAGCTCACCTTCGTGCCGGTGGCCGAGGGTTACCGGGCCACGTTCTCCCTGCACTACGCCGCCGCCGACGGCCGCGATTACACCACCGGGGCAGCGCGGGCCCAGACCCTCCAGGTCAAACCGGAGGAGATCGACGAAGTACGGAAGAAGACCTACACCTACATCACAACGCTCGTCATCGCCCCCGGCACGGCCCGCATCGCCGTGGGCGTCGTCGACGAGCTGTCGCGGCAATCGAGTCTGCAGCGGTTTACGGTCGAAGCACGGTAGTGCTCGAGGAGGCGTTCATGAAGCGATTCGGGATTCTTCTATCCGCCCTGGTGCTGCTGGCCGCCGTCGATGCGCCTCCGGCGCGCGTGACGCCGACCTTCCTCGACACCCTCGAGGTGCGGCTGACCAGCCTCGACGTCGTGGTGACGGACCGGCAGGGCGCGCCGGTACGCGGCCTGACCCAGGCCGACTTCGACGTACGCGACGACCGCCGCTCGCAGGACATCACGAACTTCGCGGAGTACAGCGGCAGCGCCGCCGGCTCCAGTGCCGCCGCGTCGCCCGGAGCGGCTCCGGACGCGCCGCCGCGCCGCTTCATCTTCGTTGTCGACGAGATGGTGCTGCATCCCGACACGCGCAAAGAGCTCATGGAGAACGTGCGGACCTTCATGCGCACCTCCATGCGTCCCGGCGACCAGGCCATGATCGTCACGCCGGAAGCCACCGACAAGCTCGTGCTCGATTTCAGCACCGACCGCGTCGCCGTGGAGGCCAGGCTCGATGCCTACATCCAGTCCCAGACGTTCCGCACCGATGCGCTGATGGAGAGAGAGGAGTTCTTTCGCAAGACCCTGCGATCCGGCACGGGAGGGGTAGGCCAGAGCATCGACTCTCCTGCCGTGGCCGAGGGGCCGTACCGGGACCGCGTGATCCGCCGCGTCACCAGCACGTTGCGCACCGTCCTCGGCTTCGTCTCCGGCATGGGCCAGTCTCCGGGGCGCAAGGTGGTCGTCCTCGTGACGACGTCGCTCTCTTCCCGGCCGGGGTTCGATCGTCCCTATCCTCCGTCGTGGAGCAACATCCGCGTGGTCAAGGCCTCGTTCTACGGCTCCGAGTCGCTCGACGAGGCCGTCGAGCGCGCGGGCCGGCACTCCGAGGTGGATTTGCGGCCCATGATCGAAGAGCTGGGCGCCGTGGCCAGCGCGAACGGCGTGACCATCTACGCCATTCAGCCCAACATCGGCTTCCGCATCTCCCCTCCGGGAGCGCGCGCGGACGGGAGTGCTCCGAACACGTTCCCGCTGACCACCAATCAGCGCCAGGCCCTCGAAGGTACCGAAGAGACGCTGACCAGCCTCGCCTCGGCCACGGGCGGGCAGTATTTCCTCGGTCAGGACAGGATCCGGGACGCGTTCTCGCAGCTCGCGCGCGACGTCGACACGTACTACTCGATCGGCTACCGCACCCCCCCGGCGGAGAACGGCGCCATCCACCGGATCAGCGTCAGCGTGAAGGGACATCCCGACCACGTCGTGCGCACGCGCCGCGAGCTGATGGAGCGGTCGCCGGAACGCGAAATGGACGAGCAGACCGCGCTGGCGCTCTTCGAGCCGCCCTCCGTCGACGAGCTCGGCGTCATCGCACATGCCGCGGCGCCGGTCCGCGACCGCCGCGCCGGCGGCTACAAGGTGGACGTGGCCCTCGAGGTCCCCATCGACCGGCTGACGTTCCTTCCCGCCGGTCACGACCGGGTGCAGGCGTCGTTTTCCGTGCACTACGCCGCGGCCGATGCCGCCGACTACTCGACCAGCGTGACCCGCCAGGCCACGGTCGACATCCCCGCGAAGGATCTCGACAACGCCATGAAGCACAACTACACGTACACCACGACGCTGGTCGTGTCTCCCGGGACGGCGCGTGTGGCGGTGGGTGTCGTGGACGACGCCTCGAGGCTGTCGAGCTTCAAACGGCTGACGGTGGATGCCAAGTAACTCGTCACTTTATCCCGAGCGCAGCGAGGGATCTGACGGCTGATTCACTAACCCGCGTGGAGGGGAAGGTCTGGTGTGTGCGCTCAGTGCAACAGCCGCCAGATCCCTCGCTGCGCTCGGGATGAAGTGACTCAGGCCGCCCGCTTCACCGGCAGCTTCAGCACCATCGACGTGCCGACGCCTTCGATCGAGGCCACGGTGACTTCCCCTCCGTGGGCCTCGACGATCTGCCGGACGATGTAGAGGCCCAGGCCCGTGCCGCTGCCGCCGCGGAGCGACTTGTTGCCGCTCTGCTTGTATTTCTCCCAGATCTGCTGCAGCTCCTCGGCCTTGATGCCCATGCCGCTGTCGGTGACGGTGATGACGATGGCCTCGGGGCCTTCGTCGCCGCGCGAGATCTGCGCGCCCACGGAGATGAGGCCCTTCTTCGGCGTGAACTTCAGCGAGTTCGAGATCAGGTTGATCACGGCCTGGGTCAGTTTCTCCATGCTGCCGATGATCTGGGGCACGTCCCGGCCGTGCGCGGAGAGGAGGAAGATCTCGTCGCGGGCGGCCACGCTCTGCAGCGAACGCACGGCCCGCTTGAGCAGGCCGGCCACGCGCACCGGCTCGGTCTCCACGAGGAAGCTGCCCGACTGGATCTTGGAGAAGTCGAGGATCTCGTTGATCAGGCCCATCATGCGCTCCGACTCGCGCTGGGCCTCGGTGAGGAGGTCCGTGTACAGCGCGTCCAGGCGCGTGGCCTCCTGGGTGAGGACGAACTCCAGCGTGCCCTGGATGCCCGAGAGCGGACCGCGGAGGTCGTGCACGATCTGGGCGGTGAAGTCCGACTTCGACTGTTCGGCTTCGCGCTGCTGGGTCACGTCGTCGAAGGACAGCGCCACCGCTTCGCCTCCGCCGCCCACGCTCATGATCCGGTCCACGCGGTAGATGCGCCCTTCGATCTCCACGTCCGTCGAGCGCGTGCCGTCGTCGCCGGCCATGAAGAAGCTCTGCAGCCATCCTCGCTCTCCGGCCACGGCGCGCGTGGCGTCCTTCAGCCAGGCCTTGGCGTCGCCGCCGAAGGTGGCCTCGAAGGCGGCATTGCAGTATTCGATCTCGCCGTGCGGCGTGATGACGGCGATGGCCGTGGGCAGTCGGTCGAGCAGGGCGGTGGCGTATTCGGTCATTGCGGCATCGTGATGGCCCGCTCGTGCTGGAGCTTGGCCAGGATGAACAGCGTGGTGAACTGATCGAACGGGCTGAGGATCATGAGCTTCTGCAGGTCCAGACGGCCGTCGATCAGCGAGATCAGGTAGCCCTCCTGCGCGTTCAGATTGAAGCGGTCGAAGTTCGTGAGGAATTCCGCCGTCAGCTTCGGCACGGCCTGCATCCCCTTCGGGTGCGCCACGAGCTCGCGCACGATGGCATTGCGCACGATCTCCACGTAGCCCCGCAACGACAAGTTGTCGGGATACGCGTTCCGCGCTTCCACGAGCTTCAGGTACGTGTGCCAGACGCCGTGCTGCTTGAGTGAATCGGAAACAAGACGGCTCCAGTCCCCCGTCACGGGGGCCTTGGTCGAGAGAGAGGACATCAGGCGTCTATTCTATGAGGTACCATCGCCTGCCGGTAGTGACACCTTGGTTGCTGAGGCCTCCAATGGTTGCACGGGCCGGAAGACGGTTCGTATGCCTGAGCTGAACATCCCGCCACAACGGAAGAAGCGACGCTGGATCGCCAGGACGTTCATCGTCCTCGGTGCGGTGATCGCCGGCGCCCCGGTGGGGTTCCTGCTGGCACACGCCATCCAGATCCCGACCGTCAAGGGCGTCGACGAGTACCAGCCCGCCATCATCACGCGGATCTACGACCGCAACGGCCTGCCCTTCGCCGAGTACTCGATCCAGAAGCGCATCGTGGTCACGAAGAAAGACATGGCCCCGGCCCTGGTCGAAGCGATCCTGGCCACCGAGGACGCCGGCTTCTACCACCACGGCGGCTTCAACCCGCTGGCCATGGCCCGCGCGGCCGTGGCCGACGCCGTGGCCGGCAGGCGGGTACAAGGGGCGTCGACGCTCACCCAGCAGGTGGCCAAGCAGCTCTTCTTCACGCGCGAGAAGTCGTGGCACCGCAAGGTGAACGAGATCTTCGCGGCCGTGGAGATCGAGAAGACGCTCACGAAAGACCAGATCTTCGAGCTGTACGCCAACCAGATGTACCTCGGCCACGGCGCGTACGGCGTCGAGGCGGCCTCGCGGCTCTACTTCGGCAAGCACGCCAGGAACCTCAACGTTCCCGAGGCGGCCATGATCGCCGGATTGATGCGCTCGCCGAACTCCAGCAGCCCGATCCTGCATCCCGACGCCGCCCTGCAGCGCCGCAACCACGTCCTGCGCCGGATGCTCGAAGAGAACCCTCTCCCCGAGTCGAACATCCCGAAGTCCATCACCTCGAAACAGCAACTGGCGCAGTACCTCTCCATCCCCATCGTCCTCGGCACCTACAAGGAAGAGGCACCGCGCGTCGGCGCCTACTTCTCCGAGGAGATCCGCCAGCACATCGAGCACGACGAGCACTTCGGCGCCGAGAACCTCTACCAGCGCGGCCTGAAGGTCTACTCCACCCTCGACCTCTCCATGCAGCAGGCGGCGGAAGTCTCCCTGCAGCGCGGTCTGCGCGCCTGGGACCGGCGCCACGGCTACCGCAAGCCGGTCCGGAACCTCATCGCCGAGGGGATCGATCCGGTCGCGTATCGCGATCCGAACTGGACCAATGAACCGTACGTGACGGACCGGCTCTACCCGGCCGTCGTCCTGAGCGTGGACAGGAACGGCGTCACCACGCGCGTGGGGCGGGACCAGGTCACGCTGCTGCCCAACGGTTTCGCCTGGACGTACCACAAGACCATGGAAGGCGTCCTCAAACGCGGGGACCTCATCCAGGTCCGCATGGACGAAGACGCCAAGACCCACGCCCGGAAGTGGATGCTCGACCAGCTCCCGCTGGTGCAGGGCGCCGTGGTCATCCTGGACGTGAAGACGGGCGAGGTGCGGGCCCTCGTGGGCGGCTACGACTTCGCCATGTCGAAGTTCAACCGCGCCATCCAGTCGCGCCGCCAGACCGGATCGTCGTTCAAGCCGCTCGTCTACGGCGCGGCCTTCGAGAAGGGCCTCACTCCCGCCGACACCCTCTTCGACGAGCCCATCGCCATCCAGGTCGGCAACCAGACCTACGCGCCGAAGAACTACTACGGCAAGTACGCCGGCATCGTGACCATCCAGCGGGCCCTGGAGCTGTCGATCAACGTTCCGGCCGTGAAGACCTGGATGATGATCGGGGCCGACCACGTCGTCGACTTCGCCCGCCGCTGCGGCATCACCGCCGATATCCCGCACTACCCCTCGACTGCGCTCGGCGCGGCCGGTGTCGCTCCCATCGAGATGGCCGCCGCCTACAACGTCTTCGCCAACCAGGGCGTGTACGTCAAGCCGCACCTGGTGCGGAAGATCGCCGATCAGACCGACCGCGTGCTGGAAGAGCAATTGCCGGAGCTGTCGGAGGCGACGCAGGCGCAGGTCGCCTACGAGCTCGCCCACGTCATGCGCGGCACCATCGACCGCGGCACGGCCTACGAAGCGCACATCCTGCCGCCGCCGCTGGCCGGCAAGACCGGGACGACCAACTCCTACACCGACGCCTGGTTCATCGGCTTCTCGCCCGAGTACACGGTCTGCGTCTGGACCGGCTACGACGATCCGTCGAAGTCCCTCGGCGGCGGCGCGACGGGCGCCATGGTGGCCCTCCCCATCTGGATCGACATCTTCAAGCAGATCGACGCCCTGAAGCTGCGCACGACGCGCCCCGACTTCGACGTGCCGCCCGGTGTGGTCATCGTGCCCATGGACCTGCAGACCGGCCGCCGCGGTACCGGTCCCTGCGGCAGGGTGGTGATGGAGGCCTTCATCGCCGGCCAGGAGCCCGACAAGGACTGCTCCGGCGCATCGGTGGCGGTCAGCAAGCTGCCGTACTACCTCCAGGCGCCGTTCTACCAGCCCAAGGAGCTCGAGCCTACGCAGCGGATCAACGACCCGAGCGCCCAAGCCGGCGAGAGCTCCGAATCGCCCGCGCCGAACGTCGACGAGGGCGCACCGCCGGCAACGGCAACATCGACGGCGGCGCCGCCGCCACCAGCGCCGAAGACGCAGACGACGACGCCCACGAAGCCGCCGCGGTAGGCGGGCGGTTCACCGTCCGCGCGGCCGGACACGGCCCGGTGACGAACAACGGACAACGGCCAATGGACAACGGCTTCGGACAACGTTCTCCGAACAACGGCACACGAAAGCGTGTCGCTCTCGCGACGAAGCGGCGAACCCGATTGTCGCGGAGGCGGCGTTCGCGTACAACGCGGAGATGGTTCCTTCTCTCCTCCTCGCCGTCGCGGTTTCGGTCTGCGACGTACGCGAGATTGCCTTCGTCAACGGGTACCGGGCCCGGCTGCCGCGCGAGGTGTGCGTCACGCGCACCGACGGTCCCGATTACACCATCTATCAATTCACCCTCGGCCGGGATACGCGGCCCATCCTCGAGGCCTATGCGGGGAATGCCGCGAATTTCTTCTATTTCGCTCCCGAAGACGGCAGCGGCCGTAGTGACGCCTGCGGCACGACTCTACACATTGCAGAATTACCGCACGGCAAGGTCGTCCAGGTCGGCGGCGCCACCGCCACCGGCGCCGGCCACTGCGGCGAGGTTCTCGTCCGGCGTCCCGCCAAGAGAGGTGAGGTCACCAGCGCCGCCCTCCACTTCTGGTACTCGCGCCTTTCTCCCGGCGAAGAGCACCTCGCCCGCGGAATCATCGACGCGGTCGAGCCGAAGTAACCGGGTAACGGGTACCGGGTAACAGGTACCCGGTGACAGGTACCGGGTCGCTCAAAGGCCTCTACGAACAACGGAGAACGAACAACGGACAACGAACGTCAGCGCGTCACGTACCGCTGGATCATGTCGACCATCTTGTCGCGTGTCAGCGGTTTACGCATCCAGGCGTTGGCGCCGGAGCTGGGGAACATCTCCTCCAGCGACTTCTCCGGCAGGTCCGAGATGAGGACGATGGGGATGTCCTTCTTGTTGGACTGCGACTTGAGGACTTCGCTGAGGCGGTTGCCCTTGATCGACGGCAGATTCACGTCGAGAAAGATGATGTCGGGCGAATTCCCGGCCAGAACGTGATTGAACTCGATCCAGCTCGAGGCGGTCAGTACCGTACAGCCCTCACGCTCCAGGAGAGCCCGCCCCAGTTTCAGCACGAGGGGGTTGTCATCGAGGATGAGGACCGTCACGTTGGACAATACAACAGGCATTGCTCTGGTGTCTCCCGATAATGGACCGAAGTCGGGCCATGATACATTCAGGCGAGGCCGTGCAAAGCGAAAACTTCGAGGTTCCTGCGATCCCGCCCGCGCCGGTTTCCGCCCCCGGCCGCCGGCGTACTCCGCTGCCCGCGGAATACTATTCCGCCCCTCCCGGCGACCGCCCCCGTCTCTTCGCTCCCTGGGCTGCCACGGGCTGCGGCATCGCCGCGACGGCGTTCCTGGGCGTCTTCTTCGCCGCCGGCTACTTCGCCACGCACGGCGGGATGATGCGGCTGATGAGCTGGTTCATCTCCAGCTCGCGGCGGGACATGGCCGCGATCTACGACAAGGACGTCACGGCCGGCCAGCGGACCGATTTCGATCGCGAGATGACCTCGCTGCAGACGAACCTCACTGCCAAAAAGGTGGGACTGGAAGCGTTGCAGCCGGTCCTGCGCGACATGCGCGACGCCATGATCGACGACAAGGTCACGTCCGCGGAAATGACGAAGCTGCTCACCGATCTGCACACCGCCAACAGCGGAACCAAACCCAAATGAACTTCGAGCTCGTCTCTCCCTTCCAGCCGCAGGGCGACCAGCCTGCGGCCATCCGGCAACTCGTCGACGGCGTCCGGGCCGGGCTGCGCGACCAGGTGCTCCTCGGCGTGACGGGGTCGGGCAAGACCTTCACCGTGGCCAAGGTCATCGAGGAGATCAACCGTCCCACCCTCGTGCTCAGTCACAACAAGACCCTGGCCGCACAGCTCTACCAGGAGTTCAAGAACTTCTTCCCCAACAACAAGGTCGAGTACTTCGTCTCGTACTACGACTACTACCAGCCCGAGGCGTACATCCCGCAGAACGATCTCTACATCGAAAAGGAGATGACCAAGAACGACGAGATCGACAAGCTGCGGCTGGCGGCCACGAAGGCCCTCTTCGAGCGCCGCGACGTCATCATCGTGGCCTCGGTCTCCTGCATCTACGGCATCGGCGACCCCGACCTCTACCACTCCATGCTCGTCTTCTTCGAGCGGGGCGTGGAGAAGGGGATGACCGACTACCTCCGCCGGCTCACGGAAATGCAGTACGAACGGACGCCGTACGACCTGGCCCGCGGCAACTTCCGCGTGCGCGGCGACGTGCTCGAGCTCTGGCCGGCCTACGAGGACGACGCCGTGCGCATCGAGTTCTTCGGCGACGAGATCGACAAGATCGTGCGTATCGACCCCGTCACCGGCCGCACGTTCGGCCGGGACATCGACCGCCTGGCCGTCTACCCGCGCACGCACTACGTCACGCCCCGCCAGCGGCTGCTGCAGGCGATGGAGAACATCCGCGTGGAGCTCGATGAGCGGGTGGCCTTCCTGCGGGCCAACGACCGGCTGCTCGAAGCCCAGCGCCTCTCCCAGCGCACGCTCTTCGACCTGGAGATGATGGCGGAGCTCGGCTACTGCAACGGCATCGAAAACTACTCGCGCCACCTCTCCGGCCGCCAGCCGGGCGAGCCGCCGCCGACGCTGATCGACTACTTCCCGAAAGACTTTCTCCTTGTCGTCGACGAGTCGCACCAGACCATCCCCCAGGTGCGCGGCATGTGGGGAGGCGACCGGTCCCGCAAGGAGACGCTCGTGGAGTACGGCTTCCGCCTGCCCAGCGCCATCGACAACCGGCCCCTGTCCTTCGGCGAGTTCGAGACGAAGCTCGACCAGATGATCTACGTCTCGGCCACCCCGGCACCGTTCGAGCTGGAGCGGAGCGGCGGCCTCTTCGCCGAACAGGTCATCCGCCCGACGGGCCTGCTCGATCCGGAGATCGTCGTCAAGCCGGTCAAGGGGCAGGTGGACGACCTGATCGGCGTGATCAAGGAACGCATCTCCAAGGGTGAGCGGGTCATGGTCACCACGCTCACCAAGCGCATGTCGGAGGACCTGACCCGCTACCTGATGGAGCTGGGCATCAAGGTCAACTACCTGCACAGCGACGTCGAGACCCTGGAGCGCATCGCCATCCTCCGCGACTTCCGTGCCGGCGTGTACGACGTCCTGGTCGGCATCAACCTCCTGCGCGAAGGCCTGGACATCCCGGAGTGCTCCTGCGTGGCCATCCTCGATGCGGACAAGGAAGGCTTTCTCCGCTCCACGACCTCGCTCATCCAGACCATCGGCCGCGCCGCCCGCAACGTCGGCGGGCTGGCCATTCTCTACGCCGACGTCATCACCGATTCGCTGCGCAATGCCATCGACGAGACCAACCGCCGCCGGGCCATCCAGAGGAAGTACAACGAGGAGCACGGCATCGAGCCGGCCACGATCATCAAGGCCATCGACAGCGACCTGGTGAAGATGTCCAACCTCGACTACTTCGACGTCGCCGCTCCCATCGGCCGGCGCAAGTCCGTGCTCGGGGAAGACGAAGACCTGGACAAGGCCATCAGCCGCCTTACCAAGGAGATGAAGGAGGCGGCCAAGAACCTGGAGTTCGAGAAGGCCGGCGAGATCCGCGACCGCCTGAAGGAGCTGAAGGAGATGCGGATCTTCGTGTGACGGGCGAGCGGGGATGGCGAGCGGCGAGCGGGACAACTGCCACCAGCGTCGCACGCAACACAGCCCGCGTCGCATGCAACACAGCCCGCGTCGCATGCAACACAGCCCGCGTCGCATGC